>NZ_JAKTNR010000003.1 GCF_022760855.1 Thermus albus
CCCGGTTTGAAAACCGGGGGATTATAGCCCCCCACACCCCCCTTTTCTCTAAGTTCCTGGTGTAGGATGGGGGCAAGGTATGGTGCAGGGGTTAAAGGGCATCCTGGTATGGGTCTTGCTGGGGGTTTTCTTGGCCCACGCCCAGGAGGAGGCCTCGGCGGGGCCTACCCTCAGGGTTCTCCTCCAGGAAATAGCGGAGGGAAGGGAGGTTTCCCTCTTTCTACCCGAAGTCCAGGGGGTGGTGCGGGTCCGGAGCATGCCCCAGGGGGTCTGGGTAGAGGGCAGGGTCCAGCCCCTTTGGGAGTTTCCTGGACCCTATTTCCGTCTGGAAGGGCGGTCTTACCGGGGTGGGGTGCGCCTTTTGGCCCAAGGGGGAAGGCTTTTGGTGGTGAACCTGGTGCCTTTGGAGGACTACCTTTTGGGAGTCCTTCCCGCCGAGATGCCCGAAAGCTTTCCCCTGGAGGCCCTCAAGGCCCAGGCGGTGGTGGCCCGGACCTTCGCCGTAAACCGCCTGAATCCCCAGGCTCCTTATGACCTTTGCGCCAGCCAGCTTTGCCAGGTGTACCAAGGCTTGGAGGTGGAAACCCTCCGGCACAAGGAGGCGGTTAGGGCCACTTGGGGAAAGGTGTTGAGCTACGAGGGGCGGGCCATATCCGCCCTCTACCATGCGGATTCCGGGGGAATGACCGCAGGGAGCGAGGAGGTCTTTCAAAGGGCCCTTCCCTATCTGCGGCCTCGCCCGGACCCTTACGCCCAGGGCCCCAGGAGCCGGTGGCGGCTTTCGGTGAGCCCGGAGAGGGCCGCGGCCCTCTTGAAGTACATGGGCTATGGACCCAAAGGGGGGGTGGCGGAAGCCCCGGTGGTCCTGGAGCGGAGCGCCTCGGGGCGGGTGTGGCGGCTTAGGCTCCTTGGGGTGGAGGTGCAGGGCCCGGAGGCCCAGCGGTTGGTGCGGAACCTGGGCCTGCCCTCGGCTTTGGTGGAGTTCCAGGGTTGGGAGGCTTTGGGCCGGGGAGCGGGGCACGGGGTGGGGCTTTCCCAGTGGGGGGCCAAGGGCATGGCGGAGGCAGGGTACGGGTACCGGGAGATCCTTGGGCACTACTTCCCCGGCACCTTCCTTTCGGACCTCCTGCTGGGTGGACTTGCGGGGCTCCCCTGGGCTTCCCGCTAAGGCGCCATGTGGATTCCTACCCCTATCGGTGGCCTGTGGCTCCAGGTGGGCCCTCAGGGGGTGCGGGTTCTGGAGCCGGCCCTTTTCCCCCGGGGGCCCGAGGCTCGAGGGCCTTTGGCGGAAGCGGTGCGGGAGAGGGTTTTGGCCTACTTCGCTGGGGCAAGGCCGGACTTTCTGGATATCCCCCTGGATTATGAGGGTCTTTCCCCCATGCGGGTAGCCCTTTACGAACGGGTGCGCCTGATCCCGTATGGGCGCACGGAGAGCTACGGCAGCCTGGCCCGGGAGCTTGGCCTATCCCCCAGGGCGGTGGGGGCGGGGATGCGGGCCTCGCCCTTTTTCCTCCTGGTGCCCGCCCACCGGGTAATCCACGCCGATGGCCGCCTGGGGGGGTTTGCCGGGCAGGAGGGGCTTAAGGCCTGGCTTCTGCACTTTGAGGGAGTCTGGCCCTAGACCTCCACCCAGACGGCCAGGGAGAAAGGGGGTAGCTCGGGCCCGCAAAGCCTTCCGCCCGTGGGGATGCAGAAGCTACCCGAGAGCAGGTCCACGGCCTGGGCGCCTCGAGGCAGGGCCCCATGGAGGGGAAAGTCCTGGCGAAAGGGCTCGGGGGTGGCGTTCACCACCACCAGGTAGGGCCCCCGGGTGAAGGCCAGGTGCCCGTCCACGGCGTAGACCCGCCCATAGGGAGCGCTGCGGAGCTCGGGGTGTTCTTGGCGCAGGCGGGCCAGGCGCCGCACGGTTTGCCGTATCTCCTCCTTCCAGCGGCCCGTTTCCCAAAGCATACCTCCCCGGTTCTCGGGGTCGTGGCCCCCTTCCATGCCTACCTCCTCCCCGTAGTAGACCGTGGGGTTTCCGGGTAGGAGGAAAAGGAGGGCCAAGGCCAGCCTGGCCCGCTCCACGCTTCCCCTAAGAAGGCTGAGGAGGCGGGGGGTGTCGTGGGAGGTGAGGAGGTTCATCTGGGCCCGCACCACCTCCGGGCGGTAGCGGCTGAACAGGCCTTCCAGGCGGTGGCTGAAGGCCAGGGCCTGCAAGAGCTCGATCCGCCCCAGGCCCGAGCGGGCGGCAAGCTCCTGGTCCAGGACCTCCCCTCCCACGAAGCCCAGGAGGGCCCGGCTTAGGGGATAGTTCATGGTGGCGTCAAACATGTCCCCTTGGAGCCAAAAGTCGGCCTCCTCCCAGATCTCGCCCACGATGTAGGCCTCGGGGTTGGCCCCTTTTACCCGGTGGCGGAAGGCCCGCCAGAACTCGGGGTCTTGGATCTCGTTGGGCACATCCAGGCGCCAGCCGTCGGCCCCGAAGCGAATCCAGTACTCCGCCACGTCCAGGAGGTACTCCCGCACCGCTGGGGTTTCCACCCGGAGCTTGGGAAGCTCGGGGTTACCCCACCAGGCCTCGTAGTTGGGGTGGCGGCCATAGGCGTTAAGGGGAAACCTCTTTACATAATACCAGTCCCGATAAGGGCTTGCCTCCCCGTTTTCCAAAAGGTGCTGGAAGGCGAAAAACCCCCTTCCCGTGTGGTTGAAAACCCCGTCCAGGATGACCCGTATGCCGTGGGCGTGGGCCACCTCCACCAGGTGGCGGAAGGCGGCGTTGCCCCCTAGGATGGGATCCACCTGGAAGTAGTCCACCGTGTGGTAGCGGTGGTTGGCGGTGGAGGCGAAGATGGGGTTCAGGTAAAGGGCCTCCACCCCCAGGTCCTTCAGATAAGGGATTTTCTCCGCGATGCCCCAAAGGGTACCCCCCTTGAACCCCCTAAGGGTGGGGGGAGTCTCCCAGGGCTCAAAGGGCCCCGTGGGGGCGGGCTTGCCCGGGGGACCAGCCCGGAAGTAGCGGTCGGGGAAGATCTGATAGAAGAAAGCGCCCTCGTACCAGGCCATGGGCCCAAGTGTACCACCTTCCAAAGGTGCTTGGATCACAAAAATCCTTGCCCCTGGCCCTGGCCTTCTGGTATCCTCCCGGGGTGAGGGGTATGGGTGGGCGGCTTTTCGTCATGACCGGGGCCAGTGGGGTGGGGAAGGGTACGGTGCGGGCCAAGGTGCTGGAACGCACCCGCCTCTTCTACTCCATCTCCATGACCACCCGTCCCCCTCGCCCGGGGGAACGGGATGGGGTGGACTACTACTTCGTGGATAGGGCCAGCTTTGAGGCCCTGTTGCGGGAGGATGGATTCTTGGAGTATGCCGAGTACGTGGGGCATCTTTACGGCACCCCAAGGGCCCCGGTGGAGCGGGCCTTGGCCCGGGGGGAGGATGTCCTCTTGGAGATTGAGGTGCAGGGGGCCCTGCAGGTGCGCGAGAAGATGCCCGAAGCGGTTCTCATCTTCCTCCTGCCCCCCTCCCTCTCGGAGCTGAAGCGGCGCCTGGTCTACCGAGGCAAGGATAGCCCCGATAAGATCGAGAAGCGGCTGAAGCAGGCGGAGTGGGAGATCCAAAACGCCCGCCTCTTTGACTATGTGGTGGTGAACGAGGTGCTGGAGGAGGCGGTGGCCGATTTCCTGGCCATCCTTACCGCGGAGAGGCGGCGCACCCCCAGGATGGGCGCCGCCTTGGAGAGGGCCCTCAAGCGGGATCAGGACCTGGAAGCGGAGCTGGACGAGATTCTGCGGAGGAGTTATGGCGGAACCCGGGATTGACAAGCTTTTTGGCATGGTGGATTCCAAGTACCGGCTCACCGTGGTGGTGGCCAAGCGGGCGGAGCAGCTTCTGCGCCACCGTTTTAAGAACACGGTGTTGGAGCCGGAGGAGAGGCCCAAGATGCGGACCCTCGAGGGCCTTTTTGACGACCCCAACCCCGTCACCTGGGCCATGAAGGAGCTTTTGACGGGGAGGCTGATCTTCGGGGAGAACCTGGTGCCCGAGGACCGCCTGCAGAGGGAGATGGAGAAGCTTTACCCGGTGGAAGAGGAGGAGTAGGTGGCCCGGGTCCTGGTGGCGGTTACGGGGGGGGTGGCGGCCATCAAGGCCCCCCACCTTCTCCGCCTCCTCAGGGCCCAGGGACACCAGGTGCGGGTCCTGGCTACCCCCAGGGCCTTGGAGTTCGTCACCCCTCTTTCCCTGGCGGTGGCTGCCGGGGGAGAGGTGGCCACGGAGGAGGCCTGGTTCCGGCCCGATGGCCGGGCCCTGCACATTGAGCTTGCCCGCTGGGCCGAGGTGGTCCTGGTGGCTCCGGCCACCGCGGACGCTATGGCCAAGGCCGCCTTGGGCTTGGCGGACGACCTCCTTTCCGCCACCCTCCTGGCGGGGGCCAAGCGGGTGGCCTGGGCCCCGGCCATGAACGAGGCCATGTGGCTGGCCCCCCAGACCCAGGGACACGTCCAGGGCCTGAAGGAGCTGGGCCACGCTATCTTCGGCCCCGCTTACGGACCCTTGGCGGCGGTGGGGGAGGGGGAAGGGTGGGGAAGGATGCTGGAGCCCGAGGAGCTTTTGGAGAGGCTTCAGGCCTTCCTCACCCCCAAGGACCTTAAGGGCCTGAGGCTTCTGGTGTCTGCCGGCCCCACCCGGGAGTACCTGGACCCGGTGCGCTTCCTCTCCAACCCCTCCTCGGGCCGCATGGGCTACGCGGTGGCCGAGGCCGCCCGGGATAGGGGGGCGGAGGTGGTCCTGGTCTCCGGGCCCACCGCCTTGCCCGCTCCCTGGGGCGTGGAGAGGGTGGAGGTGGAAAGCGCCTTGGAGATGCGCCAGGCCATCCTAGAACGCTACCCTTGGGCCCAAGCGGTGGTGATGGCGGCGGCGGTGGCCGACTACCGCCCGGCGGAGGTGAGCCAGCAGAAGGAGCCCAAGGTGGCGGCGGAGAAGATCGTCCGCCTCCTTCCCAACCCCGACATCCTTAAAGAGCTTGGGGAGAACAAGGGGGAAAGGGTCCTGGTGGGCTTTGCCATGGAGACCGGGGAAGGCCTGGAGCGGGCCAGGGAAAAGCTCCACCGCAAGAACCTGGACCTCATCGTCCTCAACTGGGTTAACCGGGAAGGCGTGGGTTTTGGCAGCGTGGAGAACGAGGTGGTGCTTATCCTCCGGGATGGTCGGGTGCTGGAGCTTCCCCGTATGAAAAAGCGGCAGGTGGCGGACCGTATACTGGATTTGGTCAAAGAGTTTTGGAAAGATTAAAGGGGTGGTTATGGGGAACAAGGCGGAGCGGCACCGCGCCATTCAGGAGATCGTGAGCCGGGAGGAGATCGGCACACAGAAGGAGCTGGTGGAACGCCTGCGGCAGCTGGGTTTTGCGGTGACCCAGGCCACGGTGAGCCGGGACATCGCCGAGCTGAGGTTGGCCCGGGTTTCCCTGGGCAAGGGGCGGCACAAGTACGCCCTGCCTTCCGTGGAGCTCCCCGAGGACGTGTATGAGGAGCTGAAACGGCAGTTTGGCCTTTTCGTCAAGGACGTGGACCGGGGAGGGAATATCCTGGTGGTGAAGACCGCAGAAGGCCACGCCTCGGGCATTGCCCTTTTGCTGGACCGCCTTAAGCGGGACGAGATCGTGGGCACCCTGGCGGGGGAGGATACCATCCTGGTGGTGGCCCGCACCGAGGAGGGGGCTAAGGCCTTGGAGCAGGAGTTCGGGGAGCTTCTCGTGGCGGGGAAGATGCGCCTTTAGGCTTTCGTGCTGGAGCTTTTCCTCAAATCCTTCCTCACCCTCTTCGTGGTCATGGACCCGGTGGGGCTGGTGCCGGTTTTCCTGGCCCTGGCCGGGGACCGCCCCCCGAGGAAGCAGGCCCAGATCGCCAGGAAGGCGGTGTTGGTGGCGGGGGGGCTTTTGGTCTCCTTTTTTCTCTTCGGAAGGGGGCTTCTTGGCTACCTGGGGATCAGCCTCGAGGCCCTGCGCATCGCCGGGGGCATCCTCCTTTTCCGCATCGCCACCGAGATGGTGTTTGCCCACCACGAGCGGGAAACGGAGGAGGAGAAAGACGAGGCCCGCCTCCGGACGGATATCTCCGTCTTTCCCCTGGCCATCCCTTTGATCGCTGGTCCCGGAGCCTTGGCCAGCGTCCTCATCCTGGCCGCAGAGGCCCGGAAGGAGCCCCTGGGTTACGTTGTGGTCCTTTTCACGGTATTTCTGGTCCTGGCCCTGGCCTACTTTTTCCTTCGGCTTGCCGCCCAGGTGCGCCGGGCCCTGGGGCGCACGGGGGTGAACGTGGTCACCCGGGTCTTGGGGATTCTCCTGGCGGCCTTGGCGGTGCAGTACGTGGCCGACGGGGTCAAGGCCCTTTTTTAGCCCTCTTGGCCAGGTACATGCGCCGGTCCGCCTCCTCGAGGAGGCTTCCCAGGTCTTCCCGATCCGCTACCAGGCCCCCTGCGGCCACGGAATAGGGGAGGTTTTCCTGGAGGCGGGCGATGAGAAGAGGGATTTCCTCCCCCTTTAGGCCCAGGTGGAGGCTCACAAACTCATCCCCCCCGATGCGGAAGGCCAGGTCCTGGCGGCGGGAAAGGTTTCTTAGGGCCTGGGCCAGGCTTTTCAGGGCCTGGTCCCCGGCGGCGTGCCCTTCCTGGTTGTTGAGGGCCTTAAGGCCGTTGAGGTCCCAATAGATCAGGGCCAGGGGTTCCCCCAGGGTGCGGGCCTCTTGGATTAGCTGGGAAAAGGCCTCTTCCAGAGCTCGGCGGTTTCCCAGGCCCGTAAGGGGGTCGGTGCGGGCGGCCTCTTGCAAGGCCTGGCGCTCCTTAAGGGCCTTGAGGAGGAGGGCAGCCTCTAGGGCAAAGGCCTGGGCCAGCTCCAGGGAAAGGGGGCTGAAGGCCTCGGGGTCCGAGAAGCTGTCCAGGTTCATGGTGGCCAACACCTCCCCCTCCAGAAGGATGGGCAGGCCCAGGGTGGCCTGAATCTCCAAAAGGCGGCCGTGCTCAAAGAAGAGAGGGCGGGCCTCCGTGGTGCTCAGGCTGGAAAGGTACCGCACCTCCTCCCCCTTCAGCACCCGGGGGCGGCCCCTTTGCCAGTTGTCCACCCCCAGGCCGTACCAGAAGAGCTCCTCCTGGAGGGAGGTGCGGGCCATGAGAAGGCGTTCGCTGAAGCCTTCCTGGGCCACCAGGTAAAAGAACCCCCCTTCCCTGAGGAGAATGCTTCCCGCCTCGGCTCCCGGCACCACCGCCACCGCTTCGCGGATCAGGTCCTTAAGAAGGCCTTCCGGCTCCTCGTGTTGCATGAGCCCCTTCAGCACCTGGAGGAGGCTTTGGTAGGCCTTGGCCCGCACGGCCAGGTGGCTGACCTCGTGAAGAAGCAGGTAGGTGCCCTCGCAAGCGGGCAGGCGCACCACCTGGTAGGCCTTTGCCCCCACCTCCAGGATGTCCCCTTGGGGGAGGGGAAGGCCTTCGGCCAGGGGGTTGCGCACCACCTCCTGTTCCTGGGAGCCCGGTTTCTGCCGGACAAGATAGACGGGGTAGGGGGCCTCGAGGGGATTCACTCCTGCGCCTCCACCCAACCTTGGCTAGGCTGGCCGCTTCCTTCCAGAAGAAGGCGGGCGTGGGCCAAGGCGGCCTCGGTGTACTGGCCGGAGAGGAGGCGGGCGAGTTCCCGTATCCGCTTTTCCCCTTCCAGCACCTCCACCCGCACCTCCTCTCCCGCCTTCGCCACCCTGAGGTGCCTTGCCGCACGGGCGGCAATCTGGGGCAGGTGGGTGACCACCAGGACCTGCCGGACCTGGCCCAGGCGGGCCAGCCTTTCCGCCACCTTCCAGGCGGTCTCCCCGCCTATGCCGGCGTCCACCTCGTCCAAGACCACCGTGGGGGCCTCGGCCCCGGTGAGGAGGGCGAGGGCCAGGGCGATGCGGGAGAGCTCCCCCCCGCTGGCCGCGGAAAGGGGAGCGGGGGGGAGGTGGGGGTTGGCGGAGAAGCGGAACAGGACCTCTTCCAGGCCCTGGGGTCCGGGTTCGGGGAGGGGCTTTAGCTCCACCTGGAAGCGGGCTTTGGGAAAACCCAGGGTGGGAAGCTCCGCCGCCATCTCCTTTTCCAGCCGCCTTGCCGCCTCGAGGCGGGCTTGGGAAAGGCGCTCTCCGGCCTTGAAGAGGGCCTCCGAGGCCATGGCCAAAGCCCTTTCCAGCTCCAAAAGCCGCTCTTCCCCTCCCTCCAGGGCCTTCAGCTCCTCCTGGGCCCTTTCCCCGTAGCGCAGGACCTCCTCCAAGGTGGGCCCGTACTTGCGCTTGAGCCTTTCCAAAAGGCTCAGGCGTTCCTCCAGCCGAGCCAGACGGCTGGGGTCTCCTTCCAGGCTTTCCAGGTAGTCCTCCAGCTCCCGGGCCACGGCCCGGCCTCCTTCCAGGGCCACCTCCAGGTCCCGGGCTAGGGCCTCCAGGGCTGGGTCAAAGCGGCTTCCCGCCCTCAGCTCCCGCAGGGCAGCCTGAAGAAGATCCAAGGCGCCCCCCTCCGCCAGGAGGGCGTAGGCTTTTCCTGAGCGCTCTCTTAGGGCTTCCAGATGGCGAAGCCTTTGCGCCTCGGCCTCCAGCTCCTGGTCCTCGCCGGGCCTGGGGTTCGCCTCCTGGATCTCCTTGAGCTGGAAGCGCAGGAGGTCCTCCCGCTCCGCCTTGGCCCTCAAGGCCTCCTCCAGGGCTCGTTTTTCCGCCAGGAGGGCCTGGTGTTTCCTGTAAGCCTCCCCGTAGGCCTCCAGGAGGTCTGGGGGCAGAAGGGCATCCAGAAGCTCCCGCTGCCGCTTGGGGGAGAGGAGGGCGATGGCGGTGTGCTGGGCGTGAAGGGAGAGCCATCGTTCCCCTTCCTCTTGCAGCTCTTTGAGGCTTACCACCTCCCCATCAATCCGCGGGGTGGAGCGGCCTCCGATGCGGCGGGAAAGGATGCGCTCCTCGCCCTCACCCTGGAAGAAGGCGGTCACCAGGAGGCTATCGCCAAAGGGCCCCAAGAGCCCTTCGGTCCTGGTCCCAAGGAGGAGGGCCAAGGCGTCCACCAATAGGCTTTTCCCCGCTCCGGTTTCCCCGGTGAGGACATTCAGCCCAGGGCCCAGCTCCAAGGTAGCCTCGCGGATCACGGCGAGGTTGCGCACCTCGAGGCGTTTCAGCATCCCCTTCATTCTACGTCCTTGGCGGAATCGGCCTTGGCACGGAGTGCCCAAAGGCTGCTCCTTTAGTACCAGGGTGGGGGAGGTTGGCAGAAGAAGCCAGGGGCCTTGGGGCCATCGGGACCCCAGTCCCTTCCAGAGCTCCTCCGCGTTAGGGGCGCAGGTGCGAGGGATCTTCCGTTCCTGCGCCCTCCTCCTTGGCGTAAAACCTACCCAGGTATGGGATGGCGGGCATGCGGGATCCCCTGGTTCACGGTGATTTCGGTGTGGGTTGCCGGCCGGTATGGCAAGGGGGTAAAGGCACATCTCCCAAGGACCAAGCCCTTGGGGGCCAGCGGGGCGGGGGAAACGCAGCCCCCACCCCGGACTTAGGGCCTTTAGGGCATGGGGTGGGCTAAGGCGAGCCGCCTAACCTCCTCCCTGAGGGCCTCGGAGGGCCCCTCCATCAGGGTGCGGTCAATGAGCTCCGCCACCAGGGGCATCTCCTCGGGGGTGAAGCCCCGGGTGGTGATGGCGGGGGTGCCGATGCGGATGCCCGAGGTGACCCGGGGGGGCTTGGGGTCAAAGGGGATGGCGTTCTTGTTGACGGTGATGCCCACGGCGTCCAGCCTCTCCTCCGCTTCCTTGCCCGTTAGGCCCTTGGGGCGCAGGTCCACCAGGAAAAGGTGGTTGTCGGTGCCTCCGGTGACCATGCGGTAGCCCCTTTGGGCAAGCTCTTCCGCCAGGCGCTTGGCGTTTTCCACCACCAGGCGGCTATACTCCTTGAACTCCGGTTGTAAGGCCTCAAAGAAGGCTACTGCCTTCCCGGCGATCACGTGTTCCAGGGGTCCTCCTTGGATGCCGGGGAAGATGAGCTTGTCTATCCTCTTGCCCAGCTCCAGATCGTTGGAAAGGATCAGCCCGCCCCTTGGCCCCCGGAGGGTCTTGTGGGTGGTGCTGGTGACCACGTGGGCGTGAGGAAGGGGATTCGGGTGGAGCCCCGCCGCCACCAAGCCGGCGAAGTGGGCCATGTCCACCACCAAATAGGCCCCCACCTCCTCGGCGATCTCCCGGAAGGCCTTGAAGTCCCAGAAGCGGGGGTAGGCGCTGGCTCCCGTCATGATCACCTTGGGGCGGTGCTCCAGGGCCAAACGGCGCACCTCCTCCAGGTCAATGAGCTCGGTGTCGGGCCGGACGCCGTAGGAGACCACCCTATAGAGCTTTCCCGAGAAGTTCACCTTGGAGCCGTGGGTGAGGTGGCCCCCCGCGGCCAGGTCCATGCCCATGAGGGTATCCCCCGGCTCCATGAGGGCCATGTACACCGCCATGTTGGCCTGGGAGCCAGAGTGGGGCTGGACGTTGGCCCAGGCGGCACCGAACAGCTCCTTGGCCCGCTCTATGGCCAGGCTTTCCACCTGGTCTATGATCTCGCACCCCCCGTAGTACCGGGCCCCGGGGTAACCTTCCGCATACTTGTTGGTGAGAACGCTTCCCACCGCCTCCCGCACCTGGGCGGAGACAAAGTTCTCGCTGGCGATGAGTTCCAGGCCTTCCCGCTGCCGCTTCTCCTCCAGGGCGATGAGCCGAAAGAGGGCCTCGTCCCTTAAGCTGGTCCTGACCATAGGTCGATTATAGGGCCTGGGCCAGGGTGGGGCTAGGTTCCCCCTCCCTGGATCCCTTGCCTTAAGGGGTGGATGGACCCCAAGGAGGGCGCTTCCCTTGGTAAGCTGGGGTTATGAAAGGAAGTGTTCTCCCGATTTTGAAGTGGGGGCTTGCGCTGACCCTGGTTATCCTGCTCTTGGCCATTATCCTCATCAACTTCACCAGTAGCCGCGACCTACCGGAGCTGGTCCGGGTCCAGGTGGAGCGCTATGCGGTATGCAGCTACTGGTTCTTCGGCTGGCACCTGGCCTCCACGGGCGCCTTTGCCTTTATCTTCCTCCTTTTGGGCTTCCTGGTGGGCCTGGGGACGGGGTTTTTCCTTAGGCGGGGCGTGGCCAGGGGGTAGCCCTTTGGCTAGAGGGTTTCCAGGGCCAGTTTTTCCCCTTCCAGGGGCACCCCGGCTGGGTAGCGGCCGTTGAAGCAGGCCAGGCATACGGGGCCTCCTATGGCCCTCTTCACCCCCTCCTCGGAAAGGAAGGCCAGGCTATCGGCCCCGATGTAGGCCCGGATCTCCTCCACGCTCTTTTGGGCGGCGATGAGCTCCTTGCGGGCGGCGGTGTCAATGCCGTAGTAGCAGGGGAAGCGGATGGGGGGGCTGGAGACCCGGAAGTGGACCTCCACGGCTCCGGCCTCCTTCAGCATGGCCACGATGTGGCGGCTGGTGGTGCCCCGCACGATGGAATCGTCAATGAGCACCACCCGCTTACCCTTCACCGCCGAGGTGGGGGATAGCTTTAGGCGGGTTTTCAGGTCCCTAAGCTCCTGGGTGGGCTGGATGAAGGTACGGCCCGCATAGGGGTTCTTGTAGAGGCCGTACTCCAGGGGAAGGCCGCTTGAGCGGGCGTAGCCCACCGCGGCTCCGATGCCGGAATCGGGGACGGGTACCACCATGTCCGCCTCCGCCGGGGCCTCCCGGAAAAGCTCCATGCCCATGCGCACCCGGGCCTCGTAGGCTTCCACCCCATCCAGCAGGCTGTCGGGCCTTGCGAAGTAGATCCACTCAAAGGCGCAAGGGGCGGGGCTCGGAGGAAGGGCCTGGTGGCTTTTTAACTCCCCCTCCTCCACCCAGACCACCTCCCCGGGGCGCACGTCCCGGATATGCTGGGCTCCCAGGAGCTCCAGGGCCGGGGGCTCGGAGGCGAAGGCATAGCCGTGGGGAAGTTTTCCTATGGCCAGGGGCCGGACCCCATGGGGGTCTCTCAGGGCCACCACGGTTTTACGGTCCATGAGGAGGATGGCATACCCCCCTTCCAGGGCCTTCATGGCCTCGGCGGCCGCTTGGGGGAGGGGAAGGTGGCCCAGGCGGGCCAGGAGGAGGAGCATCACCTCGGTATCCGAGGTGCTTTGGAAGGTGGCCCCTTCCTTAAGGAGCCGGTCACGAAGGGGCTTGGCGTTGGTGAAGTTGCCGTTATGGGCGATGGCCAAAACCCCGTGGGCGGTGCGGGCGGTGAGGGGTTGGGCGTTAAAGCGCAGGTTGGAGCCGGTGGTGGAGTAGCGGGTGTGGGCCAGGCCCAATCGGGCCTCAGGAAGCCTCAGGCGGGAAAGCCTTTCCTCGGTGAAGACCTGGTTCACCAGGCCCAAATCCTTTTCCACCAAGAACTCCCTCCCGTCCGATACGGCTATGCCCGCCGCCTCCTGCCCCCGGTGCTGGAGGGCGAGGAGGCCCAGGTGCAAAAGCCCGGCCATGTCCAGGGGCTCTTGGCTATAGATTCCCAGGACCCCGCATTCCTCCCGTGGCTTATCCATCCAAGACCTCCCTGAGGGGCTTCTTCCAGGCCTCCACCAGGTCCTGCACCCTCCACTCTAGCACCCCTTCCGGGGTGAGGACCGTGAGGGTCTGCCCCCCGGTTTCCCCCAGCACCCGATAGGGGAGGCCCAGCTCCTCCAGGCGGAAGGTGGCCTCCTTCAGGTGTTCCTTGGCCACGGTGAAGAGGATGCGGCTTGGGGCTTCTCCAAAGAGGGCCTTTAGGCCGGGGGTGCGCACCTCCACCGTGGCCCCCAGGCCATAGGGGAAGGTCATCTCTGCCAGGGCCACCAAAAACCCCCCTTCCGCAAGGTCGTGGGCGGTACGGGTGAGGCCCAGGGCGATGAGCTCCCGGATGGCCTCCTGGGTGCGCCTTTCCTGTTCCAGGTCCAACTGGGGTGGGTGGCCGGCCTCGAGGCCCGCAAGCAGGTACAAGACCTCGCTTCCCCCAAACTCTCCCCCTTCCTCCCCCAGGAGGACGATCACCTCTCCGGGGCGGCGGAAGCCCATCTCCGCCCGCCTCCTCACGTCCAAGACCCCCACCACCCCCACCATGGCCGTGGGGGGGATGCGCCGGCCCCCGCTCTCGTTGTAGAGGGAGACGTTCCCGGAAACCACCGGCACCCCCAGGGCCTCGCTGGCCTCTCGGAGGCCGGCGATGGTTTCCTGAAGCTCGTGGTACCCTTCTGGGGTTTCCGGGCTTCCCAGGTTGAGGCCATCGGTGTAGGCCAAAGGCCTTGCCCCCACCACGCTCACGTTGCGGCAGGCCTCGGCCAGGGCGTGCATGGCCCCAAGCCGGGGATGGAGGCGGCTATAGCGGGGGTTCTGGTCCACCTTGGCGGCCACGGCCAGGTGGGTGCCCTTAATCCACAGGACCGCCGCATCCCCCTTGCCCGGTACCAGGGCGGTGCGGGTTCCCACCTGGTGGTCGTAGCGCTCGTAGACCGCCTCCCGGCTCGCCAGGTTGGGGGAGGCGAGGAGCCGGGGGAGGACCTCCTGGGGATCGGCGGTCAGGGGGGGAAGGGGCGTTTCCCGGAGCCTTTGGATCTCCGGGTCCTCCCTTCCTATGCGCACGTAGGTGGGGGCCTCGGCCATGGCCTCGGTGGGGACCTCGGCCACCACCTCGCCCCGGTAGAGGACGCGGAAGACCCTTTCCGGGATGGTCCGGGCCACGGGCACGCAGTCCAGGCCCCACTTCCGGAAGACTTCCTCCAACTCCTTTTCCTTGCCCTCCTTGGGCACCAGGACCATGCGCTCCTGGCTTTCGGAGAGGAGGAGTTCTATGGGCCCCATATCCCTTTCCCGGGTGGGGACGCGGTCCAGGTCCAGCTCCACCCCCAGGTCCGACTTGTGGGCCAGCTCCGAGAGGCTGCTGGTGAGCCCTGCGGCCCCCATGTCCTGGACGCCTTCCACCAGGTCCTTCTCTATGGCCTCGAGGGTGGCCTCCATGAGAAGCTTCCCCAAAAAGGGGTCCCCCACCTGGACCGCCGGCCGGTCCTCCTCCTTGTCCTCGGCCAGCTCCCGGCTGGCGAAGGCGGCCCCCCCGATCCCGTCCCTTCCCGTCTTGGCCCCCGCATAGTAAATGGGCCGGCCCAGGGAGGCCTGGCTCCGCCTAAGGTGCTCCTCCCGGAGAAGCCCCAGGCACATGGCGTTCACCAGGGGGTTTTCCCGGTAGCCCTCGTGGAAGTAGAGGTCCCCGCCCACCGTGGGCACCCCGATGGCGTTGCCATAGTGGGCGATGCCGGAAACCACCCCTTTGAGGAGGTAGCGGCTACGGGGATCCTCCGGGGGACCAAAGCGCAAGGAGTCCAAAAGGGCGATGGGCCGGGCTCCCATGCTCAGGATGTCCCGGATGATCCCCCCCACCCCGGTGGCAGCTCCTTGGAAGGGCTCCACCGCCGAGGGGTGGTTATGGCTTTCTATCTTGAAGGCCACCGCCCAACCTTCGCCGATGCGCACCACGCCCGCGTTTTCCCCGGGGCCTTGGAGAACCGCCTCCCCCTCCTTGGGAAGCTGCTTCAGGAGGGGCCGGGAGTTCTTGTAGGCGCAGTGCTCGCTCCACATCACCTTGAAGAGGAAGAGCTCCACCTGGTTGGGCTCCCGCCCAAGCCGCTTCACCATTTCCCGGTACTCGCTTTCCGGGATGCCGATTTCCTGGGCCAGGGTCTCCATCACTGGAGAAGGGGAAGGAGCTCCCGGTGGCTTTTCACCTTGGCGGTGGGCTTGACCTCCCCATTCACCTCCCTTAAGCCCACGTACTGGACCGCCCAGGGGTAGCCGGTGGCGAAGGCCCCTTTGATGTCCGTCTGGGGCAGATCCCCCACGTGCAGGGCCTCTTCCGGGGCCACCCCCAGGGCCTCGAGGGCCACCTTAAAAGCTTCAGGCCGGGGCTTTACGTACCCGGTTTCGTCGGAGAAGCTGTAGGCCTGGAAGACGTCCAGCCCCTGCCGCCTTAGGTGCTCCCGGATAAGGCGGCCCGGGGTGAGGCCGGTGTCGGAAACCAAGGCCAGGGGGTACCTGCGGGCCAGTTCCTTCAAGACCTCTAGTCCCGGAAGGGGCTCCAGGTCCACCAAAAGGGAGCTTTCCTCCAGTTTTCTGGCAGTTATGGCGATGAGCCCGGGGTCGTGGGGGGCCCCAAGGAGGGCGAAGATGCGGGCCACCCGGTCGTATACGGACATGTGCTCCCCGGCCTTCCACGCCTCCTCAAAGGCGATGGCCGCCTGCCGGTAGGCCTCCCGCACCTCGTGCTCCTCCGCCGGATGCCCAGCCTCGGAAAGAGCGTCCAGAAGGATCTCATACCGGGCGGGCATGACCTTTTCCAAAAACGCCTTTCCCTCGGTGAAGAGGGTGCCCCAGAAGTCAAAGGTGATGGCCTTGGGTTTCATGCCGTTACCTCCTCTAAAAGACCTAAGAACAAGGGGAGCCCATCCGTACCGCCCAAAACCTCATCCACCGCCCGCTCGGGGTGGGGCATCATCCCCAGGACGTTGCCCCTTTCGTTCACGATGCCGGCGATGTCGTGGAGGCTTCCGTTGGGGTTATAGTCCTTTTCCCCTGCCAAGGGGGCGTACCGGAAGACCACCAAGCCTTCCCCTTCCAGTCGGGCTAGGGTTTCCTCGTCGGCGTAGTAGCGGCCCTCGGCGTGGGCGATGGGAAGCCTAAGCACCTGCCCCTTCTGGTAGAGGCGGGTAAAGGGGAGGTCCGTGCGCTCCACCCGCACCCCCACCTCCTTGCAGGTGAAGTGCAGGTTCAGGTTGGCCAGGAGGGCCCCGGGGAGGATCCCGGCCTCGGTGAGCACCTGGAAGCCGTTGCAGACCCCGAGCACCCAGCGGCCCTCCCGGGCAAAGCGCTTAACCTCCTCCATTACTGGGCTCTTGGCCGCCAGGGCCCCGGCCCTCAGGTAGTCCCCGTAGCTGAAGCCTCCCGGCAGGAAGACCCCGTCAAAGCCCTTAAGGCTTCTTTCCGTGTGCCAGACGTATTCCGCCTTTATGCCCGCCTTCTCCAAGGCGAAGCGGGCGTCCTCGTCGCAGTTGGAGCCGGGAAAGCGGACGATGGCCCACCTCATGGGAGTTCCTTTAGCGCCTCCAGGGTGAAGACCTCCATCACCGGGTTGGCGAGGAGTCTTCCCATGGCCTTAGCCCTTTCCTCCGCCTCCAGGAGGGTTTCCGCGGGGAAGATGACCTCGAGGACCTTCCCCACCCGCACCGACTCCACCGGATGGCCTAGGTCCTTCAAGACCCCTTCCACCGCCCGGCCCTGCGGGTCCAGGATGCCGTCTTTCAGCTCAATGAGCAAAGTAGCCTGGTACCTGGGCATGGCTACACCTCTAGAACCCGCCTAAGGACCTCCTGGTAGGCCTCCTCTACACCGCCCAGGTCCTTGCGGAAGCGGTCCTTGTCCATGGGCTCCCCTGTCTTCTGGTCCCATAGGCGCATGGTGTCGGGGGAGATCTCGTCGGCCAGAAGGATCTCCCCATCCCTTTTGCCAAACTCCAGCTTGAAGTCAATGAGCTCTAGGCCCCTTTGGGCGAAGAACTCCCGTAGGAGCGCTCCCACCTGGAGGGTGGTGGCCCTTATTTGGGAGAGCTCCTCCTCCGTGGCCAGGCCCAGGGCCAGGATGGCCTCGGGGCAGATCAAGGGGTCGCCCAAGGGGTCGCTCTTTAAGGAGAACTCCACCAGGGGGGCCTTCAAGGGGGTGCCTTCCCTTACCCCATAGCGCTTGGCGAAGCTCCCCGCTGCCCGGAAGCGGAGGATGACCTCTAAGGGAAGGATCTCCACCCTTAAGACCCGCATCTCCCGGTCGGAAAGTTCCTCCAGGAAGTGGGTCTTTACCCCATGGGCCTCCAGGTAGCGGAAAAGGGCCGCCGAAACCTTGTTGTTCACCACCCCTTTTCCCGGTATGATCCCCCGCTTTTGGGCGTTAAAGGCCGTGGCCTCGTCCTTGAAGTAGACCCGAAGGGTGTCTGGCCCTTCGGGGTAGAGGATTTTTGCCTTCCCCTCGTATAGCTTTTCCATGTGCCTCCAGTTTGGGACCTCCGTCCCGTCTGGCCTTCATTTTAAGCCCAAGGGATACCAGAATCGGAAAGGCCTGGCCCCACCCCTGGACCTTTTGCGTCCTGTAGGGGAGAGGAAGCTTTGACTCCTTTCGGAGCGGAATCCCGGCTGTCCGTTTGAGGGGGTTGCCGGAGGGGAGGCTTGGGGTGGGTTCCTCGGAAGGGCAAAGCGGCCAGCGGGGCCTCCCGCTGGTTATCCGCTGGAACGGGGAGGGGGGTGGTCTTTAAGGCCTTCGCTGGCTTCCAGCTGTCCAGCGGGGCCATCCTGTCCCCTGACACCTCTTGGGTTGAAGGAGGGCGCTGGGAAGCCTTGTCGGAGGAGGAAAAGGAAGGCTGTCCCTCTGGACCCGGGGCTTCCCGGACTTGCCCTCCGCCTACCCCCTTGGGGCAGGGCTTTCCCCGGGATCCCCGGAGGCCTGCTTCCCGCCTCCACCGAGGCGCTCCCGTTAGAGCCCAAAGCGGGCGTAGATGGCGTCCACGTGCTTGAGGAAGGGGGCCGGGTCAAAAAGGGCCCTTAGCCTTTCCCCCTCGAGGGGATTGTCCGGGTCCTTTTCCAAAAGCTCGGCGAAGCTTTGGCCCTCCTCCCAGCTCCTTAAGGCGTTGCGCTGCACGATGGCGTAGGCCTTGTCCCGAGGGAGGCCCTCCGCGATGAGGGCGTTTAGCACCTGCTGGGAGTAGACCAGGCCCCGGGTGAGGTCCAGGTTCCTTTTCAGGTTTTCCTCAAAGACCACCAGGCCCTTCAGGATTCCCCGAAGCCGCCTTAGGGCGTAATGGCCGGCGGTGGTGGCGTCGGGGAGGATCACCCGCTCCACCGAGGAGTGGGAGATGTCCCGCTCGTGCCACAGGGCGATGTTTTCCAGGGCCGGGCCCAGATACCCCCTCAGGAGCCTGGCCATCCCGGTCAGGTTTTCCAGGCCCACGGGGTTTTTCTTGTGGGGCATGCTGGAGCTTCCCGTCTGGCCTTCCCGGAAGGGCTCTTGGGCCTCGAGGACCTCCGTGCGCTGCAGGTGCCTTAGCTCCACCGCTACCCGCTCCAGGTTCGCCCCCAGGATGGCCAAGGCGGCCATGGCTTCGGCGTGCCGGTCCCGGGGCACCACCTGGGTGGAGAGGGGTTCGGGGATGAGGCCAAGCCGCCGGGCCACATGGGCCTCCACCTCCGGGGGCACGTGGGCGTAGTTGCCCACCGAGCCCGAAAGCATGGCCACCCCTATGGCCTTCTGGGCCTCCCTAAGCCGCCTCTCATCCCGTTGGAAGGCGGCATAGAAGCTGAGGAAGCGGAGGCCGAAGCTGGTGGGCTCGGCATGGACCCCATGGGTGCGGGCGATGGCCGGGGTGTGCTTGTACTGGAGGGCTAGCCGCTTGAGCTCCTCCTGCACCCCGGCTAGCTCCTCAAGGACCAGGTCCAAGGCCTTCACCAGAAGGGCGTTTTGCGCCGTGTCCACGATGTCCGAGCTGGTAAGGCCCAGGTGCAGGTAGCGCCCCACCTCCTCGTCCCCGGTCCACTCCACCAGGGCCCGGGTGAAGGCCACCAGGTCGTGGCGGGTCACCGCCTCCAGCTCCGCCACCCTCTGGGCGAAGCGGGCGTCCAGAGGACGCTCCTCCAGGCGGTGCAAAAGCCTTTGGGCAAGGCCCTTGGGCACCTGGCCCAGGGCCTCCCAGGCCTCGAGGGCATAGGCCTCCACCAGGGCCCACATGCGGTAGCGGTTTTCCTCCGACCAAAGCTCGGCCATCTCGGGGGTCTGGTAACGGGGGACCATGCCCTTAGGGTACAAAAACGGCAAGCGGGGGCGGACTGGTGGGGCCCTCGGGTATAGACTGGGACCATGGTCCGGGCGATTCTCTTTGACGTGGGCAACACCCTGATCCTGGCAAGCCCCCGCTTTTGGCTCCTGCCCTTCCTGGAAGAAAGGGGGCTAAAGCCCAGGAAGGACCCCAAGGGGGCGGCCTTGGCGGCTTTTCGCTTTTACGAGGAACGCCATCTTGAGGCCCGGGACCTGGAGACCGCCTTGGGGCTTTGGCGGGAGTTCCACCGCAGGCTCTTTACAGGGATGGGCCTCGAGGAGCACGCGGAGGCCCTGAGCCGGGAGCTGGTGGAAAACTGGAAAGATCCCCGTTTTTGGCCCCTAACCCCGGGGGCTAAGGAAACATTGCAAGCGCTACGGGAGCGGGGTTATGCCCTGGCGGTGGTCTCCAACTGGGATGCCACCTTGCCAGAAATCCTGGAGGTGGTGGGCCTAAGGCCCTACTTTCAGCACCTTTCCGTAAGCGCCCTCTCCGGGGTGGCCAAGCCCGATCCCAGGCTCTTCCAGGAAGCCCTTTCGGCCCTGGGGGTTAGGCCGGAGGAAGCCCTGCACGTGGGGGATTCGGAGGCGGATGTGGCCGGGGCCAAGGGGGCTGGGATCCGGCCCCTTCTCTTTGATCCCTTGGGGGAGAACCCCCAGGCCCTCCCTAGGCTGGAAAGGGTGCTAGACTACCTGCCATGAGCGTGCGGCGGGCCATCTGGGGGAAGAAACAGGAGGCCATTGAAAGGGCTCTTAAGGAGGTGGACGAGGACCTTTTCCGCTATATCCGCGACTTTGCCTATGAGGAGGTCCTGGCCCGGCCGGGGTTGGACCTCAAGACCCGGGAGCTTCTCGCCATCACCGCCCTCATCGCCTTGGGTAGCCCCAAGGAGCTGGCCACCCATCTGGAGGGGGCCTTGCGGGTGGGGGCCAAGGAGGAGGAGGTGCGGGAGGCCATCCTGCAGGCCGCCATTTTCCTGGGGTTCCCCCAGGCCCTAGCGGCCATGAAGCTTTTCCATAAGGTGCTGAAGGGCCGTGGTTTTGCTCACCCGGGGGAAGGATAAGGCGCTTTTGGAAAGGCTCCGCGCCTTGGGGGTGGAGGCGGCGGAGGTGGCCCTTTTGGAACAGGTGGACCTGCCGGGTCTTATGGAACTTCCGGGGAGGCTTCTTGGGGCGGACTGGGTGGCCGTTACTTCCAAGGAGGGGGCCAGAAGGCTTCTTTGGGCTTGGGAAAGGGTGGGAAAACCTCCCTTAAAGGTGGCGGCAGTGGGAGAGGGAACAGGGGAGGTCTTGCGGCAAGGTGAGCTTGTCCCGGCCTACATCTCCCCCAGGGCCACGGCCCGGGACCTGGCCCTGGGCTTCCCCCAGGCGGAAAGGGTGCTTTTTGTGGCCGGGGACCTGGCGGGAGAGGACCTCGAGGAGGGCCTGAGGGCCCGGGGGGTGGAGGTGGAAAGGCTGGAGGTTTACGCCACCCGGGAACGGGAGCTTTCCCCAAAGGAGAGGGCCCTTTTGCAGGGGGCCCAGGTGGTGGCCTTCTTTAGCCCAAGCGGCGTCCGGGCTTACGCCCGTTGGACGGAGAAGCGGCCCAAGGCGGCCTGCATCGGTCCCAGCACGGCTGAGGAGGCCATAAGGCTTGGCTTTCCCGTATGGGAGGCGGAGGAACCGGGCCTCGAGGGGCTCTTCCAGGCCATCCTGCGGGCGCTCCCATAGGGCTTCGGTTAAGGGTTATTCCTAGGGAGGGTTTTTGTCCCTACCTGGGTGGCGTATACTGACGGAAGCCTATGGCCCTGCCCCTTTACCTGGTGGGCCTTTCCCACAAGACCGCTCCCCTGGAGGTGCGGGAGCGGGCGGCCTTGGACCCCGTGGTGGCCTTGCCTGCGGCCCTTGCCACCCTGGGCAAGGCGGTGGTGCTTTCCACCTGTAACCGCACGGAGATCTACGGAGTGGGTAGCACCCAGGAGGCCAAGGCCCTTCTTTTCTCCCGGGGCGTGGAACCCCAGCACCTCTATCAGAAGGAAGGGATGGAGGCCCTGCGGCACCTCTTCCGGGTGGCAGCAGGCTTGGATTCCCTGGTGATGGGGGAGGCCCAGATCCTAGGCCAGGTGCGGGAGGCCCTGTTCCTGGCCCGCAAATATGGGGCCACGGAAAGCTTCTTGGAGAAGGCCTTCCAGTCGGCCATCGCCCTGGGCAAAAGGGCCCGGAGCGAGACCGCCATTGGGGCCGGGGCGGTGAGCGTGGCCTATGCCGCCTTGGACCTGGCCTTGGCGGTCTATGGGGACCTTACCGGCTTGACCGTGGCGGTTTTGGGCGCGGGGGAGATGGCGGAGCTCTTCCTCACCCACCTGAAGGCCCA
The DNA here is from genome assembly GCF_022760855.1 of Thermus albus. Taxonomy (NCBI): domain Bacteria; kingdom Thermotogati; phylum Deinococcota; class Deinococci; order Thermales; family Thermaceae; genus Thermus; species Thermus albus. Next base: position 21,223 of record NZ_JAKTNR010000003.1, read on the forward strand.
AGGGGTGGGGAGGGTCTTGGTGGTGAACCGCACGGTGGAAAGGGCCAAGGCTTTGGCGGAGCGGTTTGGTGGCCAGGCCTTTGGCCTGGAGGCCCTGCCCCAGGTCCTGCGCCAGGCGGATCTGGTGGTGGCCTCGGCGGCTGCTCCCCATTACCTGGTGCACCCGGATGACCTCCCCAGGAGGTCCAAGCCCCTTTTCCTCATTGACATCGCCCTACCCCGGAACATCGATCCGCGGGTGGGGCGCCTTTCCCAGGCCTACCTCTACAACCTGGACGACCTGAAGCGGGTGGTGGAGAAGAACCTAAAGGCCCGCCAAGGAGAGGTGCCCAAGGTGGAGGCCCTCATTGAGAAGGCCTTGGGGGAGTACCTGGAGTGGTACGCCGGCCACCGGGTACGGGAAGCTATCCGGGCCCTGGAGGGCCTGGTTTATAGGGAGGTGGTGCGGGAACTTCCCGGGGCGGATCCCCTCACCTGGCACAAGGAGGCGGGGCGCAGGGCCCACCCTTGGATCCTGGCGGTGAAGGCGCGGACCCAGGAGTTCCTGCAGGGCCCTCCATGCCCCAGGGAGTGTCCCCTCCTGGCCTTCCGTCCCCCACGGCTATGACCGGTGCTTCCCTTTTGGCCTTGGTGGGGGTCCTCCTCTTGGCCGTGGGTTTGTTCTGGCCTCGAGGGCTTTCCCTGGGGGCCTTCCTTTACCTGGGAGCTGCTTTGGCCGATGCCCTGGCCAAGGGGTTTTTCTCCGGGCCAGCCCAGCCCGCCCTGGTCCTGGGGGGGCTTTTGGCCTTACGTGGGGAAAGCCTCCTCCTTAGACCCCGGCTAACCCCTTTGCGCCGCTATCTGGTCCTCCTGGCCATGCTTTTGGGCCTCTTTGCCCTCAAGGCCTTGCCCCATCCGGGTGGGAGTCTGCCTCCCCTTCTTACCTTGGTGCATGCCGGGGCTTTCCTGGTAGCCTACCTGGCCCTGGCGGTGGGGGTTGGGGCGGGGGTGATGTGCGCTTTGCAGGACCTGCGTTTGCGGTCGGTGCCGGAAAAGGCCTTGCTCTCCCCTCCCCTTTGGAGCCTGAAGCGGCTGGAGCAGGGGTACTTGCGGGTGGGGTATCTGGCCACCACCTTGGGCTTGACCAGCGGCATGGCCTGGGCCTGGGGTTATTTCGGCAGTCCCTTGGCCTTGGATCCCAAGGAGATCTCTGTGCTGTTGGGTTGGTTTGGCCTTACCCTGTACTTTTTGCTGGAGGAAAGGCTCCGGGGCTATGTGCGCATGGCCCTCCTCCTTTCGGCCTATGCCCTTTTGCTCTTTGCCTTTATAGGCGCCCCCTTCCTGGGCTCCCGCCATCCCTCGGGGCTAGGTTTCTAATGTGTTAACTCATACTTGACAAAATGTAAAACTCAGGTTTATAATCCCTGATAAGGAGGCAGGGATGTGGTGCCCGTGGTGGGACCCGGAAGCGATGGGGAGGCGGCATGAGGAACTCCTCCAGGAGGCGGAGCGGGAAAGGCTTCTTAAGCCTCTTCGCTTCCCCTGGCGTCTAAAGCTGGGCCGGCTCCTCCTCGGCTGGGGCCAGCGGCTGGCCCCGGGGCTTGCGGCAGAGCCCCCGGAGGTTTCCTATGGAGGATAGGAAAAGGGAAAAGCCGTTGGTGTCGGACTCCTGCCCCTTCCGGCCAAGGCTGGGCTCTGGTCCAGGTACGGCCAGGCTTGGGGCTTGGGTGAATAAGGACCAGCGGCAACTGGAGGTTTAGAATGGAAGAGAAGCGGCGGATTCTAGAGATGGTGCGCTCGGGGGAGATTGGGGTGGAGGAGGCCTTGGCCCTCCTCGAGGCCCTTGAAGAACCCAGGGCCAAAGCCCAGGTTGCGGCCAAGCTCCTCAGGGTGAGGATCCAGGCCGAGGACAAGGGTAAACCCGTGCGGGTCCATGTAAACCTGCCTTTAGCCTTGGCGGAGCTTTTGGAGAAGTTCCTTCCCGAAGAGGCCAAGCTTACCCTGGAAGGCCGGGGGGTAAACCTGAAGGACCTCTTGGCCTTGGTGCGGGAGGGGGTGCCTGAGGGGAAGTTGGTGGAGATTGAGGCGGAGGAGGAGGGCAAGCCTGTACAGGTGCTGGTTGAGGTGGTGTGAGGCGGGAACGGGTGGCCTTGCGCCCCAGGTTCCTCTACCTTTGGGTGCGGGGGTCTTTTCCCCTGCCCCTGGTCCTTGTGCTGCCTCTTTTTGCCCTGGAGTGGAGCCTGATGCTGGTCGCTTTGATCAGGAAAACCCGGAGGCTTTCCAGTCCGGTGCCCTTTAAGGCCTTGTTCGCCCTGCGCTGGCTTCCTCCCATGCTCCTGGTATGGGTCCAGGCGGGGGAGACGGAGGTGAGGCTAGGCCTATGGTGATGAAGCCCATGCCCGTGCGCTGCCCAGCCTGCGAGGCGCCTTTGGCGGCAAGAGTCCTTTACTGCCCTTCCTGCGGCACCGAGGTGCACGGCCGCTTCCAGCCCAATGAGTTCGCCCTCTTGCCCAAGGAGCACCTGGATTTCCTTCGGCTTTTCGTGAAGACCCGGGGGAACCTGAAGGAGGTGGAAAGGATCCTGGGGGTTTCCTACCCCACGGTGCGCGCTCGGTTGGATGCCCTTCTAAAGGTCTTGGGGTATGAGGCCGAGGAAGCGGGGGAGGATAGGCTTGAGGTTTTGGAGGCCTTGCGCCGGGGGGAGATCAGCGTGGAGGAGGCGGTGGTGCGGCTGAGGGAAGGGAGAAGCTGAAGGCCGTGCCTTTGCCCACCTCGCTTTCCACCCAGATCTCCCCCCCGTGGGCCTCGAGGATGGCCTTCACGATGGCCAGCCCCAACCCCGACCCCCCCCGCTCCCGGTCCCGGGCCTTGTCCACCCGGTAGAAGCGCTCAAAAAGGTGGGGAAGGTGCTCCTTAGGGATGCCCTCCCCATCGTCCTCCACCCGGACCACCACCTTTTCCCCCAGGTCAAAGGCCCTAAGCCAGATGTGCCGGGCCCTGGCCTTGATGGCGTTGGAAAGCAGGTTGGCCAGGACCTGGTGGAGCCGGTCGGGGTCGCCTTGCACCCAAAGCTCCGGGGAGGTTTCCACCTCTATGGCCCCCTCAAAGCTTTTGGTAAACTCTTCCTTTACCTCCTCCAAGAGGTCCAGCACCCGCACCGGGGCAGGTTCCATGCGCCAGGTGCCGCTTTGGGAGAGCTCCAGAAGGTCGGAAACCAGCTTCCCCATGCGCTCCGCTTCCCGCTTCACCACCTCGAGGCTTTCCCTTTGGGCGTCGTTTAGGGGGGTGCGCCTTAAAAGGTAGCCCACGTGGCCCAGGATGGCGGTGATGGGGGTCCTGAGCTCGTGGGAGGCGTCCTGCAGGAAGCGGGTCTGGGCCACAAAGGCCTCCTGCATCCGGGAGAGCATCCCGTTCAGGGTCCGCACCAGGGTGGCCACCTCATCCCGCCCTTCAGGTTCCGGCAAGGGCTCGGGGCGGGTGGTGATGGCCTCGGCCCGCTTGGCCACCCACTCCAAAGGCTCCAGGGCCCGGGCCACCAGGTTCCTGGCCAGGAGGAGGGAGAGAAGGAGGACCAAGATGGCTGTCCCCGCATAGATACGTGTGAACTGGGAGAGGGTGCTTTCAAGGCCTTCCACGGGCCTCCCCACCAAAAGGGCCCCCTTCCACACCGCGCCCGCAAGGTTCACCTCCACTCGCCGGGCGTACACCAGAAGCCTTAAGGGGGGTCCGTCCCGGGGAAGCTCGGCGTAAGCCCAAGTCTCGCCCTGCTCCAGAAGGGCGCGGTAGTCGGCTTCCTTAAGAAGCAGGCGCTGCCCTCCCAAGGCGGGGCTTTTCTGGAGGCTGATCCCTCCTTCCTGGGCCAGGAGGGCTGGGTTTTCCTCAGGGATGAGGACCAGCTCCGCATAGAGGTTGGCGGGGAGCCCAGCCTCCAATAGGGCCTGCCCCCCCAGGTTCAAAAGGCGCACCACTTGGTTGCTGGCCTCCTGGAGCTCTTGGCGGAGGGAGCGGTAGAGGAAGTTCCTTAAAAGCCCTTCCAGGGCAAGCCCTAAAACCAGGAGGGCCACCAAGAGAAGCCCCGCGGTGAGGAGGGTGATCCGGGAGCGCAGGGTCATGCTACCCCGCCCTGGCTACCCCGGCGAAAGGGTGCGAAAGGCGCGCATCAGTCTTCCCGGAGCACGTAACCCACACCCCGCACCGTGTGGATGAGGCGGCGTTCTCCTGCGGCTTCCAGCTTCTTGCGCAGGTAGCCGATGTAGACGTCCACCACGTTGCTCCCACCTTGGTAACCAGGCCAGACCTTCTCCTCTATCTCGTAGCGGCTGAAGACCTTGCCCGGATTTCTGGCCAGGAGTTCCAGGAGCTCAAACTCTTTGTTGGAAAGCTCAATGCGCCTTCCGCTGCGGAAAACCTCCCTTCCTTCCAGGTTGATGATGAGGTCGGCCACCCGGATCTCCCCGGTGATGGCCGGGCTCACCCGGCGCAGGTGGGCCCGCACCCGGGCGAGAAGCTCCTCAATGGAAAAGGGCTTCACCAGGTAGTCGTCGGCCCCAGCATCCAGGCCTTCCACCTTGTCCTCCACACGGTCCTTGGCGGTGAGGATCAGGATGGGTACGTTGGAGGTCTTGCGGATGCGCTTGGCCACCTCAATCCCGTCCATGACGGGAAGCATCAGGTCCAGGATCACCAGGTTGGGGTTCACCTCCCGGAAGCGGGAAAGGCCCGTAATGCCATCGTAGGCCACCTCGGTGCGGTAGCCTTCGGCTTGGAGTTCCAGTTCTATGAAGCGGGCGATATCCTTTTCGTCCTCCACGATGAGGATTAGAGGGGGTTCCATACCCTTTAGGATACTCACTTTCTCATGAGAAAGCTAGGTGTATAAACTTAAAACCGCCAAGTACATGAAGAGGCTTCCCAGGAGAACCAATAGATGCCAAAGCCCATGAAAACCCACCTTTTCCGGCCATGGGTTGGGTCGTTTTTTCCCATATACCCAAGCCCCCAGGGTGTAGAGGACCCCGGAGACGGCCATGAGGCTGAAGGTGGAAAGGGGCAGTTGGAGCTTGGGCAGGAAGAGGACGGAAAGCCATCCCAAGGCCAGGTAGGCCAGGGTGTAGAGCCAACGCGGTGCCTTGAGGAAGAAAAGGCGGAAGCCCACCCCCAGAAGGGCTAAGCCCCAGACCAGGCCCAAGGCAAAGGGCTTCCAGCTCTCTTGAAGGCCTTCCACCAGGAAGGGTGTGTAGCTTCCGGCGATGAAGAGGAAGATGGCCGCATGGTCCAGTCGCCTGAGCCAGGCCAGGGCCTTATCCCCCACCCGAAGGGCGTGGTAAAGGGTGCTGGCCCCAAACATGAAGGTCATGGTGAGCCCAAAGAGCAGGAGGGCCGGCCAGGATTTCTGTGGGGCAAGGAGGAGAAGGAGAGCGCTTCCCAGAAGGGCCAAAGGCACCCCGAGGGCATGGCTTAAGGTATTAAAGGGCTCGCGCACCATGCCTCAGCATACCGGATTCCCAGGCCGCTAACGCCTAATGGGAGTCTTCCAGAAGGGCTTTTTCTATTTCCGCCACCCTCTTCACCGTGCGTAGAAGGGCGTCGGGGTTAAGGCTTAGGGAGTCTATCCCCCTTTCCACCAAGAAGGCGGCGAACTCGGGATAGTCGGAGGGGGCTTGGCCGCAAATGCCCACCTTTTTCCCCTTGGCGTGGGCCTTTTCTATCAGCATGGCCGAAAGGAGTTTGACGGTTTCCCTCCGCTCGTCAAAAAGCCAGGCCACCCTTTCCGAGTCCCGGTCCAGGCCCAGGGCCAGCTGGGTGAGGTCGTTGGAGCCGATGGAAAACCCATCAAAAAGCTCCGCGAAGGCCTCGGCTTCCAGGATGTTGGAGGGAATCTCCGCCATCACATAGACCTCGAGGCCCCCCTCTCCCCGCTTCAAGCCTCCTTCCGCCATCACCTCCAAGACCCTGGCCCCCTCCTCCGGGGTGCGGCAGAAGGGCACCATGACCATGAGGTTTTTCAGGCCCATCTCCTCCCGCACCTTCCTCACCGCCTGCACCTCGAGGAGAAAGCCCTCCTTGTAATCGGGATGGTAGTAGCGGCTGGCCCCCCGCCAGCCCAGCATGGGGTTTTCCTCCTTGGGCTCAAAGAGGTGCCCCCCTACGAGGCGGGCGTACTCGTTGGTCTTGAAGTCGGAGAAGCGGAGGATTACGGGCCTGGGGTAGAAGGCGGCGGCGATGAGGCCGATCCCCTGGGCCAGGGTGTCCACGAAGTAGGCCCGCTTGTCGGGGTAGGCCTCCGTGAGCTCCTCCACCTGGCGCTGGACCTCCTTGGGCAGGGTTTCAAAGCGGGTTAAGGCCAAGGGGTGGATGCGCACGTGGCTGGCGAAGACGAACTCCATGCGCAAAAGCCCCACCCCATCCGTGGGTAGGAGGCTTACCCTGAGGGCCTCCTCCGGGGTGCCCACATTCACCATGATCCGGGTGCGGGTTTGGGGCAGGGTTTCGGGCCGGACCTCCTCCACCTCAAAGGGAAAGGCCCCCCGGTAGATGCGCCCCACCTCCCCCTCGGCGCAGGAGACGGTGACCACCTCCCCTTCGGGGATGAGCCGGGTGGCTCCCAGGGCGCCCACCACCGCGGGCACCCCCAGCTCCCGGGCCACGATGGCCGCGTGGGAGGTGCGCCCGCCCCGCTCGGTGACGATGGCCGAGGCCCGCTTCATGATGGGCTCCCAGTCGGGGTTGGTGGTTTCCGTGACCAGGACCTCCCCTTCCTGGAAACGGTCCATTTCCTTGGGGTCTTTGAGGACTCGGGCCCTTCCCGTGGCGATGGCTTCACCCACCGCCAGGCCCTCGGCCAGGACCTCCCCCCTTTGCAAAAGGCGGTAGATGCGGAGCACCGGGGCCTTTTGCGAGTGGACGGTTTCGGGGCGGGCTTGCAGGATGAAAAGCTCCCCCGTGGGCCCGTCCTTGGCCCACTCAATGTCCATGGGGGTGGGCGCTCCCCGCTTTTTGCTGTAATGCTCTTCAATCTTGAGGGACCACTCGGCCAGGAGGAGGGCCTCGGTGTCGGAGAGGGCGAACTGCTTGCGAAGGTAGGGGGGAGTGGGGCGGTTTCTGAGGCGTCCTTCCCTGGGGTCAAGGGCCAGGGTGAGCTCCTTGGGGCCCAGCTTTTTGTGCACCAGAGCCCGGTAGCCCGCCTTCAGGGTTTCCTTGTGCACGTAGTAGGCGTCGGGCCCCACCCGCCCCTGGACGATGTTCTCCCCAAGGCCGTAGATGGCGGTGATGTAGACGAAGCCCTGGTGGCCGGTGTCCGGGTCCAGGGTGAAGATCACCCCGCTGGCTCCGCTATCCGCCCGGACCATGCGCTGCACCCCCACGGAAAGGGCCACCTTCAGGTGGTCAAAGCCCATGTGGGCCCGGTAGCTGATGGCCCGGGCGGTGAAGAGGCTGGCCATGGCCCGCTTCACGTGGAGAAGGAGGTCTTCTTCTCCTTGCACGTAGAGGTAGCTTTCCTGTTGCCCGGCGAAGCTGGCGGTGGGGAGGTCCTCGGCGGTGGCGCTACTGCGCACGGCCACGGGAAGGGCTTCTTCCCCGGCTTCTTGGGAAAGCTTCCGGTAGGCCTGGCGGATCTCTTCCTCCAGGTCCCGGGGGTACACCCCCTTTAGGATCAGGTTCCTCAGGCGGCGGCTGGCCCTTTGCAAGGCCAGGGGGTCGTCGGGGTCTAGGTTCTTTAGTTCCTGGCGGATGGCCTCCTCAAGGCCATTGGCCTTGAGGAAGTACCAGTAGGCCTCGCTGGTGGTGGCAAACCCTCCGGGCACCTTCACCCCCAAGGGGGAAAGCTCCCGGATCATCTCCCCCAAGGAGGCGTTCTTGCCGCCCACCAGGGGGACGTCCTCGAGGCCTACCTCATGGAAAAACCGTATCCAGCGCATATCTCCTCCCTTCTAGGGAATACCCCCCTTCTTGAGAAGCTGCTTCAGGATCTCCTCAGGCCTCTCCCCCTCGTAAAGGGCCTCCTCCGTTAGGAAAAGCCGGTGGGGAAGGGCCAAAAAGGCGGCGTCCTTAAGCTCCTTCCAGTCCACCAGGGGTTTTCCCCTCAGGTAGGCTAAAGCCCGGGCTAAAGCCAGCCAGGCCTTGGCCCCCCGGGGGGAGAGGCCCATGCGCAGCCGGCCATCCTCCCCGCTCAGGAAGGCCACGTGGGTGATGGCCTCCAGGGCCTCCCTGGCCACCCGCACCGCCTGGGCCTCCTTTTGTGCCTTTAGGAAGTCCACGGGCAGGGGTTCGGGGAGATGGGGTTCTTCCGTCAGAATCCTAAGCCACACCTCCCGCCTAGGGGGGCGGAAGGGGATTCGGGCGGTGAAGCGGTCCAGCTGGGCCTCCGGGAGGGGGTAGGTGCCCTCAAGCTCCAGGGGGTTTTGCGTGGCCACCACGAAGAAGGGCTCAGGGAGGGAGTAGCGTACCCCTCCTATGGTTACCGCCCGCTCCTGCATGGCTTCCAGAAGGGCCGACTGCACTTTGGGTGGGGCCCGGTTGATCTCGTCCGCCAGGACCACTTGGGCGAAGAGGGGTCCCTTGATGAACTCAAACCGTCCCTCGCGGAAGACCTCGCTTCCCGTGAGGTCCTGGGGGAGGAGGTCGGGGGTGAACTGGATGCGCTTGTAGCTGAGGCCGCTGGCCCGGGCGAAGCCTTCCGCCAAAAGGGTTTTCCCCAGGCCTGGTACCCCCTCCATGAGGGCGTGCCCCCGGGCCAGGACCGTGGCCAAGAGGGCCTCAATCACCCCCTCCTGGCCGAAGAGGACCCCATCAAGCGCCTCCTTTAGCCTGGAGATGGCCGGGAGCCCTTCCATCGCCCCGTCCCCTCCCTCATTCCTCTGTGGCCTTGCGCTCCTGGATGACCTTCTGCGCCAGGTGAGGGGGCACCTCCGCGTAGTGGCTGAACTCCAGGGTGTAGGCTCCCGCTCCCCCGGTGAGGCTTGGGAGGGCCTTGTAGTACTCCAGCACCTCGGCCAGGGGCACCTCGGCCCGCACCGCCGCCAAAGCGCCATCCTGCTCCATGCCCAGGATGCGTCCCCGCCTTGCCTGAAGGTCGGAGAGGATGTCCCCCACCCGCTCCTGGGGGGCGATTACCCGGATCTGGTAGATGGGTTCCAAAAGGGCGGGGCTAGCCAGCTCCATTACCTTCTTGAAGGCCATGCTGGCGGCGATCTGGAAGGCGAGGTCCGAGGAGTCCACCTCGTGGTAGGAGCCGTTATAGACGATGGCCTTGAAGCCCATCACCGGATACCCCGCCAGAACCCCCTTCTTGGCGGCCTCGAGGATCCCCTCCTCAATGGCCTCCTGGTACTTGCTGGGGATGACCCCTCCTGTGATCCGCCACTCAAAGCTGTACTCGGGGGCGGGTTCCAGCCTGAGCCACACGTCCCCGTATTGGCCGTGACCCCCGGTCTGCTTCTTGTACTTGCCCTGCCCCTCGGCTACCTTGCGGATGGTCTCCCGGTAGGGTACCTTGGGCACGGAGAACTCCACCTCCACCCCGTAGTCCGCCAGGCGCTCCTTGGCGGTGGTGAGGTGGAGCTCCCCATGCCCCCAAAGGAGGAGCTCCCCCGTCTCCTCCTGGCGCTCCAGCCTTAAGCTGGGGTCCTCCTCCAAAAGCTTCCTCAGGGCCTCCCCCAGCTTGGCCTCGTCGGTTTTGCCCTTGGGCCGGATGGCCACGGGCACGTTGGGCTCAGGTAAACGGGCGAAGGGCACGGCCTCGCTTTCCGGCCTTTCCCCTTGCCAAAGCACCATCCCCCGGTGGAGGGTTTCCGCCTTGGGAAGGCCCAGGATAAACCCCCCTTCCGCCTCTTCCACCTCCAAGAGGTCTTTGCCCATGGGCACATAGAGGTGGGGAAGGCGCACGGGACCCGCCTCGCTTAAGAGGGTGTCCCCGGGTTTCAGCCTTCCCCGGTAGAGGCGCACGTAGGCCACCTGGCCCATGAAGGGGTCCACCTGCACCTTGAAGACCTTGGCCAGGGCGGGGCCCTGGCCGAAGCGCTCCTCCGGGGAGGGAAGGCCTTCCAGGACCAGGTCCAAAAGGGGTAGGACCCCGATGCCTTCCGTACCCGAGGCCAGGGCCACGGGGTAGAGGAGGCCCTGGCGCACCGCCTCGTGGAAGGCCCTTTCCAGGGCCTCCCCCGTCACCTCCTCTCCTTCCAGGTACTTTTCCAAAAGGGTCTCGTCGGTTTCCACGATGGCCTCGAGGACCTCCTGGCGGAAGCGCTCCACCCGCTCCCGTTCCTCCTCGGGCACGGGCACCTCCACCTCCTGGCCGTTTTGGTACCGGTAGGCCTTGCCGTGAAACACGTCAATGAGACCCACCCAGCGCCCTCCGGCAAAGAGGGGCAGGTCAATGGGCAGGATGTGGCCTAAGGTGGCCCGGAGATCTTCCAAAAGGGCGTAGTAATCCCCGCCCTTGTCCAGCTTGGTGACCACCACCATGCGGGCTAGGCCCAGCCGCTCCGCCACGGTCCAGGCCCTTTCCGTGCCTACCTGGACTCCGTTTTCCGCGGAGACCAACACCATGGCGGCATCCGCGGCCTCCAAGGCCCCCCGTATCTCCCCCACGAAATCCCCGTAGCCGGGGGCGTCCAGGAGGAAGATGCGGTGGCCTTTGTACTGTAGGGGGGCTACCCCGGTGCGCACCGTGGTGCGGTGGAGCTTGGCCTCGGGGGTGTAGTCGGTGGTGGTGGTGCCGTCCTCCACCCGGCCCATGCGCTCCTTGGCCCCGGTTCGGAAAAGCAGGGCCTCGGTCAAGGTGGTCTTGCCGCTTCCCGCATGGCCCACCAGGGCCACGGTTCGGATGGGAGAGGTTCCTGGGATCATCTTCCCTCCTTCTTGGTGCCCATAGTATAGGCCTAAGGAGGGGGCGATTGTCCCAAGTGCTCTACGTGTCCAGGAGGCTTCTGGAGGAAACCCGCACCCACCTGGATAAGGAAGTGCCCAGGGAGGGGGTGGGGCTTTGGGCGGGCAGGCGGGAGGTGGAACGGGTCATCCCCTTGCCCAACGTCCACCCTGAGCCCTTGGTGGGATATTTGGCGGAACCCCTGGCCCTGCTTCGGGCCTTGAAGGAGTTGGAAAGGGAGGGCCTTAGCCTTCTTGCCATCTACCACTCCCACCCCAAAGGGCCCGCTCTTCCCAGCCCCACCGACATTCGCGAGGCCCGCTGGCGGGTGCCCTACGTGATCTTCGGCACCGATGGGGTCAGGGCCTTCCTCCTTCCGGAGGGTAGGGAGGTGCCCCTAAGCCTCCTCCCTTAACCCCCGTAGAACCAGCCCGTGTCCCACATGATGAGGGGCTTGGCCTCTTCCCTCACCCCAGCCTCCACCACCTCGGCCACCACCAGGCTGTGGTCCCCGCCCTCCAGGAGGTGGCGCACCTCGGCCTCGAGCCAGTAGGGAAGCTCGGTGAGGAGGGGAAGGCCAAAGGTGGGGGAGGGTTCAAAGGGATGGCCGTTTAGGGAGTTCCCCTCCCGCACCGTGGGCTTGAAGAAGTCCTGGGCGATCGCTTTCTGGTCTTGGGCCAGGGTCATGAGGGCCAGCTTCCCCGTGCGCGCAATAAGCTCGTGCAGGCGGCTATCCCGCTTCACCCCCAGGGCGATGAGGGGTGGGGTGAAGGAGGCCTGGGTCACCCAGTTCACGGTGCCGGCGGCGTAGTCCTCCCCGTCCTTGGCCGTGAGGATGTAAAGGCCATAGGTGAAGCTGCGCAGGACTTTCTTCTTGGCCTCGAGGTCCATGCCCCCTATTTTAGCGGCCCAGGAGGGTCTGGATCAGGACCTCGTGGATCTCGCCGTTGGTGGCCACGATGTAGCGGTGTCCCAGGCGGTAGGGCCGGCCTTCTAGGTCCGTCACCTTACCCCCTGCCTCCTCCACGATGAGCCAGCCCGCCGCCACGTCCCAAGGGTTTAGCTTCACCTCCCAGAAGCCTTCCAGCCTCCCAGCGGCCACATAGACCAAATCCAAAGCCGCCGCCCCAGGCCGGCGCACCAGAAGCCCTTGGGAGAGGGCTCGGTGGAAGTAGGTGAGGTTTTCCGGGTCCTTGGCCACATCGTAAGGAAAGCCGGTGGCCAGGAGGCTTCCCAAAAGCTCCTTGCGCTTTGTGACCCGGATGGGCCTCCCGTTTAGGAAAGCGCCTTCTCCCCGCACCGCATAGAAGGCCTCGTCCCGGCTGGTGTCCAGCACCACGCCCACCTGGATTTCCCCCTCCACCTCGAGGGCGATGGAAACCCCATAGAAAGGGAAGCCATGGGCGTAGTTCACCGTGCCGTCCAAAGGGTCCACGATGAAGCGGAGGGCCTTTCCTCCCTCGCTTCCCCCCTCCTCCCCCAAAAAGCCCGCCTCGGGGAAGTGGGAGAGGAGAAGGTCTTTAATGGCCTCCTCCGACTCATGGTCCGCCTGGGTCACCAGGTCCGTGGGTCCGGACTTGGTGCCGTGGGTGAAGCCCTTTTCCAAGTAGTAGGCGTGGATGCCCTTGGCCAGGTGGGCGGCCTCCAGCATGGCGGCCAGAAAGGGGTAGTAGGGGTGGTTCCTGCCGATCACCCCTCCATCATACGGGGCCGTACCCGCCAAGGCGCCTGGCCTTGGCAAAAAGCGCCCGCAACTTCTCCTCGTCCTTTACCCCGGGGGCCCGTTCCACCCCGCTGGCGAGGTCCAGGGCGTAGGGTCTTAACGCCAGAACCTCCTCCAGGTTTTCCGGGGTGATGCCTCCGGCCAGGATTACCCGCTTCCCGGTTTGCAAAAGGGGCCGGGCCCAGTCCCTGGGGTAGGCCTGGCCGCTTCCCGGGGCCTTGCCGTCTAGGAGAAGGGCGCTTGCGGGGTAGTCCTTCCAGGCGGGGTCTGCGGGGCCGGTGAGGGAAAAGGCTTTGATGACGGGGTAGTGCTGGCCGATGGCCTCCGCCCACTCTGGAGGCTCTTGACCATGGAGCTGGACCACCTGGAGCCCTGCCCTTTCCATGAGGGAAAGCACTTCCTCAGGCTCCTGATCTTGAAAAACCCCCACCCGCACCACCAAGGGCCCCAAGGCCTGAGAGAGGCTGCGGGCGGCCTCTGGGGTAAGCCGCCTCTTGGAGGCGGGGGCGAAGACAAAGCCTAGGGCATAGGCCCCTAAGGCCTCAGCCAATAGGGCGTCCTCCCGTCGGGTGATGCCGCAGATCTTGATGCGGATCAAGGCAAGACCCCTTTCCGGGCAGGACGCCCTTGCCTTCCCAAGCGAAAACCGTGCGTTCGGACCATACCCTAAGCTTAGCCCCACCAGCAAAAACCGGTGGGGCTAAGAGGCCTTACACCTTTTCCGTTCTCTAAGCCCCGCCGAGAGGAGGCCTATCGGAGGCCCTTTCCGGGGCTTCTGCCAGGGTGGGGTGGTATCAACCGCACTTGGAGTACCCGCAGACCTGGCACTTGTAGCACCCTTCTTCCCGCACCAGGGCCTTCTCCCCGCAAGAAGGGCAGGTGGTGGCCCCTGCCAGGGCCAGACCACCCCCTGAGAGGACGGGCATCTCCTTGGGGCTCCCCTCTTTGGGGTCCCCGAACCCCAAATGAACCTCCCCCAAGGAGGGGGCCTGGGGGTTTTTGAAGAGGTCTGGGATGGTTTCCAAGGCCACCGCGATGAGGTCCGCTTTGCTGGAGACCAGACGGCCCTGGTAGGTGCCGTATAGGCCGCCGTTGATGCCCCTCAGGGTGCGCACGATGGCCTCCGGGGGTACCCCGTACTGGAGGGCGATGGACACCACCCTTCCCAGGGCTTCCGAGTCCGCGTTGGCCTCGTCTCCCGCCTTACCGGAGGTGAGGATGACCTCGATGGGCTTCCCTTCCAGCACGTTCACCGTGACCAGGAAGCTCCGCTTGCCCCCGTCGGGGGAGAGGAGCTTGACCATGTCCGTGAAGCCCATGAGCCTTCCCGGGCGCTCGTAGATGGGTCCCGCAGGGGGGTTCATTTGGGGCTCTAGGGGCCCCAAAGCGGATTTTTCGTGAGTGGCCTCGACTTCCGTGAAAGGAAGCTTCTCTTCTGTCTTCTTCTCCTCGCCCTTTTCTTCCTTTGTCTCCTCTTTTGCCTCCTTCTTCACCGTGAGCACCTGGAACTCCCTAGACCCATCCCGGTACACGGTGATGCCCTTGCATCCTGTGCGGTAGGCCTCCAGGTAGGCTTCCTCCACCTCTTCCACGGTGGCGTGGTTGGGCAGGTTGACCGTCTTGGAGAGGGAGTTGCCCGCATACCCTTCGGCGTCAAAGGCCCTTTGGATGGCCCCTTGCATGCGCACGTGGTCCAGGGGCGGGATGTCGTGGGCGCACTGGAAGACCTGGCGGATGGGTTCGGGGACGAAGGGAAGCCCTTGCACCGAGCCGTGACCGTCCTCCTGGATGGCGGCGATGATCTTCTCCCAGTCCCACTTCCCCTCCTTCTCGTACTCGGGATGGGGCGGGTAGGCCTCCATGAGCTCCACGAAGAGGGGGTGGAGGAGGGGCTTGTACTCCCCGCCAATCCTGCGCCACACGAAGGGGCTAAAGACGGGCTCGATGCCGCTACTTACCCCCATGAGCATGCTGGTGGTGCCCGTGGGGGCCACGGTGAGGAGGGCCACGTTCCGCCTGGGCCTTATCCCTAGGGCCTGGAAGTACTCCTTGTGCTCCTCGTAGAGGGGGAAGGGGCCCCTCTCCTTGGCTAGCTCTTCCGAGGCCTTAAGGGCCTCCTCCCGCATGGCGGAGGCGATGGCGTAGGCCTTTTCCCTGGCCTCTTCTGAAGCGTAAGGAAGGCCCATCTTGATGAGGGCGTCCGCCAGGCCCATCACCCCTAGGCCCAGCCGGCGGAGCTTCCTCGCGGCCTCTTCGTTGTCGGGGAGGGCGTAGCGGTTGATGTCCAGGACGTTATCCAGGAAGCGGATGGCGGTGTGCACGTCACGGCGGAATTCCTCCATCTGGAACTCCCCGCCCTTCACGTAGGCGGAGAGGTTCAGGGCTCCCAGGTTGCAGGATTCCCCCACCGTGAGTGGAATTTCCCCGCACGGGTTTGTGGAACGGATCTGATATTTAGGCCCAAGCCCCTTGAGGGCAGAGAGGTCGTTGATGCGGTCAATGAAGATGAGCCCCGGCTCTCCCGTGGCCCAGGCGTGCCAGGCGATCTCGTGCCAAAGCCAGCGGGCGGGGACCTTGCCCCCGAAGAGGGGGATGGGCTTGGCCCCGTCCCCCCGTTCCGGCAGGCTGGGGATATGGCCCGTGTAGCTCCCCTCCACGGGGTAGGGGTAGTACTTGCCCGGCACCTCAATGGGGGTTACGGGCCAGAGGGTATCCCCCTCTACTGCCCGGATGAAGGCCTCCGTGGCCAGGATGGAGATGTTGAAGGTGGAGATGTCCCCTTCCGCCTTCTCCCGGTCCAGGTCTTTGGCGGTGAGGAAGTCCAGGAGGTCAGGGTGCTCAATGGAGAGGGTGGCCATGCCCGCGCCACGGCGGGTGCCGCCCTGCCTTACCACCCGGAGCACGGGGGCGTATACATACCTCAAGGTGGCCACGGGGCCCGCATTCTCCCCACCCAAGGCGGCCCACTCCAGGAAGTTATCAAAGATCTCCACCAGGAAGCTGACTGGGCCGGAACTGGTCCCTCCCGAACCGCGGATGGGGGCTCCCTCGGGCCGCAACGAGGAGAAGTCCACATGGGGCGTCAGGCCTTTGAGGGCCAAGGCGGTGGCCTCCTTGGCTGCCTCTATAATCCCCCCCATGTCGTCGGGCACCCGGATGGCCTCCGGGTCAGCCGTAAGGCTACCTTGCGGGGGTTCCTTGAGGATGTCTACCCCGTAGCGCTCCGCCAGGGACCTAAGCTCGGGGGAAACCTCCCCGTAAACGGCCCTTTTGAAGTTCTTTAGGGCGATCTCCTCCTTTTCCCCTTCTGGGTTGGTGGGGGGGCGCATGAGGCCCCGGATGAAGTCGGCCACATCGGGATGGCTCGCGGAGAGGTAGGCCATCCCTTGCACTGTCCGGCGCTTGCGGTTCCCCTTGGAGCGGTAGGGATCCAGGTTGACCCCGTTGCCCCCACCCACCTTGGTGACCAGGGCCAGTTTCTTGGCCACCTCCATGATGCCTTCAAAGCTTTCCGGCGGGTTCTCCGTGGCCCCTTGCACAAAGCAGTTCAGCAGGTTGCCGTGGGCGGTGCCGGCCCCCGCCAGGATGCGCCCCCCGGGGGAGAAGCGCTTGGAGGCCATGAGGTGGTAAAACTTTTCCTCCCAGAAGGTGCGGTTTTCCGGCTTCTCGGGCTTGGCGATCTCCCGGGCCACCCGGCGGAACATGCCCAGGATGTCCCCATCCCCTTCTTGCAGATACTGGCGTTTGGCGATGGCCTGTGCGTGCTCATCAAACAAATGCTCCATAAATCCTCCCTGACTACTTGAGTGGACAAGACCGCTGGCCCCAAGGGCTTTCCCCCATATCTTGGGGCAGACGAAGGTGATGCTACAACTCCTGGGGTTTTCACCGCAAGTGGGGGGGATCACACTCTGCCCCCGCTTGTTGACTTGGCTCCCCTAGCCTACCAGAATGGAAAGGATGCGCGCGGCCTTCCGCACCCTGGGGTGCAAGGTGAACCAGGTGGAAACCGAGGCCCTTTTGGGCTTCCTCAGGGCCTTAGAGCCGGAAGTGGTCCCCCTCGAGGCGGGGGCCGACCTGGTGGTCATCAACACCTGCGCCGTGACCACCACCGCCGAGGCCGACGCCCGCAAGGAGATCCGCCGGGCCAGGAGGGCTAATCCCAAGGCCTTCATCGTGGTCACGGGATGCTATGCCGAGCTTGCTCCTGAGGAGGTGCGGGAACTGGGTGCCGACGCCGTGGTGCCCAACACCCGCAAGGCGGAGCTTCCCAAGGTGATCCTGGAGCACTTTGGCCTCCCCGCGGACCCTATCACCACCCCCCCCAACGAGTTCTGGGGGGCGGGGGAAAGGGGGCTTTTGAATAGCCGGGTGCGGGCCTTTTTGAAGGTGCAGGATGGCTGCCAGGTGGGCTGTGCCTACTGCATCATCCCCCGCCTCCGGGGCAAGGAGCGGCACCGGGATTACCGGGAGGCCCTAGGGGAGGCGGAGGCGCTTCTCCGGATGGGCATCAAGGAAATCGTGCTCACGGGGGTGCGGCTGGGAAGCTACCGGGGCCATCCCAAGGGCCTTGCGGGGTTGGTGGAGGACCTTTACCACCTGGGGGCAAGGGTGCGGCTTTCCTCCATTGAGCCCGAGGACGTGGGGGAGGATCTCCTTGGGGTCATGGCCCGCTATGCCCCCAAAGTGCGGCCCCACTTGCACCTTTCCCTGCAGACGGGTTCGGACCGCCTCCTAAGGCTTATGGGCCGCCGCTACGACAAGGCCTACTACCGCCACCTGGTGGAAAGGGCCTATGAGCTCATCCCCGGCTTTGCCCTCACCACGGATGTCATCGCTGGGTTGCCCACGGAGACCGAGGAGGAGCACCGAGAAACCCTGGCCTTTTTAGAGGAGCTTAGGCCCACCCGGGTCCACGCCTTCACCTACACCCCCAGGCCCAAGACCCGGGCGGCCTCCATGCCCCAGGTACCTTTGGAGGTGCGCAAGCGGCGCACCAAGGAGATCATCGCCTTGGCCCAGCGCCTGGCGGAGGAGCGCATAAGGCCCAAGCTGGGAAGCCAGGTGGAGGTTTTGGTGGAGAGGATCCAGGGCGGTTTGGCCCTGGGCCACACCCCGGACTACTACGAGGCCCGGCTTTCCGGGTCTGCCCGGCCAGGGGACACGGTTTTGGCCCGGGTGGAGGGGGCGGAGGGGTACACCCTTTTGGGCCGGGTGGAGGCGGTGGTGGAAGGGCCTCCGCTTCCTGTGGAGCTTCCCTTAAGGTAGACTTTTCCCATGGAGTGCGTGTTCTGCCGCATCATCGCCGGAGAGCTTCCTTCCCGGAAGGTCTATGAGGATGCGGGCTTCGTGGCCTTCCACGACATAAGGCCTAAGGCCCCGGTGCATGTTTTGGTGGTGCCCAAGGAGCACATAGCGAAGCTTTCCGACTACCCCGACACGGAGGAGGGGGAGAGGAAGCTGGGGGCCCTCTTCCGCACCGCCAACCGGGTGGCGCGGTCCTTGGGGCTAGAGGGCTACAAGGTCCAGGTGCACGTGGGGGAGAAGGGGGGGCAGGAGGTCTTTCACGTGCACGTCCACGTCATGGGGCACCCTTCCTAAGGACAAAGCGGTCCAGCACCCGGCCGCTGGGGTCCAAGGCCAAGCCCACCAGGGTTTCCCCTTCCACCTCCAGGAAGAGGGCATGGTGGGCTACCGCCAGGGCCTGGGTGTAGGGGGAAGGGGGTTTGGTGGGGTAAAGGCTGGCTCCCCCTCCTCCCACCACCAGGTGGGTGGTGGGGCCCACCTGGAGGCGTTCATAGTGGTGGTCGTGGCCCGCCAGGACCAGGGGTATGCGGTGCTGGCGTAAGAGGGGCTCGAGGAGGCTTCGTAGGCTCGGGCTCCCCCCGTGGAGCCCCGAGGAGCACAGGGGACGGTGGAGGATCAGCGCCGTCCAAGCAGCTTGGCTGTGGCTAAGGGCCTGGGCTAGCCAGGCCCGCTGGGCCCTGAGGTTTCCTTCCGTGTAGAGGACGAGGACCTCTATTGCTCCCGGGCGCACATGGTAGTAGGGCCTTTCCAGGTGGAAGCGCTGGAGTTGCTCCTCCAGGTGGGGAGCGTCATGGTTGCCAAAGGCGGGGTAGAGGGGCACGGGGGGAAGCTCCCGGAGAAAGCCCTCCACCACCTGCCCCCGGGGGTAGAAATTGTCCCCCACGGTAAGAAGGGCAGCGAGGGGCTTGCGGGCATGCTCCGCCCGAAGGAGCCTGGCCACCTGCAGGCGGCCGGGGGTGTCCTGGCCCCAATCCCCTATGACTGCCAGGCGCTGGCCCAAGGCCAGCCCCAGGAAAAGGAGGAGGAGAAGGGCCCTTTGCACTAGGCTTCCGCTGCTCCATGGGGCTTTAGGCTAGCCTCCTCCACCCCGGCTTTTTCCACCACCTCCTCCGCCACCAGGATGGGGGCCCCGGCCCTAAGGGCCAGGGCCATGGCGTCGGAGGGCCTGGCGTCCACCTCCAGCTCAATGCCCCGGTGCTCCAGGATGAGGCGAGCGTAGAAGGTTCCGTCTCGCAGGTCAATGATTTCCACCCGAAGAAGTTTTCCCTGGAGCATCTCCATCACGGACAGCAGAAGGTCTGGGGTTAAGGGGCGGGGGGGCTTTTCCCCTTGCAGGGCCACCACGATGTGGTGGGCCTCGAGGGGACCGATGACGATGGGAAGAAGTTTGTCGTTCTCCGTCCTGAGCAGAACCACCACGCTCCCGTTCTGGGGGTCCACGCCCAGGGTTTCAATCTTGGCGCTTAGCATACCTAGAGTATAGACTAGCGGCGTGAGGACCTACCCTGTGGAGATCGCTGGGGTGCGGCGCGAGCTTCCCATCGTCCAGGTGGGGCCGGATGTGGCGGTGGCCCTTTTGAACCTTCTGGGGGACACCGAGCTCACCGAGGCCGCCGCCGAGGAGCTGGCCAAGCATCTTCCCCCCGAGGTGGAAACCCTGGTTACCCCGGAGGTTAAGGCGGTGCCCTTGGCCCACGCCCTTTCCCGGATCACCAAGAGGCCCTACGTGGTAGCCCGGAAGACGGAAAAGCCCTACATGATCAACCCCGTGAGCCGTCAGGTGCTCTCCATCACCACGGGCAAGCCGCAGCTTTTGGTGCTGGATGGGGCGGACATCCCCCTCATCCGGGGGCGCAAGGTGGCCATTGTGGACGATGTAGTGTCCACGGGTTCCACCCTTTCCGGTCTTAGGGAACTCATTGAGAGCGTGGGGGGCCAGGTGGTGGCGGTTCTGGCGGTCTTCACCGAGGGGACGCCCCGCCAGGATGTCATCGCCTTGGGTCATCTGCCTCTCTTTAAGCCGGAATAGGAGGTTGTATGGAAACTTATCCCATTGCCATCGGTGGCGTTACCCGGCATGTGCCCCTCATCGAGCCCTTACCAGGACGGCGCATCCCCCTGGTGGAGTTTTTGGGGGACCCTGAGCTGGTGCGGGCGGCGGCCCAGGCCTTAAAGCCTTTGGTGCCTGCGGGCACGGAGGTGCTTTTCACCACGGAAACCAGCCCCATTCCCCTCACCCATGTGCTGGCGGAGGAGATGGGTCTTCCCTACGTGGTGGCCAGAAGGCGCCGCCGCCCCTATATGGAGGATCCCATCATCCAGGAGGTACAGACCCTCACCCTAGGGGTGGGGGAGGTGCTCTGGCTGGACCGGCGTTTTGCTGAAAAGCTTCTCAACCAGAAGGTGACCCTGGTCTCCGATGTGGTGGCAAGCGGCGAAACCATGAAGGCCATGGAGCGGATGGTGCTCCGGGCGGGAGGGCATGTGGTGGGGCGGCTTGCCGTCTTCCGCCAAGGGGCTTCGGCCTCCGATGTGGCTACGGTGGCGGAGCTTCCCGTTCTCTAGGCGTTTGGAACCCTAGGGGGGTATAGACCTCAGCCCGCAGGCCTAGCCTGCGGGCCGCTTCCACGTTTTCCGGATCGTCGTCCAGATAAAGGGTCTCCTCGGGGGCTAGGCCCAGGCCCTTTAGGGCCATCTGAAACGCCCTGGGGTCAGGCTTGGCTACCCCCAGGGAGCAGGAGGCGAAGAAGCCATCCACGTACCGGTCTAGGCCATGATAGGCCAGGCTCTCCCAAAGGCTTGGCAGGGTGTTGGAGAGGACGCCCACCTTGAGCCCTCGTTCTTTCAGACTCCGGAGCAGGGCTTCCGCCCCCGGGGCTTTGCGCATGAAGTGGTAATAGCGCCAGGAGAGGAGCTCTGCGGATAAGGGGGTTTTAGCGGAACCGGAAAGCCCAAGCCCCTCGGCCACCTTCTGGGCCAGGACGTTCCAGAAAGCGGCTTCCTCCTCGAGGGTCCGCACTCTTAGGGTACGGACCGCTTCGTTGACCTCCCGAACCGCCCAGGCCAGGACGGCCAAGGTTTTGTCAAGCCCGGCCCCAAGGAGGGAAAGCTCCAGGGCTTTCTTGTAAAGGGCTTCCTCGTCCATCAGGAGCAGAACCCCGTCCCGGTCCAGAAGGGCTCCTTGCATGGGCCTAAGTGTAGCATCCCAAGGCTTGACCCATGGGTCATCTGACCGGATGTACCCCCTCCTCCGTGGCCAAGGAGCTTACCGGCACATCCCAAGGGTCCCGGGGGAGGCGGGGAAACAGAAGGGCCTTGGGGATCACTCCCAGCTTCTCGGCCCGGATCGTGGCCAGGAAGCGGTCATAGTACCCCTTGCCGTGCCCCAGGCGGTAGCCTTCCTGGTCAAAGGCTAACCCAGGAACCACCACCAGCTCCAGGACCTCAGGGTCCACCGGCTGGGTGGTGGGTTCCAAAAGGCCGAAGGGCCCGGGGGCCAAGGGGCCCAGGGGGTGTACCGTGAGCCCCAGGCCAGCCACCCTGGGCAGGTAGTAGCGGGCAGGGTAAAGCTGGGTGAGGGAAAGGAGGTTGAGCTCGTGGGGCAGGGGATGGTAAAGGAGGATCTCCTGGAAGCCCCGCCCCTTCAGCCAGGGCACCAGGGTCTCCGCCACCTGCCGGGAAAGGCTCTCTCGGTCCAGGGTCCGCCAAAGGCGAAGGCAGTGGCGGCGCAAGCTGGGCTTGTCCACGGGGGAAGGGTACCATTCCCCCCTCTTGACACTCAAGGTAGTTGAGTGTCAAAATGGCCAAACAGGAGGGTGGGTATGCCGGTTTACGTCTACAAGGGTCTGGAAACGGGCAACTACTACGAGTTTGAGCAAGGCTTCCACGACGAGCCTCTTAAGGCGCACCCGGAGACCGGGGAGCCCTTGAAGCGGGTTATCACCCCGCCCGCCATCATCTTCAAGGGTTCGGGGTGGCACGTGAAGGATTATGCCAAGAAGGATTCCTCTTCCAAATCGGAAGGTGGGGAGTCCACGAGCGGCGGTAAGGATAGCGACTAAGGGAAATCCCCTTGGGAAGGGGTCGGGATAGGGCGGATTAGAGAGAAGGGGGGTGTGGGGGGCTATAATCCCCCGGTTTTCAAACCGGGGATGCATGGGTCAGCGAAGCTACATTAGCCCCCCACATGTCTTGCAGGGGCACATGGCAGGGTGAGCTGCAGATGTGCCGTACAATCCCCTTGGGGACAGCGTTCCCCGTGGACCTTGAAACTTGGAGTAGGGGGTTCCATCGGGTAGTCCGATGGGTAAAACTCCAAACGAACACCCGTGGCAGAGTCAGAAGCATTGCGCTCGCCTGCCGATACGGAGTCAAGGTTTTTCTGGGCTCGGGTCAGCCGAAAGGCTACCTTGCCGGAGCCTCCAGGGGTGAGCACCGTGCAAACGGTCTCATCGTTCCTGAGGTCACGGGCGCAGCCCGTATCTTGCAGCCCCGTTCTACAAGATAGCCTTACGGCTGACCAGAACGGGGAGTCGTCACGGAAGCACCCGATCCCCTGGTTCCAGCCTCAACACCCCGCTTCGGACCTCTAGAAGCCCCCGGTAGGCGAGGCCGGGGGCGTAGCTCCTTCCTGGCTCCAGCTGGACCACCTTCAGCACCCGGCCATGGGCATCCAGGAAGGCCAGGAGCACGGGAAAACGGTAGCCTTCGGTGCTAAAAGGGGCGTCGGTGGCCTCGGGGAAAAGGTAGAGGAGGGCCTGCAGGTCCTCGCCCCGCACCCCCAGGCCCCGGCGCCAGGCCTCGGGGGTGCGGGCTAGGCGGGCCTTCAAGGTGTGGGTGCCCCCTTTTGTTTCCACCACGATCCGTTGGGGGGGAGGGGGGGTCTGGAGCCTTCGGGCAGCCAACATGTACCCCAGGAAGGAGACCACGGAAAGCCCGATGATCAGGATGAAGGCGGCGATGGGAAGAAAGGGGTTCCGTTCCACTATCGGGGCCAGAACTTCAGGGCCTCGCCGCCCACCCGGGCCCCGGGGGTGAGGCCCCGTTTCTGGAACCAGCCTTGGTTCACCTCGAGGGCCCCTTGGTAGACCACCCCAGGGTAGTAGACGGGGCAAGGTTCCTTACGGCAGGGTTCCATATCCAGGATGCGCAGGATGACCCCCTGCCGGTCAAAGAAGGCGATGGAAAGGGGAATGAGGGTGTTTTTCATCCAGAAGCCCCCGGCCGTGGGGGCAGGGAAAAGGAACACCATGCCCTCGTCCTCCCCCAGGGTTTTGCGGAACATGAGGCCCTGGGCCTGGCGCTCGGGGGTGTCCGCCACCTCCACCCTTAGGGTGTGGCGTCTGCCCCCTTGCTCCACGTAAAGGGTGCTCCGGGGAAAGGATAGGCCCTGGGCCAGGGCTACCAGCCCCAGGATCCAGGGGGCCAGCCACCGGATGGGGTAGAGGAAGCGCATGGGACCATTATGCCAGAAGGGGAGGCTTCTCCCTTAAGGAAGTAGCCTCTGGATGCCAGAGCGGATGGCCGCCCCCACCTCCTCCACGGGCCTGGCGGCGTCCACTATGAGGAAGCGCTCGGGCTCCGCTTGGGCTAACTCCAAGTACCCCTGCCGCACCCGCCTGAAGAAATCCAGTCCCTCCCCCTCCAGGCGGTCTGGGGCGGTAACCCGCCTAAGGGCCTCCTCCGGAGGCAGATCCAGAAGGAGGGTAAGGTGGGGCTTGAGGCCCAAGGTGACCTCCTTGGCCACCTCGAGGAGCCAGGATAGGGAAAGGCCGCGGCCGTACCCCTGGTAGGCCAGGCTGGAGTCCAGGTAACGGTCCGATATCACCCAGTGCCCTTCCTCCAGGGCGGGGAGGATGACCTTACGCACGTGTTCCGCCCGGTCGGCGCTAAAGAGGAGGTACTCGGCCTCCGGGGAGAGGGTTTTGCCCTTTAGCAGGAGGTCCCGTACCCCTTTAAGACCTCCCCCAGGCTCGTGGGTTAGCCGCACCCCTATGCCCTTCCCTTCCAGGAACTGGGCCAGGAGCCGGGCCTGGGTGGTCTTGCCGGAGCCGTCCAGGCCCTCGAGGGTAAGGAAAAAGCCCTTCATAGCCCCGTGGGATGGTCCAGGAAAACCCAGGGCAGGCCAAAGCGGGCTTCCAGGTGCTGGGCCAGGGCCTTGACCCCAAAGACCTCGGTGTCGTAGTGGCCGGCGTAGATGACGTTAAGCCCCCGCTCAAAGGTTTCGTGAAAGACGCTATGCTTGGGTTCCCCGGTGATGAAGAGGTCCGTGTGCACCCGGCCTATCAGGCTGGCCGCCCCGCCGGATACGATGGTTACCGTATCCACCAGGCCTTTGCCCCCTTGATGGACCAAAGGCTGCATCCCGGTGAGTTGCCCCAGCATGTCCGCCACCTGGGCCAAGGGGGTGGGCAGGGGAAAGCGGCCCTTTACCCCCACGTCAAAGGGTTCCAGCTCCACCAGACCCAGAGCCCGGGCCAGCTGGTGGTTGTTGCCCACCTCGGGGTGGGCGTCTAGGGGAAGGTGGGCGGCGTAGAGGTTGATCCCTCCCTGGAGGAGGAGCTCCAGCCGGCGCTTGTGGTGCCCCACGATGGGGAAGGGTTTTCCCCAGAAAAGGCCGTGGTGGACCAGGAGGAAGTCCACCCCTTCCTCCGCCGCCTTTTGGAAGGTGGCCTCCGCCGCGTCCACCGCTGCCCCCACCTTGTGCACCCGCTCCTTCCCCTCCACCTGCAGGCCGTTTAGAGAGGCATCCTGGGGGAAGTCTCCTAGGCGCAGGTACGTGTCCAAGTAGCGCACCAGCTCGTCCCGGTCCATGGCGCCCAGCTTACCGGAAAGGCGGGCCTGGGGACAGGCGAATGACCGGTCAGTATTATGGGGGTATGGAACCGGAAATCCTCCTTAAGCTCCGCTTCCTGTCGGACCTTACCCCTGGCCCTGAGGGCTTTCCCCTTTTCCTCCTTACCGACGTCCAGGAGGGGGACCCTCCCCGCTACCGTTCGCGGCTGGCCCTTTTTGACGGGGCCTTGCGCTTCCTCACCCAGGAGGAGGCCAAAAAGCCCCGCTATGCCCATCCTTACGTCTACTTCCTGCGCAAGGTGGGGGAGGTCCAGGAGCTTTTCCGCCTGGACCTAAGGGGTGGGGAGGCGGAGAGGCTTACGGAAACCCCGGGGGTCTTGGACTACGCCCTGGGTCCTGAAGGGGGGGTGTTTTTCCTGGCTCTGAAGGAGGCTCCCAAGCCGGGAAGCCCCCGCACGTACGAGGGATGGCCCTTTAAGTTCGATGGCCGGGGCCTCCTGCCCGAGGGGAATGTGGTCCTTTATGCCCTCGAGGGGGGTCAGAAGCAGCTTCTTCTGGACCGCTCCCCCGCTCCCAAGGAAATGGTGCCCTCCCCCGAGGGGCTTTACCTGGTGATGGCCGAGGATGTGCAGGCCCAGGCGGAGTGGCGGGACACCCTATACCGCCTTAGGGATGGGTCGCTGGAGAAGGTTTACGGGGGCTTTGGCCCCATCTTTGCCCTGGAGTGGAGCCCGGAAGGGCTCTTCTTCCTAGGGCACGCCTTTGAGCGGGGTGGGGGTACGGAGGCCCGGCTTTACCACCTAAAGGATGGGGAAGCCCGGGTCCTTCTTGAGGGTAGCCTACACAACTCCCTCAACTCGGATCTCCGCTTTGGCGCCCACCCCCAAGGACCCAAGTGGGGTGGGGACGGGGTTTATGTGGTGCGCACCGAGGAGGGGATGGCCCGGCTTTACCGGGTCGGGCTAGAGGGAAAGGCTGAGGTGGTGGCCGCGGAAGGTAGCGTTCTTTCCTTCGCCATAACCGAGCGGGGCCTCTTTTTCCTTACCGAGGACTTCACCCGTCCGGCCCGCCTCGAGGGGCCCCTGGGCCTCTTTGACCCCAACGAGGGCGTTATCTCCCCCTTGGCCGAGCCCGTGTACACCGAGTGGCCAAGCCCCGAGGGGCACCGGGTTCCGGGCTGGGTGTTGCTTCCGCAAGGAGAGGGCCCCCATCCGCTGATCCTCTACATCCACGGGGGGCCCCACACCGCCTTCGGCCGGGCCCCCATGCTGGAGTTCCAGCTTTTTTGCCAGGCGGGGTATGCCGTGGCTTTTTGTAATCCTCGAGGCTCCACCGGCTACGGCCAGGACTTTGCCCTCCTGGAAGGGATGTGGGGGGAACGGGACGAGCGGGACCTCCTGGGCTTTTTGGATCACGTTCTGGCCCATTTTCCCTTGGACCCAGCCCGGGTGGGGGTGGCGGGGGGTAGCTACGGGGGGTATATGGTGAACTGGCTCACCGCCCGCCATCCGGAGCGCTTCCGAGCGGCGGTCACCGACCGCAGCATCTGCAACTGGTTCAGCTTCTTTGGAGCCAGCGACATCGGCCCCCGCTTCACCTTCATGGAACTTTTCGCCAAGCCCTGGGAGAGGCCCGAGGTGCTGTGGGAAAAAAGCCCCCTGCGCCACGTCCACCAGGTGAGGACGCCCACCCTGGTGGTCCACTCCGAGCAGGACCACCGCTGCCCCATAGACCAGGGGGAAACCTGGTACACCGCCCTCCTCCACCTGGGAGTAAAGACCCGGTTTTTCCGCGTGCCCGAGGAGGGGCACGAACTTTCCCGCTCCGGCAGGCCCGACCGCCGGATTGCCCGGCTCGAGGCCTACCTGGACTGGTGGCGGGAAAACCTCCAATAAGGATCCCCACCTGGGCGGAAACCCGGGTGGGGGTCCCGTGGCCCTGATCCCTAGGCTTGGCTTTCCGCCACCGGCTCAGGGATGGGGCCGAAGGTTTCCTCGTACCGGGCCACGTTTTCCGCCAGGCTCCGGAGAAGGGCCTTGGCGTGCTGCGGGCTGGTGATCACCCGGCTCACCACTATGGCCCCCCCCTGGGGTTGCAGCAGGGCGAAGTCCAGGATGAACTCGTTCTTGGTGTGGGCGATGAGGGCCAGGTTGGTGTACCGGCCCAGGGCGATGTCCTTGTCGATTTGGATATCCAGCTTTAGCTCGCTCATCTAAGCGCCTCCTCTAGCTTGGGCACGGCCCTTTTCAAGGCCAGACGTACCCGTCCCAGGCTGCGCACGCTGTCCAGGAGAAGGAGCAGGTGGTAGCCGGGAAGGGGCACCAAAAGCAAGGCCCCCTCAGGGTACTCTACCATGACCTCCTCCACCCCTTCCTGGCCCAGGGTCTGGGCCAAGGCCTTGGCGGTCCCCAGGACCGTGGCGGCCCGGGCGGAGAGAAGGCTGGCCTCCGGGGCTTCCGCCTCCCGGGCCTCTTCTACTACAAACCCATCCTCACTGAGAAGGGCGGCTACCCGTACGCCCCGGGTGGTTTTGAGTTCCTGTAGGACTTCCTCCACCATGCCTCCTTATACCCGCTCAGAGGTTCTGCACCCTAAGGGCGATGCGGGAAAGCTCCTGGCCGATGGCCTTGCGGTCCATGCCCCGCTCCACCACCGCCCCCAGGACGTACTCCCCTACCCGTAGGGCCAGGATCTCGTGGGTGTCCGTGGCCAAGGTGAACCGGCGCACT
Source organism: Thermus albus (assembly GCF_022760855.1). Classification (NCBI taxonomy): domain Bacteria; kingdom Thermotogati; phylum Deinococcota; class Deinococci; order Thermales; family Thermaceae; genus Thermus; species Thermus albus. Next base: position 48,623 of record NZ_JAKTNR010000003.1, read on the forward strand.
TCTCCAAAGAGGGCCTCCGCCAAGGGGGTCATGTGGCGCACCAGGGAGGCCAGCTCCGCCGCCAGGACCTCGGCCGGGGGGTGGCCCCGGCCTAGGGCCTCTATGACCAGGCCGTCCAAGCCCGTAAGCACCGCCCGCTTGACGCCAAAGGGCGCCAGGCTTTCTAGGTAAGCCATCCTGCCACCTCCGCCAGCTTTTCCGCGGCTTTGGCCGTTTGCAAGCGCGCCTGGCCCAGGTTGGCCTCCGGCTGCATCAGGAGAAGGAGAAAGAGTTCCTCGTGATGTTCCCCTCGGGGAAGGGCACCTTGAGGTCTTGGGTTGGCTTTGCGCACCATCTGGGCGTAGCCTACCACGGGGTGGCCCCCTACCAGGAGCTCCTGCACCCGAGGGGTGCCCAAACTTCCGGCGTAAGCGGCCTTGGCCTGGCGCAGGAGGGCGGCATGTTCGGCCACGGCCGCCTCCAGGTCCACCCGCTTACGCCGCACCCCCTCCACCAGAAGGCCATCCAGGGTGCCGATGGCCGCGGCAAAAGCCCCTTCTACTTGGTCCAAGAGGTGGTGCAAAACCTCCTCCATACTGCCCTTATAACGTTTTTACCATGCCGTTCTTCACGTTCCTCCGAAAAGAGGCAAAAGATGGGCCCCACCCTGGTGCAAACCAGGTTGGGATGGTCCTACAGGGCCTTCCTCCCCTCCAGGGCCCGGCCTAAGGTTACCTCGTCCACGTACTCCAGGCTTCCCCCCACGGGAAGGCCGTAGGCCAGGCGGCTGGCCTTGACCCCCCGGCGCTTGAGCTCCTCCGCCAGGTATAGGGCCGTGGCCTCCCCCTCCACGGTCATGGAGGTGGCCAGGACCACCTCCTCCACCCCTGGGAGCCTGGGCCAGAGGCTTTCCAGGTTGAGCTCCCTTGGCCCCACCCCTTCTAAGGGGTTCAGGGCCCCGCCCAGCACGTGGTAAAGCCCTTGGAACTCGCCGCTCCTTTCCAGGGCATAGAGGTCGGAAACCGTTTCCACCACGGCGATCACCGACCGGTCCCTCCCCTCGTCCTGGCAGATGGGGCAAAGTTCCCCTTCCGCCAGGTTGCCGCAGACCCGGCAGACGCCCAAGGCCTTGAGCCCGGCCAAGGCCCTTTCCAGTTCCTCAGCCTCCTCTCGGTGGAAGGCCAGATGGAGGGAAAGCTTCTGGGCGGTTTTGGGGCCGATTCCCGGCAGGCGGGAGAGGGCGCGGGTGAGCTTGAGGAGGCTTTCCGGGTACCGCATCCTAGAAAAGCTTGCCCAGCACCTGGCCCACGCCCCCCAGCTCCCGGGCCATCTCCTTTTCCGAAAGCTCGTGGGCCTTCTTCTGGGCGTCCTGGATGGCCACCAGGAGGAGGTCCTCCAGGCCCTCGAGGTCCTCCTGGAAGGCGGTGAGCACCTCGGGCTTCAGGCGGACGGCCAGGATCCTGCCGTGGCCGTTGGCCTCCACCTCCACCAGGCCCTGGGCCGTGCCCACCACGGTCATGGTTTCTAGCCTCTCTTGCACCTCAGCGGCCTTTTTCTGGGCCTTTTGCGCTTCCTTCAAGAGCTTCTGCAGGTTCATGCTCCCTCCTCCCTGAGTATAGTGGAAGGCATGGAGCGCCCAAGAAGGCTTCGTTCCCCCCTTCTCCGCCCTTTGGTGGCGGAGGTGGAGCTTTCCCCTAGGCACCTGATCCTGCCGGTCTTCGTCAAGGAAGGCGGGGAGCCGGAGGAGGTTTCCTCCATGCCCGGGGTCTTCCGCCACCCCCTGGGCCACCTGCCCCGCCTGGGGGAGGAGGTGCTTAAGGCAGGCCTGGGAGGGGTTATCCTCTTCGGCGTCTTGCCGGAGGAGGAAAAGGATGCCTTGGGGCACGGGGCGTATGCGGAGGAGGGGATCGTTCAGCGGGCCATCCGCCTTTTGAAGCGGGAGCTTCCGGAACTTTTGGTCATGGCCGACACCTGCCTTTGCGAGTACACGGACCACGGGCACTGCGGGGTGGTGCGGGAGGGCCCTTTAGGGTTTTATGTGGACAACGATGCCACCTTAGAGCTTCTGGCCAAGACCGCCCTTTCCCAGGCCCAGGCGGGGGCGGATGTGGTGGCCCCCAGCTCCATGATGGACGGCCAGGTTAGGGCCATCCGGGAGGCCTTGGACCGGGGGGGTTTTGCCCATGTGCCCATCCTCTCCTATGCGGTCAAATACGCTTCCGCCTTCTATGGTCCCTTCCGCGAGGCGGCAGGGAGCACCCCCCAGTTTGGGGACCGCACCGGGTACCAGATGGACCCGAGGGCAGGGCTTTGGGATGCCTTGAGGGAGGCGCATCTGGACGACCTCGAGGGGGCCGACATGCTCATGGTCAAGCCTGCCCTGCCCTATCTGGATGTGCTCTTTGCCCTTAAAGGCCGCTTCCATAAGCCCCTTTTCGCCTACCAGGTGTCCGGGGAGTACGCCATGCTGAAGGCGGCAAGCCAGAAGGGCTTTTTGGACGAGAAGAGGGCGGTTTTGGAAAGCCTTTACGCCTTAAGGCGGGCCGGGGCCCAGGGGATCCTCACCTACTACGCCCTGGAGGTGGCCCGGTGGCTTCGCTAACCCGCGGTTATGCCTCGGGGGACCGCTGGGCCTCCTGGGGTGCAGGGATACCCCCGGTGAGAAGGGTGTAGCCCGCCGCCAGGCTCACCAGGCTCCCGGCCAAGAGGAAGACCGCGGGGGCTCCTATGGGGCCTTCCAAGGCCCCGCCCCACATGGTGCCGAGAAGCACGGCCGCGTTCATCACCGCACCGAAGGCGGCGAAGATCCGCCCCCGCATTTCCTGAGGGGTGTTGAGCTGCAGGATGGAGCGGGCGGGGACGATGAAGGCCATGTTGAGAAAGCCGCTTACGAAGAAGGCCAGGAGCACCCAGGCAAAGAAAGGGAAAGCCCCGATGGAGGCCTCAAAAAGGCCAAAGAGGAGGAGCCCCAGGAGGAAGAGCCGTTCCCTGGGGATGCGCCTGAGGAGGTAGGGTATGGCGAGCCCCCCTAAGATGGCCCCCAAGGCCATGGCGGCCTCCATGAAGCCAAACCCCGCCGAGCCCACCCCAAGCCACTTGATGGCCAGCACCACCCCCAAGGCGGTTTCCACAGAACCGAAAGCCGCGGCCACGAACAGGGTGCCCACCGCCCGGCGGAGGGCGGGGTGGCCCACCAGGTGGCCGATGCCCTCCTTCACCCGGGCGAAAAAGGCGGCTTTGGGAAGCCTTTGGGGCCTCAGGGAAGGGAGGCCCATCAGGATGAGCCCTGAGGCCAGGTAGGTGGCAGCATTCAGATAAAAGGCGAAAGCCGGACCTATAGCGGCCACCAGTACCCCGGCGGCCCCCACGAAGAGCACCTCGGAAAGGCGGTCCGCCAGGAGGACCAGGCTGTTGGCCTCGTCCACCTCCTCCTTGGGCACCAGGTCGGGGACCACGGCGTTTTGGATGGGGTCGTGGAGGTCCCGTAGTAGCTCTATCAGGAGGACCAAAAGGAGGAGTAGAGGCAAGCTTTTGGCTCCCAAAAGGGGAATGAGGGCTACCAGGGGGGCCCTCAGGAGGTCGGACCAGACCAGAAGCCGCTTACGGTCCTGGGTGTCGGCCCACGCGGAAAGGAGGGGGGAAAAGAGCACGGTGCCCAAAAGCTGGACCCCCAGGACCAAGGAGACCCAGATGGCCTTTTCCGTAAGCAGGTAGACCAGCACCAGAAGGGCTACCCTATGGATCTTGCTTCCCGCCTGGGAAACCAGATAGGAGAGGATCAGGCGGGCGAAGGCCTTGTGTCGTAAAGTTTTCATAAAACCCCCTTCGCCGGGGAGTATACCAGGAAGGCCTCTCGGTCAAGGGTTATCCATCACCAGGTAGCCTAGCCGCCTGCCCTCCCGGGCCAGGACCAGGGTGCCCTCGGGCAGAGGGTAGACTAGGAGGTCTTTAAGCCTGCGGGGTACCTCGCCCGCCCGGCCCACGTAGACGGTGTCTTCCGAGCTTTCCCCCAGAGGGGAGCCCATCCGGGGCCGGAGGGAAACGAGGTTCTGCCCGACCCTTAGCGTCAGGGGCTCCGTCCCTAGGGTTAGAAGACGTACCTCTTGCCCTAGGGTTTCCCGGGTGGGGGGACGGCGGCTTAAGTGCTCCCTTAGGGCCTCCGCCAGGACCAGGGCTTTTCCCTCGCATCCCATGGCCTGGCCCACCTCCTTGAGAAGGGGCGTGGGATCGGCGGGTCCCAATCGCTTTAGGGTTAGTTCCAAGACCTTTCGGGCGAAGTCCTGCAGGGCATCGGGGGGGGCTTGGCGGTACTTTTCCGCCAGTTCGGGGCCAAAGGCCTGGGGGCTAAACTCCCCCTTAAGGCGGGCGGAGAGGGCCCGGAGGAGGCGTAGGTAGGCGTAGTCCTGGGTGGGATCCAGCAAAAGAGCCAGCACCCGCCCTTCGGAGAGGAGTTCGTAAAGCCTTAGCCCGCTTCGGGCCTCGAGCCTCAGGTGGAGCAGGTTTCCTTCCCGCACCGCCAGGACCTCGAGGTCCTCCCAGGGGATCACCAAGGTGTCCTCCAGGATGTGGTCCTCGCCTGCCATCCCTAAGTGCCAGCTACCCTCCACCTGGCTTAGGGTGAGGGTGAGGGGGCCCAAGGTGATGCGGCCAGGCTTCAGGGGCAGGGTGAGAAGGCTTTCTTCCCCCTGGCCGGGCTCGGGGACCTTGGGCCAAGGGGTTTCCCCCTGGGGCGCAGGGAGGAGCTGGAGAAGGGAGAGCACCTTTTCCATCGCCACGTGGAAGCGGCGCCTTTCGTCCTCCAGGAGGAGTTCCCGCCGCCTTTCCTCCTGGGCTTCCCTCCGGAGGCGCTCCTCCAGGCGGGCGATCTCCTGGGCGCTGGCCCCTATGCGCTTGGCTTCCTCCAGGGCTTTTTTCAAGGGCAGGAGGTCCCGCCTGGGAGGAAGGCCATAGGCATCCTCCCACTCCAGGATGCGGTTCAGGAAGCGGCGGATATAGGTGCGGGCTTCCTCGGGGGGCAAGGGGAGGTCTTGGGGAAGGCGCAGGGCGGTTTCCAAAAACTCCAGCACTAAGGCCTCGGCCACCTTGGGGTCCTCGAGGTCCATGAGGCTGTCGGAAAGAGAGGGGATGGGGTGGGTGGGGTGGAAGCGGGAGAGGTTGAAGTCCCGCTTGAAGGTTTCCTTCTCCCGGTAATCCAGGTAGTTTTGCAAGAAGGCATGGATGAGCCTTAGTTCCTCCCGTCTGCCGGTGAGAAATTCCTTGGCCCGGGCCCTCACCTCCCGTGCCGTCAAGAGGCGCCAGACCTTTAAGGCCATGGCCCGCAAGGGGGAGGTATCCTGGCTGGGTTCCTCGGGGGTTTCCGGTATGGCGATGGGAAGGTCCAGGGGAAGGGTTTCCCCGGGCTGGGGAGGGCTTTGGCTTGGCCGCAAGGCCCTAAAACGGGCATCGGCCTGGCGGAAACGTTTGGCCAGGGCGCCGGGCAGGCGGGACTGGATCAGGAAGGCCCGGAGTGCCAAAAGGGCCTTCTTGCCCCCCTTGGGGGTGCGCCCTGACACCAGGTCCTCCACCCGGTACTCGTAAAGGTCCACCAGGTCGGCCAGGTGTTCCACCCCTTCATCCTATAATGGGTCCGATGCGCCTTGCCCCCCGCTACACCGTGGCTGCGGTGTCCCATGTGGGCCGCCGCCAGAACAATGAGGATTTCCACCGGGTGATGCGCCTGGAGGTTCCCCAGGGCAACCTTTTCCTCCTGGCGGTGGCCGACGGCATGGGAGGAATGGAGGCGGGGGAGTGGGCCAGCAAGGTGGCCATAGAGGCCCTCTCCGAGGCGGTGCGGGCCTATGCCGAGCACCTTAGGAGTGGACGGCCTGCGGTGGGCCTGGCTAAGGTAATGGAAAAGGCCTTTACCCTGGCGGCCAAGCGGGTGGAGAAGGAGGCGGAAAGGCTGGGCAAGAAGGGCATGGGCACCACCCTCACCGCCTTCCTCTATGCGGACTGGCTCAAGGAGGGGGTGGTGGGGCATATTGGGGACTCCCGGGCTTACCATCTCACGGCCAAGGGGCTGAAGCGGCTCACCGAGGACCACTCCTGGGTGGCGGAGCGCTTGAGGGAAGGGGTTCTTACCCCTACCGAGGCCGAGCGCCATCCTTACCGCAACATCCTTACCCGAGCCCTGGGTCTGCCCGAGGCCCGCTTTGATCTGAAGGAGGTGCGCCTCGCCCCAGGGGAAGGGGTGCTTTTGGTCACGGACGGGCTCTACGGCCTGCTCCCCGAGGAGGAGTGGCTTTTGGGCAAGGACCTCCAGGCGAGCCTGGAGGGCCTCATGGCCGAGGCTTTGCGCCGGGGCGGGGACGATAACGTGACCGCCATCGCCTTACGGGTGGAGTGATGCAGGGGCTTCTGGCCTTCCTCTTGGTTCTCCTTACCGCAGCCTTGGCCTCACGCCTCTCCCCTTGGCCCCTCGGGTTCCTCTTGGTTTTCCTCTCGGGAGCTGCCTGGGCCACGGGGGTACGGCCGGATGTGGTTTTCCCCTGGCTTCTCCTGGGCCTGGGGGTCCTGGCGGCCCCCCGGGTGTACCTGGGTTCCCGGCGACGGTTCCCAAGGCGTCCCCGCACCCAGGGGCGGCCCTCCTCCGCCTCCAAGACCACCGAGGAGGCCCGGGCTCTGGAAAAGCAGTACGAGATCCTGGAAAAGGTGGGCGTGGGGGGCATGGCCACCGTTTACAAGGCCAAGGACAAGAAAACGGGCCGCCTGGTGGCCCTAAAGGTTCCCCAGGAGCGCTTTCTGGGCGACCCCCGCTTTGTGCGCCGTTTCCACCGGGAGGCGGAGGTCTTGGCCAAGATGGACCACCCTAACATCGTCAAGGTGTACGACCACGGCCAGGTGGATGGGGTCCACTATATCGCCATGGAGTACCTGGAGGGGGAGGGCCTGGACAAGCTCATTGAGGAAAGGCGCCTTTCCCTTAGGCAGGCGGCGGCCATCCTGGCCCGGGTGGCCGACGCTCTGAGGCACATCCACGCCCAAGGCATCGTCCACCGGGACATCAAGCCCGGCAACATCATGATCCTCAAGGGGGCCTTAAGGGAGGAGGGGGTGGACCCCAGGGGGGTGCGGCTCATGGATTTCGGCATCGCCGCTGGCAAGGTTCTCACCCGCCTCACCATCACCGGGGCTCGGATCGGCACCCCGGTCTACATGAGTCCAGAACAGGCCAAGGGGCAGAAGCTGGACCACCGCTCGGATATTTACTCCCTGGGGATCGTCCTTTATGAGGCCTTAACCGGCCAGCCCCCCTTCACCGGCGGGTACGAGACCGTGATCCACCAGCAGATCTTCCAGGTGCCCACCCCTCCCAAGCAGCTCAATCCCCAGATCCCCCAGGTTCTTTCCGATCTGGTCCTGAAGATGCTGGAGAAGGATCCCGCCAAACGGCCCACCCTGGACGAGGTGGTCCAGGTGCTCTCCGGCTCCTGGGAGGAGGAAAAGGGCTTGCCCCATCCCTTCTACCTCTTGGTGGGGGTGGAGGCCAAAAAGGGCACGGTGCGGCTTCTGGACCTTTCGGGTACCGCCGCCCGGCTCATCTCCGGCATCGGCTCGGGCCCCGGCTACTTCCCGGCCCCGCCCTTGGCGGTGGCCGCCGATCCCGAAGGGGGGATCTGGATGGCGGTTTTTGAGCATGGGGCCAAGCTCCTCCACCGCTTTTCCCCCGAGGGCCAGCTTCTCCTATCCACCGGCCCCTATGGGATGAAGCCTGGGGAGTTCCTTTTTCCCACAGCTCTGGCGGTGGCGGATGGTAGCCTTTTCGTTCTGGATTCGGAAACCGCCACGGTGAGCCGGCTGGACTTAAAGGGCCAGTACCAGGAGCGCTTTGGCGGTCAGGGAACGGGCCGGGGCACCTTCCAAGACCCCAAGGCCCTGGTGGCCACCTCGGAGTTCCTCTTCGTGTTGGACTACGGCAACCGGCAGGTGCAGCGCCTCTCCTTGGATGGCCGCTACCTATCCCGCTATGCCTTCCGCCGCTCTAAGGAAAGCGAGGAGCTAAGGCTCCTGGGCGGGGTGGGGGTAGAAGGGGAGAGGCTTTACCTCTACGATGTGGAGGCGGCCAAGGTGCGGGTAGTGGACCTTTCCGGAAGGCTTTTGGCTTCCCATGTCCTGCCCCTTTTGGAAGGAGAGGACCCCAGGAGCCTGGTGGAGCTTCTGCCCTTCGGGGGCATCCTCTATGCTGCCAGGCGTGGGGCGAGCCGCATCCAGCGCATAGACCTGAAGACCGGGGAGGCCTTGCCGCCTTTGGAGGTCTACGCCCCGGTGCGGGCCCTGGCCCTTTGGCGGAATCCGGCATGAGGGTGCTTTTGGTGGAGGACGACCCCGGGGTACGGGAGGCCTTGGAGCTGGGCCTGGCCCTGGAGGGGCACGAGGTACGGTCCACGGAAAGCCCCAAGGAGGCCCTAGGCCTTCTGCCCTGGGCGGAGGTGGTGGTTTTGGACGTGCTTTTGCCGGAAGGGGATGGGTTTTCCCTCCTTAAGGAGATCCGCGCCCGGTCAGAGGTGCCGGTGCTGATGCTCACCGCCTTGGATGCCGTGGAGTGGCGGGTGAAGGGCTTAAAGGAGGGGGCCGACGACTACCTGGTCAAGCCCTATAGCCTTTCCGAGCTCCTGGCCCGCCTCGAGGCCCTGGCGCGCCGGACCAAGGGACCCTCTAAGGTGCTGGTCTACAAGGACCTCAGGCTTTACCCAAAGCGCATGGAAGCCTTCCGCGGCGAAAGGCGGCTTTCCCTTCCCCCCAAGGCCTTTCTCCTCCTGAAGGCCTTTTTGGAGTCACCGGAGGAGGTGCTTTCCAAAGAGGCCCTGATGCATAGGGTCTGGGGGGAGGAGGTGGAGCCCGCCACCTTAGAGGTGCACCTTTCCCTCTTGAGGAAGGCCCTGGGGGAGCCCAATCCCATCCAGACGGTGCGCGGCTATGGCTACCGCCTTTTCCTCCCTTAGGGGCAGGCTTTTCGCCCTTCTTTTCTTGGCCCTTGTGCTTTTGGCCCTGCCCCTGGCCTTCCTTTCCGCCAGGGAGGCGGAAAGGGCCGCCAGCGAGCACCTGCGCCGGGCCCTTTACACTCGCCTCTACCTTCTGGGGGAGGAGGGGGCGAGGGAAGAGGAGGCCCTGCTCTTGGAACTTTTCCGCCTGGCCCAGGTTTATGGCGGTGGGGTAGGGTTTGTGGTGGAAAGGGGGCGGGTGGCCTACTCCGAGGTGGGTACCTGGCCTTTGCCCAAGGACCTCCTGCAGGCCTTGGCGGAGGGAAGGGTTTACCAGGGGGTAAGGGACGGGACCTTGTACGTGGCCCTACCTAAGGAGGAAGGAGGGTTTGGGCTGGCGGTGCCCTTGGAAGGGGTTAAGGATTTGGGAAGGCGGCTTCTTTTCCTCTACCTTACCTGGGGGGGTGGGGTGCTTCTTGGGGTGTTCCTCCTTTCGGCCTTGGGGCTTTCCTGGGCCCTTCGCCCTCTAGCCAGGCTTACCCAGCTCCTCCAGGCGCGGAGGCCTGAGGACCTAAGCCCTCTTCCCGATCCCGGTGTGGCGGAGTTGGGGCCTTTGGTGAGGGCGTTGAACCTCCGCCTAGCCCAGGTGGCGGGGCTCATCCGGGAGCTTTCGGAAAAGGAGGAGGCGGCAAGGCGTTTTGCCCGCCATGCCTCCCACGAGCTGCGCAACCCCTTGGCGGCGTTGAAGGGGTATCTGGAGGTGCTGTTGCGCCAGCCTGAACCCAAGGCCCTTCACGGGGCCTTGCGGGAAGCGGAGCGCATGGAGGCTTTGCTCTCGGGGCTTCTGCGGCTATCCCGCCTGGAGGCCACGACCCCCCGGCCTAGCCTTCTGGACCCCAAGGTCTTTTTGGCGGAGTGGGACGTAAGGGTGGAGGGGGAGGAAAGGCTTTGGGCGGATCCCGAGCTTTTGGCCCTGGCGGTGGAGAACGTGCTGGACAACGCCCGCCGCCACGGGAGGCTTCCCCTAAGGGCGGAGCTGCGGAAGGAGGGGGAAGGGGTGTGGCTTTGGCTGGTGGACTCAGGCCCGGGTTTTCCCCCAGAACTCCTGCCGAAAGCCTTGGAACCCTTTGTCCATGGGGGAAAGGGCACGGGGCTGGGCCTGGCCCTGGTGGCGGCGGTGGCCCGGGCCCATGGGGGAAAAGCGGCGGTGGAGAACCGGGGTGGAGCGGCGGTGGGGCTTTTCCTGCCTTTAGCTTCCCTTAAGGTTTCCCCCGATGCGCCCTTTAGCCAGGGGGGCTAGGCTCCCTTTGGAGGTGATGGGAATGCGGAGGATGTTGGCGGGTGTGTTGGTTCTGGCGGCGGGCCTTTCCCTGGCCCAGGCCACCGATTACCGGCAGGCGGCCATGGCGGCAGCGGCCTTGGCCCGGCTGGAAACGGTGGCCCAAGGGGCCACGGGGGAAGAGAAGCTTCTGGCCTGGGCCAAGGAGGTGAAGGCCCGGGCGGAGAAGAGCTACCAGGCCAAGAACTACTTCAAGGCGGCACGGGAGGCCCAGGCGGCCCTTCTCCTCTTCCGGGCTGCCCAAGGGGAGCCCCAGGTGCGGGCCCAGGGGCCCAAGCCTGCTCCCCGGATGGGCATGGGCATGCACCCCTCCTTCGGACCCTGGGACCATGCCTTCCCCCGGGGTAGGCGGCAGGAACTCGGCGCCCGCCTAACCCAGAGGGCTCCGGTAGCCGTGGACCGGGCGGAGAAGGAGCTGGCCTACTACCGGGCGCAGGACAACCTGGTAAAGGACCTGGTAGCCGAGGCCAAGAATAGGCTCTCCAAGGAACCTGGCCGGGCCTTCTTGTTGGCGCGGGCGGCCTTGGCCCTGATCTCCGCGGAGCGCGGCTTCTAACCCTACCCCACCCGGGCAGGGCCCGATTACCATGGCGGCATGATGCGGTGGCTTGGGGTCCTCCTCCTCGGCCTTGGGGGTTTTGCCCTGGGGGAGGGGGGCCCTAAGGCCGTGGTTTTGGCCCCGGAAGAGGTCCTAAACCGCTGCGGGGCCCTGGTGCGGGTCCTCGAGGTCCAGGCCCTTTACCGAGAAGGGGATACCTTTTTGCTGGTCCTGGGCCAGAAGGAGCCCTTGCTCCTCTTGGCCCTGGAAGGGGATAGGCCCATGCCCCACATGGGCCCCCCCAGGGGCCGGCCCATACGTAAGCGGCCTTTTCCCTTTTTGCGGGAGCTTTCCCTGGCCCGGTGGGTGGTGGTCCTGCCGGGGGAGTACCGGTGCTTCATCCTCCACCGGGGACGGGTGGTGGGGGTGTTGCGCCTGGGCCAGGACCTTTCCCCCCTACCCCTTCCTGCCGGGGATACCCCTTAAGACCACCCCCCTGGCTTCACCAAGAGGGGCGCCAGCGGAGCCCCCTAGGGAGCCCATAACCCAGGGCAAAAGGGTATAGCAGGCCCTGAGGCTTGGTGCAGGGCAAATGCCCTGCGGTTTTAAAATGTTCCCATATGAAGCCCGGCCTTTATCCCCTTCTGGGCCCTCCTGCCTCGGGGAAAACCTCTTTGGCCCAGGAATGGGCCTTGGAGGTGCTAAGGCGACGGGGAAGGGTTTACTGGGTGGGCCTGCCCCACCAAAGGGCTTATGTCTACCGTCTTTTCGGCGGGCAGGAGGCGGTGCTGGGCCTGGAGTTCATGTCCTTCCAGGCCCTGTACTACCGGGTGCTGGCCGAGGTGGGCCGGCTTGGGCCCTTGCTTCCCGGGGCGGGAAGGGTGGCCCTGGTGGGGGAGGCCTTAAGGAGCCTCTATGGGGAGGAGATCGCCCCGGGGGAGGCGCGGTTATTTGCCCGGGCCATCGCCGAACTCAAACGCTATGGCCTTTCCCCCTTTGCCCTGCCCAAGGAGGGGGAGGCGGGAAGGCTCAGGCAGGTCTACTTCGCCTACCAACGCCTTAAGGGGAAAGCCCTGGACTACGATGACTTCCGCTACCGGGCAGGCCGGGTGCCCCTTCGCCTTTTCCCCAAGCCCGATCTAGTGGTGGTGGATGGCTTTCGGGAGGTGGGTCCTTTGGACCTCCGCTTCCTTAGGCGCCTGGCCCAGGAGGTGCCGGTCCTCCTCACGGCGGAACTCCTCCCAGAAGGGCTTGCGCCCTGGAAAGCCCTTTCCCCTAGGCCGGTAAAAAAGGAGGTCCTGGCCCTGGCCAACCCCGTGGAGGAGGTCCGCTACCTCCTTAGGGCCTTAAAGCGGGCCCTGGCCCCCAAGGCGATGGGTGGGGAAGGCCTGGATCCCTGGGAGGTCCTGGTGGTGGCTCCCGAGGAGCGCATCGGGGGGCTTCTCCTCCTCAAGGACGAGTACGGCCTGCCCCTTTACGATGGCCGGGAAAGGGCCTTGGCCGACACGGAGGAAGGAGAGAGGGTGCTGGCCCTTGTAAACCCCTTCCCCACGGGGCGGGACCTTCTGGCCTTGGGGTTTCCCACCTTGGGGAGGAAGGCCCTGAGGCTGGGTCTGGCGGGGGAGGAGGCCCTTGGGGCTTTGGCCGAGCGGGAAGGGCTTGAGGAGGAGTGGCGGGCCTTCCAAGGGCTCCGCACCCCGGGGCCCGACCTTTTGGCCTGGGCGGAGGAGGCCTTGGAGCGCCTGGGGATCGCAGCCCAGGAGCCTTTTCTTACCCGCCTGCGCCTGGCCCTACAGGCCGATAGGGGGAATCCCTTGGCCTGGTGGCGGAGCCTGCTTTTGGACGAAAGCCTGCCCCCAGAGCCCAACCGGGGGGTGGCCCTGCTTCCTCCCTTGATGGCCCTCGGCATAAGGGCCAAAAGGGCCTATGTGCTGGACTGGGTGGCGGGGCGCTATAGCCTACGGGAGCGGGAGGACTACTTCCTCCTGGAAGAGCTTAGGGAAAGAGGGCTTCTAAAGGGACTCCCCCGGCGCCTTAAGGGCCTTGACCCCCTTTTCTGGGAGGAGGTTTCCACCCGGGGGGAGGAGGTGTTTCTCCTCTACCCGGAGGCCGGCCCCTCGGGGCTCTACCCGCCCTTGGAGAGGGGGGTTAAGCCCGAGCCCTTGCCCCCGGCAAGCCGCCTCGAGGCCCTTCCCCAGCTTCCCTTTACCCCGCCCCTGCCCACGGGGCGGGAGCCCCCGCCCCACTTGGAGGTGCTCCGTCGCTTCCGGGAGTGCCCTTTTAGGGCCTACGTGGAGCGGTTTGACCTCAGGGGACGGGATGGGGCCTTGGGGTGGCACCTCCTGCCCACCAAGTTGGAAGAGGTTCTGGCCCACGCCCAGGTGGGTCCCTGGTTGGAGGCCCATCGGGCGCATTGGGAGGGGATGCGCTTTTGGTCCACCTTGCCTGGGAAACCTCCCTTACGCCTGGATGGGGTGCGGCGGGAGGGGAAAACCCTTCACCTTTACCGCCTGTTGCCCCAAGGAGCGGAAGCCGACTTGGGGCCGCAAAAGCGCTGGACGGAGTGGTATACCCTTAAAGTCCTGCTGGGCCGCGAGGATGTGGCCGAGGTTAGGCTTTGGGCTTGGCCTTGGATGGGAGAGCCTTCCTCCCCTCCCCACCACCGCTTTGTAGAGGTGCCCAGGATAGCCGAGGAGGTACGGGAACAGGCGGCGGAGGCCTATCGCCTTTGGCTCAAGGGGGCTTTTCCCCCAAAGCCAGGCTTCCACTGCCTCACCTGTGGCCTTGAAGACCTCTGCCGAAAGGAGGAGAGGTGAAGCTTTACGTGGCCTCAGCGGGCACGGGGAAGACCCATGCCTTGGTCCAGGAGCTTTTGGCCCTTTTGCGCCAAGGGGTGCCCCTGCGGCGCATGGCCGCCCTCACCTTTACCCGCAAGGCCGCCGAGGAGCTTAGGGAACGCATCCTGGAGGAAGTTAAAGCCCTGGGGGATGGGGAGGGGGAAACGGCCAAGCGGGAGCTTTATGGCGCCCTTTTCACCACCATCCACGGCTTCATGGCGGAGGCCTTACGCCACACGGCCCCCTTCCTCTCCCTGGACCCCGATTTCGCCGTCTTGGACGAGTTCCTTGCCGAGGCCCTCTTCCTGGAGGAGGCCCGCAGCCTCCTCTACTTGAAGGGCCTGGACCCCGGGGAGGAGGAAGGGCTTGTGGGTGCGCTCCGCGCCCTTTACGAAAAGCGCTCCCTGGCGGAAGACTTCCGGCCCTTGCCGGGAGCGGAAGGGGTTTATGCCCTTTTCCAGGAGGTCCTTAGGAGGTACCAGGCCCGTACCCAAGACCTCCTAGGGCCAGGGGACCTCGAGGCCCAAGCCCTCCGCCTCCTGAAAAACCCCAAGGCGGTGAGGCGGGTGGTGGAGCGGTTTAGCCATATCTTCCTGGACGAGTACCAGGATGTAAACCCCCTGCAGGGGCGGTTTTTCCAGGCCCTGGAGGAGGCGGGGGCCAAGGTGGTGGCCGTGGGGGACCCCAAGCAGTCCATCTACCTTTTCCGCAACGCCCGGGTGGAGGTTTTCCGCGAGGCCCTAGGGAAGGCTGAAGAGGTTCGCTTTCTGGACGAAACCTTCCGCCACAGCGGGGAGCTGGCCGAGTTTCTGAACCGCTTTGTGGAGCGGTTCTTCCCCGAAACCGAACGGGTTTTGGTGAGGCCTAGACGGCGGGAAAGGGGGTTTTTGGAAGTGCACTGGGTGGGAGGGGAAGGGGAGCTGGATGGGAAGCGCCACCAAGAGGCCTTGGTCTTAGGGAAGAGGCTTCTGGCCCTACGGGACCAAGGGTATGCCTTCCCAGAGATGGCGGTTTTGGTGCGAAGCCGCCATAGCCTTCCCTACTTGGAACGGGCCTTCCGCGCCTTGGGGGTTCCCTACGGTATCCGCCGGGGAAGGAGTTTCTTCATCCGCCCGGAGGTGCGGGATATCTACCATGCCCTTAGGCTAAGCCTCTTGGAACCCGAGGCTCCCCTTTCCCCCGAGGAGCGGCTTTCCCTTTTGGCCTTCCTGCGGGGCCCTTTTGTGGGCGCCGATTTGGGAAGGTTGGGGGGTTTACCCAAGCAATCCCCCTGGAAGGACCTTCTCTCCCAACTCCCCGCCGAAGCCCAGGCCCGGCTGGAGTGGCTGAGGGAGCTGGCCGGGAAGCGGCCCCTAGAGGCCCTTAAGGCCCTGGTGCGGGACGAGGTCTTTTTGGGGCGGCTTTCCCCTAGGGCCCGCACCAATCTGGACACCCTCCTCCTCCTGGCGGCCTCGGAGCGCTTTCCTGACCTCGAGGCCCTCCTGGAGT
Organism: Thermus albus; assembly: GCF_022760855.1. Taxonomy (NCBI): domain Bacteria; kingdom Thermotogati; phylum Deinococcota; class Deinococci; order Thermales; family Thermaceae; genus Thermus; species Thermus albus. The sequence goes on from NZ_JAKTNR010000003.1 coordinate 63,764, forward strand.
GGCTCAGGGTGCGGGCTACGGACCCCGAGGCCGCCGAGCTCCCCGAAGGGGGCGAGGGGGTGAACCTCCTCACCGTGCACGCCGCCAAGGGGTTGGAATGGCCGGTGGTGGCGGTGTTTGACCTCTCCCGGAACGAGCGGTTTCAGGAGGATTCCCTCCTGGTTGGACTCGGCGGAGAGGTGGCCTTGAAGGGCATGCCCGCCTACCAGGGGGTGAGGCAGGGCCTGAGGGAGGCCCAGGACAAGGAGGCCATCCGGCTCCTTTACGTGGCCCTTTCCCGGGCCCGGGATGTCCTTGTGCTCACGGGAAGCGCCTCTTCCCGGCCAGGCCCTTGGGCCAAGGCCCTCATGGGTTTGGGCCTAGGCCCTAAGTCCCAAGACCCCAGGGTACGGGTCCACCCCCTTAGGGCTTCCTTCCCCTCGCCCTCGCTCCTGCCGGCGCCCCCTCTGGACCCAGCCCCTTATGCCCCCTTGGCCTTGGAACCCAAGCCCTTTCCTCCCCTCTACTCCCCAAGCGCCTACCAGAAGGCGGAGGGGGAGCCTTGGCCCTTGGCGGAGGCCTTGGAGGCCGAGGTCTTGCCCGAGTTCGCCCGCGCCCTGGGTACCTTGGTCCACTACGCCCTCGCCCGCAACCTGGACCCAGAGGACGAGGCCCAGATGCGCTCCCTTCTCCTGCAGGAGGTGGCCTTGCCCTTTTCGGAGGAGGAAAGGGCAAGGCTTTTGGCTGAGGTGCGGATCCTCCTCCTTAACCACCGGGAGATGCTGGGGAAGGTCTTGCCCCCCTTGGAGGAGCGCCTCGAGGACCACCCCGAGCTCCCCTTGGTCCTCCCCCTGGCGGGGACGGTCTGGCACGGGGTTCTGGACCGGCTTTACCGGGTGGGGGACCGGTGGCACCTGGAGGACTACAAGACCGACCAGACCATGGACCCCGGGCGCTACCGGTTGCAGTTGGCCCTCTACTGGGAGGCGGTGCGGCGGGCCTGGGGGGTGGAGGCGGAGGCCCGGTTGGTCTACCTAAGGCACAAGGAGGTGTACGCCTTCCCTTCCCAAGAGCTTTTGGAGACCCTCTCCCAACTGGAAAAGGCCCCTGGGAAAGCCCAGGGGCCTGGAGGAAACCCGTCCTAGCGCTTGGAGTACTGGGGAGCCCGGCGGGCCTTGTGCTTGCCGTACTTCTTCCGCTCCACCACCCGGGCATCGCGGGTGAGAAAGCCCAAGGGCTTCAGCTTGGCCCGGTAGTCGGGGTTGTAGCGGAGAAGGGCCCGGGCCACCCCCAGTTTGATGGCGTCCACTTGGCCGCTCTTCCCGCCCCCCCGCACGGTGATGTAGGCGTCAAAGCGCCCCAGGGCGTCCACGGCCCTAAGGGGCTCGAGGGCCGCCACCGCCCGCACCAGGCCCTGGAAGTAATCCTGAAAATCCTGGCCGTTTACGGTGACCTTGCCGCTTCCGGGCCTTAAAAAGACCCGGGCCACCGCTTCCTTGCGCCTACCGGTGCCGTAGTACTGCTCCATCACTTGACCTCCAGTTTAACGGGCTTCTGCGCCTGATGGGGATGGGTGGGGCCGGCGTAGACCTTAAGCCGCTTGAAAAGCCTCCGCCCCAGAGGGCCTTTGGGTAGCATCCCCTTTACCGCATGCTCCAGCACCCTTTCCGGGTGGGTGGAAAGCATCTTCTCGGCGGGGATTTCCTTCAGGCCCCCCTGGTAGCCGCTATACCGGGTGTAGATCTTCTGCTTGAGCTTCTTGCCGGTGAGGCGGACCTTGTCGGCGTTCACCACCACCACGAAGTCGCCCATGGGGAGGTTGGGGGTCCAGTCGGGGCGGTGCTTGCCCCTGAGCAAGGTGGCGATTTGGGTGGCCAGCCGCCCCAGGGTCTTGCCCTCGGCGTCAATGAGAACCCAGCGGGGTTCAACCTTTTCCGGCACGTACGTCTTGGGCTGCATTTCCAGGGCCCTCCTTGAGCGATACACCCTGTTCTTGCCGGGGGATCGGGGGACCCCGCAAGAACGCCAAAGAAAACTTTACCATAACCCCAGGGCCTTTTGCCAGATGTGGTAGGCTTAGGTCCCGTGAACGGGGTTTCCGAGAGTAGCCAAAGGCCAAGGAAGTACGTGTTCGTGACCGGGGGGGTGGTGTCCAGCCTGGGCAAGGGGATTCTCACCTCTGCCCTGGGGGCCCTTTTCCGGGCCCGGGGGTACCGGGTTACCGCCATCAAGATTGACCCCTATGTGAACGTGGATGCGGGGACCATGCGCCCCTACGAGCACGGGGAGGTCTTCGTCACCGCCGACGGGGCGGAAACCGACCTGGACATCGGCCACTACGAGCGCTTCCTGGACCTGGACCTCTCCCGGGGCAACAACCTCACCACGGGCCAGGTCTACCTTTCCGTGATCCAGAAGGAGCGCCGGGGGGAGTACCTTTCCCAGACGGTGCAGGTGATCCCCCATATCACCGACGAGATCAAGGACCGGATCCGCCAGGTGGCCGAGGAGCAGGGGGCCGAGGTGGTGGTGGTGGAGGTGGGCGGCACGGTGGGGGATATAGAGAGCCTGCCCTTTCTGGAGGCCATACGCCAGTTTCGCTTTGACGAGGGGGAGGCCAATACCTTCTACATCCACCTCACCCTGGTCCCCTACCTGGAGACCAGCGAGGAGTTCAAGACCAAGCCCACCCAGCACTCCGTGGCCACCTTAAGGGGCGTGGGAATCCAGCCCGATGCCATCGTCCTTCGCTCGGTGAAACCGGTGCCGGAGGAGGTGCGGAGGAAGGTGGCCCTTTTCACCAACGTGCGCCCGGGGCACGTGTTCAGCAGCCCCAACGTGGAACACATCTATGAGATTCCCTTGCTCCTTGAGGAACAGGGCCTGGGCCGGGTGGTGGAAAAGGCTTTGGGCCTCGAGGCGGTCTTCCCCAACCTCGCCTTCTGGCAGGAGGCGGTGCGGGTTTTAAAGCACCCCGAGCGCACCGTGAGAATCGCCATCGCCGGCAAGTACGTGAAGATGCCCGATGCCTACCTTTCTCTTCTGGAGGCCTTGAAGCATGCGGGCATCCGGCATGGGGCCCGGGTGGAGGTGAAGTGGGTGGATGCGGAGGGCCTCGAGGGGGCCGACCTGGACGAGGCCTTCCGGGATGTTGCCGGCATCCTGGTCCCCGGCGGGTTTGGGGTCCGGGGCATTGAGGGCAAGGTGCGGGCGGCCCAGTACGCCCGGGAGAAGGGCATTCCCTACTTGGGCATCTGCCTGGGGTTGCAGATCGCGGTTATTGAGTTTGCCCGGAACGTGGCCGGGCTTAAGGGGGCCAACTCCACGGAGTTTGACCCCTATACCCCCCATCCGGTGATTGACCTCATGCCCGAGCAACTGGAGGTGGAGGGCCTGGGAGGGACCATGCGCCTCGGGGACTGGCCCATGCGCATCCGCCCGGGCACCCTCCTCCACCGCCTCTACGGCAAGGAGGAAGCGCTTGAGCGCCACCGCCACCGCTACGAGGTCAATCCCCTTTATGTGGACCAGCTGGAACGGGCGGGCCTGGTCATCTCCGCCACCACCCCGGGCATGCGGGGCCGGGGGGCGGGGCTGGTGGAGGCCATTGAGCTTAAGGACCACCCCTTCTTCTTGGGCCTGCAAAGCCACCCCGAGTTCAAAAGCCGGCCCATGCGCCCCTCCCCGCCTTTTGCTGGGTTCGTGGAGGCGGCCCTCACGTTTGCGCAAGTATAGGGTTTTGGGGGTTTAGTCTTCGTTTTGTGGGTTGTCGGTGAAACGATTGCCGACAACCTTCTTTATTTTCTGCAAAATGAGGGTTCCTCTTTCACGTAGAAAAGCGTCGTACATTTCGTCAGATAGGATGTTCGGCTCAACCTCCTTTTGAGGATTGATGCGAATGGGGAATAAGGCTAAGCCCAAGCGCTGGTTTGCAACATCAATGTCTACCTTATTTGCCAACTCATGGACATAATCGGAAGGATTTCTGTTGGACAGCAGTTGGTTACTTTCCCGGGTTAATGGTACCAGATTGGCGATGGAATCCACCTGTTTCTTTGCACCAAACGAACGGGGAAAGATGTGATGGATTTCAAAGTTATCTGACTCTATTTTAGATCCAGAAAAGAAATCTTCGGGAATATAACGTCTTAGAAGGGCTAAAACAGCTTTGTATCTATTATCACTCTTAGCCAGACCTACCAACGTTTCAAGATCAAGATTTACGATCGGCATGTCATCGTTTGGGATTTCTCCACTAACTAGTTTCTTGAGACTTTGGTAATGCATCAAAATTCTGTAGTTTGTGGCGCGAAAACCGCTCTGTAGAGCATTTGAGAAGAACCACTGCACCAGCTGATCCCTTTTTTCTGTAAGAAAGCGCTCCTGATTTCTCTCATCTAAGTCAGCCAATACACCTGCTAAAGCTACCAGTTGACTTTCGCCCACATAAAACCTGGGTTCTAGACCACATTCTTTCTGTGCCCACCTTAAAGCCCTTGAAAGCGCTTTGGTGACTTGTATCCACCGGGTCTTAATGGTGTCTTTACCCAGCTTCAGCTGCTCGCTCCGAGAAGGCTCCGCGTTCTTTTCGAGAAGAACAATCACCTGTAGGAATCTTTCCCCATCAACACTAAAAGCATCTAGCGTGCGGTCAATTCTGTGTGCTTCCTCGTAATAGGCCCTTAGGTCTAGGTCCGGATAGTATCTGGCAACAGCCAAATCAAAGGTGCTGAGGCGGGTACCTGTTGAGTTTATCGTTTCAAAAATGCGGCAAATTGCTTCAACGCCTTCCTGCCCTTCTAAAAGTATGTAAGGAACTTCGTAGTTTCGTATGGTCTCGAATATGCGATTGACTCTTTTTATAGCGTTCATTGCTTCGTCCTTCTCTAAATCCGGGTGGTTTAGGAAGTAGTCGATAACATATTTTTGCTCTTCGCCTTCATGAATAAGGTCTGCACGAAGCCACCTGTTATTACTCCGAGTTGTATCTTTTGACTTGCCATTGGTCTTCTTAATCCAGTCCACCCTTTCCTCGTCGAAGGATTCATAAAGCTCCTGCAGGTCAAACCAGTATGTTTTACTTGGATTAGCATTTAAAAGTACACGAACAATGGAGGTTAGTCTTTGTTGACCGTCTAATATCAGTAGCTCTTGTGCTTCTTCTGGCGTGTTGTTGTCACCGGAATCCTCACTGGGCAAATCATCCAATTCTGCCATAGCAGCTTGGATAGAGCGCGCACTTAGGCGAATGTCAGGGCTGGGTTCCAGTAAGAGCAAGGAACCGATAGGGTAATTACGCGCAATGGAGTCTATAAGTAGGGCAACTTGGGCTTCGTTCCAAACAAAATCCCTTTGAAATTGAGGAAGTTTAAATTGCCCGGTCTTCGCTTTCTTTAAAAGCTGATTCATTCGGAAAGAGCCCGTTCTCATGCTTCTATGCTGTCAAACTTCTACCTTGTGGTCAACCTCCCATAGGCAAACTGCCGGGCTACCCGCCCGGAAAAACCCTTTTGCAGGGCAAAGCGGAGGGCTTCCTTTTCCTCCTCCGGGCTCAAAGAGCGGCCCAGATGGTGGGCCACCGCCTTTAGGAAAAGTTCCTTGTCAAAGGGGGGGAAGGTGAGGACCAGGCCGAAACGCTCGGAGAGGGCTAGGGTGTCCTGGAGCTCGTCCCAGGCCTGGGGGTCGGCCCCGGGAAGGGGGTTTTCCCCCTGATGGCGGACCAGGTGGCGGCGGTTGGAGGTGGCGAGGAGGAGGACATTTGCCGGTGGACCCGCCAGGCTTCCTTCCAGGAGGGCCTTTAGGTGGTGGAAGGTTTCCTCCCTGGGGTCCAAGGAAAGGTCGTCCAGAAACAGGAAGAAGCGGTGGGGGAGAAGGGCCAGTTTTTCCAAGAGATTTTCCAAATGGGCCAGCGCCGTGGGCTCCACCTCCACCATGCGGGCTTCCTGAAGGTGTAGGAGGTTTTTGGCTGCGGTGCTTTTGCCGGTGCCCCGGGCCCCGTAAAGGAGGGTGTGGAGGGCCGGCTTGCCCGACAGAAAGCGGAGGGCGTTGGCCTTAAGGGCCTTTAGCTGGGTTTCATAGCCGACAAGCTCCTCCTCCCGGGGTAGGCGAGGGGAGGGAAGGGGCTCCACTCCTTCCCGGAAGCGGAAGGCCCGGTAAAGGGCGAAGGGGTAGGGCCCGTGGGTTTGCAAAACCCGGGCCATGGCTTCAGGGTCACGGGCCAAAAGGGCCCTTAGGGCCTCCTCCTCGGCGGGGTGGGGTGGGCGTTCCCCTAAGTCGGCTAAAGGGTACTCCTTCCGCCTCCCCTCCAGCTCCAGGAAGGCCCTCTTAAGGTCTTGCCTTATAAGCTGCAGAAGCCCCGGGGTGGGCCTAAGGGCCCGCCAGGCCCAGGGAGCCCTAAGAAGGCATTGGGCAAAGGCGTAGCCCCAGGGTTCACCCCGGGGCAGATCCAGGTCCAGTAGGTCGGATGGGGTCTGGGGAAGCCTCATGGGCCCCATGGTAAAGGAAAACCCCGGGGGTTTCCCGGGGTCTTCTGGTGGGCCGCACAGGACTCGAACCTGTAACCCACCGATTAAGAGTCGGTTGCTCTACCGGTTGAGCTAGCGGCCCAAACGCCAAAAGCTAGTGTAGCCCGCCCTTTAGGCCCTGTCAAGGTTAAAAGAGGTAAAGCACCGCCCTTCCCCTTTCCACCCGTACCTGGATGGGCCCCAGGGCCTGGTTCTCCAGGGTAAGGGTGGTGGCCTTCAGGGGGGTGGGGGGCAGGTTCCAGCGGGCCCCTTCCACTCCCAAGGTGGCCTCGGGAAAGGGGAGGAGGCTGAAGGGAGCCCCCGCTTCCAGGTGGAAGGTGTGCTGCCCAAAGGGGAGAGGGAAGACCCGGGTGAGCCCATCGGTGAGCTCCGCCCTTACCCCCTTCTCCACCAGGGTAAAGGCAAGCTCCAGGTGGGCCAGGGTGTGGTCCAACCGTCCCCCGATGCCGCCCAGGAGAAGGAGCTCCTCGACCCCCAGCTCCAGGGCCTTGCGCACCAAGGCTTCCCCGTCCGTTAGGTCCTTTTCCCGGGGAAGCACCTCCTTGGGGGTAGAAAGGGCCTCCTGTAGCCACTGGGGACTTGAGTCAAAGTCCCCAAGCCATAGCTCCAGGGGAAGCCCAAGGGCCAGGGCGTGCCGGGCCCCAGAGTCCGCCGCCATTAGGCGGTAGGCCTTTAGGCGTTCCCGTAGGGCCGCCGTTACCAGAAGGGGCCCGCCTAGGAGAAGGGCGAAGCGCCTCATCCCTCCAAGGGTACGGCTTGGGAAGGGTCCAGGCCTAGGGGGACCCTGGCCCCTTCCTCCAGATGGGGGAGGGGATCTAGGGCCTCCAGGTACACCCTCACGCCCCTAAGGCGTACCCAAAGCCCCACCCGACTGCCGAAGAAAAGGCGCTCCTCCACCACCCCTTCTTGGTCTCCTCCCAGGCGCAAGGCCGCTTGGGGCAAGAGGTGGGGCCTGGGGGGCAGGCCCAGGGCTTGGCTTTCCTCGGGGGAGAGGAGGTTCTTATGCCCTAGGAAACGGGCAGTCCAAGCATCCTGGGGCCTGGCGTACACCTCTTCCGGGGGGCCAACCTGAACCAGCCTTCCCTTGTTCAAAATCGCTACCCGGTGGGCCAGGAGGAAGGCCTCGCCCTGGTCGTGGGTGACCACCAAGGTGGTAATCCCTTCTCCCCGGAGAGTTTTGCGCAGGAAGAAGAGGAGTTCCTCCCTCAGCCTCAGGTCCAGGGCCCCCAGGGGCTCGTCCAAGAGGAGGAGCCTGGGCCGGGGTGCCAGGGCCCGGGCCAGGGCAACCCGCTGTTGCTCGCCCCCTGAGAGTTCTTGTGGGCGCTTTCCCGCGTGGGGGGAAAGCTCCATCCTTTCCAGAAGCTCCCGTACCCGTGCCTCCTGCTCCTTCCGGGACCAGCGGGCTTCCACCAGGCCGAAGGCGATGTTTTCCGCCACGGTGAGGTGGGGGAAAAGGGCATAGTCCTGGAAGAGGAACCCCACCCCTCGCCTTTCCGGGGGTAGGGGAGTGAGGTCTTGGCCCTGGAAGCGAACGAAGCCCCGGTCTGGGGTTAGCAACCCGGCAATGAGCTTTAACAGGGTACTCTTTCCGCTTCCCGATGGCCCCAAAAGGGCCAACACCTCCCCCTCCTTTGCGGAGAGTTCCAGGGCGAGCCGGAAACCGGGAAAAGCCTTTTGCAGGGATAGCTCCAGCACCCCTCCATTAAACAAGGAGCCCTGGGGGGACCCCAGGGCTCCCCTTTGGATTTCCTTACTTCAAGCCGAGCTTCTTCCGCTCCTCCAGCACCTGCTGGGCGGTGAGCTTGTTGCCCCTAAGGGCCTTCACCTCGGCGGCGGTGAAGGGCTTGAAGCCGGAGACCTTCTTGTCGTCGCCCCAGGCGGTGGCGATGTGGTTGAGAAGGGCGGCGATCTCCTCGTCCTTTAGCCCGTTGTAGGCGGGCATGGCTCCGTTGTACTTCATGCCCTTAACCTCAATCTGGCCCTGGAGACCCCAGAGCAGTACCTTGATCAGGTACTCCCGGCCGCCCTTGGCGTTAAGGACCTCGGAAACGTGGCCTGCCAGGGGCGGGAAGGCGCCAGGTACCCCCTGCCCGGTGGCTTGGTGGCACCCCGCGCACTGGCTATAGAGCTTAGCGCCGTCCGCCTGGGCCAAGGCCAGGCTGCCGATAAGGAGGAGAGCGGTTAGGGTCCGTTTCATCTTTACCCTCCGGGCTACCAGGGTATTTTGTCCCGTCCCGGGTGTCAAGGGGACTGGAGGGCCTAAACCTTTAGCTTTTCTTAAATCTCAGGAATACACTCGGGGGGTAAGGGGTGTGCCAGCTTTTTTATGCCTTGGTTATGTGTGAGGGGGGACAGGTTGTGTCAGGGGTGCTTGACAGGGTTTTGGGGGTAGTGCTAGGGTACAAATGTCCTTGGGTGTACCCTTGGGGTGTATCGGATGAAGGCATACCAGGTACTTTTAACCCTTCCCCTACTTGCCATGGCCTTGGCGGCTTTGGACTTCGGCCGCTGGTATCCCTACGATGCGGCCCTTTCCCTTGGGCAGGCCCATGGGCGGATGGTCATGGTCTACTTCCATAGCCCCCACTGCCCCTACTGCGACCAGATGAACACCTTCGTCCTTTCCGATCCCCAGGTGAGCCGGCTTTTGGAGGAGCGCTTTGTGGTGGCCTCTGTGGGCACCGAAACCCAAGAAGGCCAAGACCTGGCCCGGCGCTACCGGGTGCCGGGCACCCCAAGCTTTGTCTTCCTCGTCTTCCGCAAGGGGACGTGGGAAGAGGTGGGCCGGTTCTTTGGCAGCCGGTCCCGGGCGCAGTTCCTCTTGGAGTTGCGCCAGATCTGTGCCAAAGGAGGTGTATGCGGTGAATAGGCGAGCGTTTCTAAGGACCACTGGCGTAGCCCTGGGGGCTTTGGCCCTGGCGGGGGTTCCTGCCCGGGCGCAGGGCCTCGAGGGGGAGGACCTGGCCAACCTGGAGAAGGCCTTGCAAGCGACCTTGGGCAAGGGGTTTAAGGACCTGACGCCCTCCAACCTCATCAAGCTCACCATGCCGGCCATTGCCGAGAGCGGGGCCAATGTTCCCGCGGAGGTGGAGGTGGGCCTCCCTTCGGACCAGGTGAAGGCCATCCATCTCTTTGCCGACAAGAACCCCACTCCCCACCTGGTGGCCTTCATGCCCATGAAGGCCCTGCCTTACTACGCCACCCGGGTGCGCCTAGCGGAGACCAGCGCCATCCGGGCGGTGGTGGAAACCACGGACGGCAAACTGCTTCTGGCCTCAGCCAGCACCCGCGTAACCGTGGGTGGTTGCGGTTAGGAAGGAGGTAGGAGATGCCCATTCGCACCATTGTTCGCTTGACTCCCGCCAAGCCCAAGGCGGGCGAAACCTTTAAGCTCCAGGTGGTAGCCCAGCACCCCAACGAGCCCGGTACCCGTAAGGATGCCGAGGGCAAGATCATCCCCGCCAACTACATCAACTTGGTGGAGATCTACTTTGAGGGGGAGAAGGTGGCGGAGGCCCGCCCTGGTCCTTCCACCAGCGCCAATCCCCTCTACGGCTTCATGTTCAAGGCGGAAAAGGCCGGCACCTTTACCGTGAAGCTGAAGGACCTCAGCGGGGATACGGGCGAAGGCGCGACCAAGCTGGAACTGGCCTGAAAGAGCGCCCGGGGGTTATCCCCGGGCGCCTTGCACTCGTGGGAGGTGGGGTATGTCCTTAGGGGTTGGGTGGAAGGTGGCGGTGCTTTTCCTCCTGGCCTTGGCCCTGGCCCAGGGGGAGGTGGACCCGAGGGAAGAGGCCAAGCGGCAAAAACAGCTCCTTTTGGAGACTGCAGGCATCCTGCCCACGGAGCTCATCGTGGAGCAAGGGAAGGAGCTCTTTAACCGCAAGGGGCCTAAGGGCAAAACCATGGCCGAGTGCGACTTCGGCCTGGGCAAGGGGGTTTTGGATGGGGCAGCGGCTAGATTGCCCCGCTACTTCTTGGACACCGGTAGGGTGGAGGACCTGGATAGCCGCATCCTCACCTGCATGACCCGGGTCCAGGGGTATAAGCCGGAACAGATCAAGCGGCAGGAGGTGGTGGCCATCGCCTTCTACGTTGCCAGCTTTTCCACCGGTAAGCCCATCCAAGTGCGCCTCCTCTTTCCCCAGGAGCGGGAGCTTTATGCCCTAGGGGAAAAGCTCTTTTATGCCCGTAGCGGGGCGCGGGATCTAGGCTGCGCCACCTGCCACATCTCCTTTGTGGGGCGCCGGGCTGGGGTGCTTCCCTACGCGGATGTCCTGGGCAAGGACCAGTCCTGGACCCACTGGCCCGCCTACCGCTACTCCAACGACCAGACGTGGACCATGCAGGACCGCATCCGGGCCTGCTACGGCAACATCGGCCACCCCCAGCCTGCCCACTACTCCCTGCCCATCCTGGCCCTGGAGCTTTTCATGGCCTACCAGAATAACGGGGCGGTGGTGGAGGAGTGGCCAGCTTTCGTGCGGTGAGGAGGGAGTGATGAAGGTGAAGAAGCTTCTTCCTATCCTCTTGGCCACGCCTTTGGTGGTGGCCCTGGCCCAGTCCTACTTTGCTCCATCCGAACTGGAACTCATCAAAACCGGAGGAAAGGCCTACGCCGAGGTCTTCCTCAACCAGCGCCAGGACCAAGCCCTTTGTTCCCTCTACCACAACCGCCTGCCCGCAGACCTGCTGCCTAAGTTTTTGGAGGAACAGCGGGCCCTCATCAAGTACCCAGCGGATGGCAAGCTTATGGGGGACTGGAGGAAAGGGGGTGCCATCTTCAACAACCTGCAGAAGGCCAACTGCTTCTCCTGCCACTTTGGTTCCCCCGTCCACCTGGGTGGGGATGTGGGCCCTAGCCTGGAAAAGTACGGCCTAAAACGGGGCCAGTCCGAGGCGGTCCAGCGGTACACCTACGAGGTGGTCTACAATGCCTGGGCCTACTTCCCCTGCACCGTCATGTACCGCTTCGGGGCCCAGGGGCTTTTAACCCCTGAGGAGATCGCCGACGTGGTGGCCTACCTCCTGGACCCGGAAAGCGAGTTCAACACCAAGCCAGCGGTGGGGTCTAAATGAACCGACGGGAGCTTCTTTTCTGGCTTTCTGCCTTAGGGAGTCTAGGGCCTAAGGCTTTGGCCCAGGTCCTGGAAAACCCTTCCCGCCTATACCAACTAGCCCCTTACGGCAACGCCACCCTCCTTTACTTCTCCGACCTCCATGGCCAGGCCTTCCCCCACTACTTCATGGAACCTCCCAACCTCCTCGCCCCCAAGCCGCTCATGGGCCGGCCCGGTTACCTGACTGGGGATAGCATCCTGCGCGCTTACGGGGTGGAGCGGAAGACGCCCTTGGCCTATCTGCTTAGCTACCTGGACTTCGTGGAGTTGGCCAAGGCCTTGGGCCCCATTGGGGGCCTGGCCCATCTCACTGCGCTTATCCGTCAACAAAAGGCCCAGGTGGAAGCGGAGGGGGGGAAGGCTTTGGTTTTGGACGGGGGGGATACCTGGACCAACTCCGGCCTTTCCCTCCTGACGCAAGGGGAGGCCCTGGTGGATTGGCAGAACCTCACCGGGGTGGACCATATGGTCTCCCACTGGGAATGGACCCTGGGGCGGGAAAGGGCCGAGGAGCTCTTTGGGAAGCTTAAGGGGGAACACCTTTCCTACAACGTAGTGGACGAGCTTTTTGGCGATCCCCTTTACCCCGCTTACCGCATCCATAGGATGGGCCGCTACGCCGTGGCCATTGTGGGAGCCACCTACCCCTACGTGAAGGTATCCCACCCCGAGGAGCTTACCCAAGGCCTTTCCTTTGCTCTGGACGAGCGCCGCCTTCAGGAAGCCGTGGACCAGGCCCGGGCGGAAGGGGCCGATGCCGTGGTCCTGCTTTCCCACAATGGCCTTCAGCTGGACGCGGCCTTGGCGGAGCGGATTAGGGGGATTGACCTTATCCTTTCGGGCCACACCCACGACCTTACCCCCCTTCCCTGGCGGGTGGGCAAGACCTGGATTGTGGCGGGGAGCGCCGCGGGCAAGGCCCTCATGCGGGTGGATCTGGAGCTTTTCAAGGGGGGGATCGCCAACCTTCGGGTCCGGGTCCTGCCGGTTTTGGCCCACCATCTCCCCAAGGCTGCGGACGTGGAGGCCTTCTTGGAAAGGACCTTAGCTCCTCACCGCCAGCACCTTTTTGAGCCTTTAGCGCTTTCGGAATCCCTCCTTTACAAGCGGGATACCGTGTACTCCACCTGGGATGAGCTGGTGGGGCGTGCGGTCAAGGCCCTTTACCCGGAGGTAGACCTGGTCTTCAGCCCTGCGGTGCGCTGGGGCACCACCATCCTGCCCGGGCAGGCCATTACCCGGGACCACCTTTACGCTTATCTGGGCTTCACCTACCCCGAGCTTTACCTCTTCTGGCTACGGGGAGAGCAGGTGCGGGGTGTCCTCGAGGACATCGCCAGCAACGTCTTCACCCCCGATCCCTTCTACCAGCAGGGTGGGGATGTAAGCCGGGTGTACGGCCTCCGCTATGTCCTGAACCCTGATGCCCCCACGGGCCAGCGCATCCGGGAGGTGGAGGTGGGGGGCAAGCCCCTGGACCCCAACCGCCGTTACCTAGCGGCCTCCTACGGGGGAAGGCTCCAGCGGCTAGGGGAGGCCAAGGCGGGCTATAGCCCCCGGCCCATCTACGAGGTGGTGGAAGAGTACCTAAAGGCCGAGGGGCGGGTGAAGGTCCTGCCCCGGCCCAATGTGCGGGTTATTGGGCGCAACTACCATGTACCGGAGGTGGTTTCATGACCAAAAAAGCGGTGATACTTTCGGTTTCGGCCTTGTTTCTGGGCCTTGGGCTTACCCAGGTGTCGCCTTTTAGGGAGCGCCTGGAGGCTGCCTTGCACGCAGGTGGCCACGAGTTCGCCCAGGTGATGCTGGCACAGGACAAGGGTCAGGCCCTTTGCTCCCAGTACCGGGATAAGCTTCCTCCTGACCTTATCCCAGGCTTCTTGGCGGAGCAGAAGGCCCTGATCAAGTACCCGGCCAACGGCAGGCTCATGGGGGACTGGAAGAACGGGGAGCAGGTCTTCACCGACCCCAAGCGGGGTAACTGCTATGCCTGCCACGCGGGGGTCCCCGGAGAGGTGGCCCACGGTACCATGGGCCCAAGCCTCACCGCCTATGGCCAGCGGGGGACCGCCGAGCCGGTGGTGCGCTACACCTACGAGAAGATCTACAACGCCTGGGCCTTTGTGCCCTGCTCTCTCATGTACCGGGGTGGGGTGCATGGTCTTTTCACCCCTGAGGAGACCGCGGACCTGGTGGCCTTCCTTTTGGACCCCGAGTCCCCCATCAACCGGAGGTGAGCTATGGGACGTGGGAAGAAGCGTTGGTTGCTCCTGGGCGCGGTGGCCTTGGGCACCTTGGCGGGCTTTGGGGCCTACACGCAGCAGCAAAAGCCCCTGGATCCCTTTGAAGAGGCCATGCGCCAACGGCAGATGTACCTGGAAACCTTTGGGGTGCTCCCGGGAGAGCTTTTTGTGGAGGAGGGCAAGGAGCTCTTCTTCCGCAAGGGTCCTAGCGGCAAGACCCTCGAGGCCTGCGATTTCGGCAAGGGAAAGGGGGTTTTGGAGGGCGTTTACGCCATCCTCCCCAAGTACTTCCCCGATACCAAGCGGGTGGAGGACCTGGAGACCCGGGTCTATACCTGCATGCAGACCGTACAGGGGTTTAAGCCCAGCGAGATCAAGCGGGATGAGGTGAAGGCCATCACCACCTACATCGCCTCCTTCTCCTCCAAGGCCAAGATCCAGGTGGTGCCCAAGCACCCGGCAGAGCTGGCCATGTACAACCTGGGGCGGGAGCTTTGGTACACCCGGGCTGGGGCCAGGGACATGAGCTGCGCTGTCTGCCACGACCAGTATGCGGGCCACCGGGTGCGGCTTTCCCCGGTCAGGAGCCCCAAGCAGGGCCTGGGCAACGAGTGGCCCGCCTACCGCTTTGAGGAGGACAAGCTTTACACCCAGGAGGACCGGATCAACTTCTGTTACGAGTCCATCGCCATTCCCAAGCCGGAGTTCTACTCCGACGTGCACATCGCCCTAACCGTGTACATGCTGGCCGAGGCCACCAAGGCTGGGCACTCCTTTGAGGAGCTGCCCTTCTTCACCCGTTAGCCATGCGCCGCCGGGACCTGCTAGCCCTTCTTCCCCTCCTTCCCCTGGCCCAGGCCCAAGGGGTGGGGGAGGTGTGCGGGGACTGGGTGCAGGGCTTCGGAGCCTTCCTGAAGCGGGTGCCTCCCGCCAGCTACCTGGTCTACCCCACGGAGGCCAAGGACCTCCTCCTCTTTGATCCCTTTATCCTGGACGTGCGCACGGAGGAGGAGCGGAAGAAGGGTTATATTCCCGGCTCGGTGCACATCTATGCCGGCCAGGTGCCGGATCGGCTAGGGGAGCTTCCCAAGGATAAGGAGGCCTTGATCCTGGTCTACTGCAACTCGGGGAGCATCTCCATGGTGGTTACGGCATATCTGCAGGCCCTAGGCTACAAGAACGCCAAGAACATTGCCCATGGGTTTAAAGGCTGGCTGGATGCCGGCCTTCCGGTGGAAGGAGGTTCGCAATGAGGAAGCTTTTGGCTCTGGTGGCCCTTTTGGGTTTGGGTTTGGCCCAGTCGTTGGTGGTGGAGGTTAGGGGCTCCCTGGAAGAGGTGGAGGCCAAGACCCTGGCGGCCCTGAAAGGGGTGGGCCTGGAACCCGACCGGGTCCTGAACCTGGGGGAGCAGGTGCGCCAGGTGACGGGCCCGGGTTTTCCTGAATACCGCTTGGTAGTTTTAAAGCCGGATAAGGGTAGCGTGGAGGCGGTTTCCAAAAATCCCATGGCGGCCATCGTGTTGCCCCCTACCGTTTTCATCACGGGCCAGGGGAATAAGTTCATGGTGGGCACCTTTGATGGGCGCCTCCTCTTTTCCATGCTGCAGGCGTATGGGGGTGAGGTGGAACGCCTCACCTGGCGCCTCGAGGGGGCCCTCGGCCGGCTTGGCATCGTGAAGCGCCTGCCTCCTGCCATGATGCCGGATCCTAGCAGCGGCATGATGCCCGCCCTCATGTACCGGGTGCCGGGGGCCAAGGTGGAGGACGTGGTGCTCATGGTGGAGACTGAGCTTACCTCCCATGGCCTTAACCTGCTTCCCAACGTGAAGGTGGGCCCGGTGACGGTGATCATGCCCTGCAAGAGCGAGTGGGCCCGGATCATGTTCCTCACCCAGCCCGCCGGGGGCTTTGCCGCCCCTTGCCGCTTCTTCGCCATGCAAATGGGTAGCGATGTGCTGGTGGGGGCCATCGAGCCCATGCTCATGACCATCATGCCGGGGGTTATGGGCACCCCAGCGGTGCCCATGCTCCAGGAGGCCCGCCAGGTGATGACGGAGATCCTGGAAGCCACGGGCGGAACCCCTTACCGCCCTGGTCAATGAGGAGGAGAGCGTATGAGCAAGGTTAGCCGGCGCCAGGTTTTAAAGACGGGTGCGGCCTTGGTCGCGACAGGGGCCCTTTCGGGCTCGGCCTTCGCCCAGGAGTTCTATAGCCGTCCCCCCACCCTCCTCCCCCGGACCCGCAAGCCCCGGGTGGTGGTGATCGGGGGCGGCTGGGGCGGCACCACGGTGGCCCGGAAGCTGGTCCAGTCGGGGGTGGATGCGGAGGTGGTCCTGGTGGAGCAGAAGCCCATCTTCATGTCCTGCCCCATGTCCAACCTCTTCCTGGCCGGGGTCAAGCCCCTGGAATGGTTGGTCTTTGACTACACCAATGTGGTCAAGGACGGGGTAGTCTTCGTCCAGGAGAAGGTCTTGGACATCAACCGGGACCGCCGCCTGGTGCGCACCACCGGAGGGTACCTGGCCTACGACTTCCTGGTCCTGGCCCCGGGGATTGACTACATGTACGAGGCCATTCCCGGTTACGCTGAGGCCAAGCACCTCATGCCCGTGGGCTTCAAACCCTTTGAGCACATCGCCCTAAGGCGGATGCTGGACCAGTTTGACGAGACGGGTGGGGAGCTGGTCATGTATATTCCCAACCCCCCTTACCGCTGCCCCCCGGGGCCTTACGAGCGGGCGGCCATGCTGGCTTGGCGGCTTAAGGAGAAGGGGGTCAAAGGCAAAGTCACCGTTTTGGATGCCAACCCCCAGCCCATCTCTAAGGCCCCGGGCTTCCTGGCCGCCTACAACGATCTCTACAAGGACTACCTGGAGTACGTGCCCAACACCAGGGTCACCGGTTTGGATTACGGCAAGAAGGTGGTGAAGACGGAGCTTGGAGACGTGCCCTTCACCCTGGCCGACATCATACCCCCCATGAAGGCCGGGGAGCTGGTGCGGGTGGCGGGCTTAGGGGAGCGCTGGGCCAACGTGCGCGCCCCCTACTTCCTATCGGAGAAGGATGACCGCATCTACCTGGTGGGGGATATCACCGGAAACACCCCCTACCCCAAAAGCGGTATGGTGGCCTATGTTTCCGGCACCATTGTGGCCCGGCACCTGGTGGAAAGGCTTAAGGGCAAGCCCTTGGCGGAGATACCCCCCGAGCTTCCCAACAACATCTGCTATTCCTTTGTCAACAGTGAGGAGGCCATCTGGGTGGCGGCCAACTACTCCTGGGACGAGGCGGCCAAGCAGATCAAGTCCCAGGGCTCCGTGGACAACCAGCGCTCCGCCGCCAACGGCACCGCGGCCATCGGCTGGGCCACGGGCCTTTGGAACGACATGTTCGGACCGGCTTAGGCCTTGGGCCCCGCCCCTTTTTGGGGCGGGGTTCCCTTTGCCCGCGAGAGATACGATGGGAGGGTATATGGACCGAAGGAAGTTCTTTAGGCTCTTAGGTGCAGGAGGCCTATTTGGGCTTCTAAAGGCTAAGGCGCAAACGCCACCTTGGGATGAGGACACCTTCGCCCCCATGAAGACCTTGGGGGCTCCCCTTTCCGAGTACGGCCAGAGGAGCCCTTTTGAGGAGGGGGTGGTGCGCTATATCTCCCCCAACCTGCGCACCCGGCACTCGGGGGCGGACTTTGCTCCCCTGGAGAAGCTGGAAGGGGTCATCACCCCTAACGGCCTGCACTTTGAGCGGCACCACGGGGGTGTGCCCCAGGTGGACCCGGCCAAGTACCGCCTGGTGATCCACGGCATGGTGGAGAGGCCCTTGGTCTTTACCCTGGAAGATCTGAAGCGTTTCCCTTCCGTGACCCGCACCCACTTCATAGAGTGCGCCGGTAACGGGCAAAACGGCTACCGCAACCCCCCGGACCCCCAGCTTACCGCCACCCGGAGCCGGGGCCTGGCCTCCAATGCCAGCTGGACAGGGGTGCCCTTGGCCTTGCTTCTGAAGGAAGCGGGGGTGAAGCCTGAGGCCAAGTGGCTCATCCCCGAAGGCATGGATGCCGCCGCCTACACCCGTTCCCTGCCCCTGGAGAAGGCCATGGAGGATGTGCTGGTGGCCTATGCCCAAAACGGCGAGGCCCTGCGCCCCGAGCAGGGCTATCCCGTGCGCCTGGTGGTGCCCGGCTGGGAGGGGAGTATCCAGGTGAAGTGGCTAAGGCGCATCCTGGTCACCGACCTGCCGGCCATGGCCAAGGACGAGACCAGCGAGTACACCGACGTGATGGCGGACGGTAAGGTCTGGGCCTTCACCTGGATCATGGACCCCGAGTCCATCATCACCTACCCTTCAGGCCTCCAGCAGATCAAGCCGGGCTTCCACGAGATCCGCGGCCTGGCCTGGAGCGGGTATGGGCGCATCACCAAGGTGGAGATCTCCTTTGACGAGGGCAAGACCTGGCGGCAGGCTACCCTGGAACCCCCGGTGGAGCGCTACGCCTTTGTGCGCTTCAAGATGCCTTGGCACTGGGATGGCAAGGAGGTGGTGCTTTGGAGCCGGGCCTGGGACGAGAAGGGGAACACCCAGCCTACCCGGGAGGAGTTCTTCAAGAAGTGGGGCCGGAACAATCGCTACCACTACAACGCCATCCAGGCCTGGCGGGTCCTGCCCGACGGCCGGGTGGTGAACGGGGATAGGCCCTTGGGCCAGCAGGCCTTTGGGCCCGCTGGTGGGTGCGGCGGGGAGGTGTTGGATGGTTAAGCGCGTCCTGGTTCTTTTGGCCCTTTTGGGTCTGGCCGTGGGGGCCCGGTACAACCTGGGCACCCCCATTTCCGAGGAGTTGGTGGCCCAGTACGACCTTAGGCCCGCGGTCCTCCCCGATGGCCGGGGACTTCCCCCGGGAGAGGGAAAGGTGGAGGAAGGGGAGCGCATCTACGCGGAAAAGTGCGCCTCCTGCCACGGGGCTCGAGGCGAGGGATATCCCTTTAACCGCTTGGTGGCGGAGCCTTTCCCCATCACCCCAGCGACGGAGCCCGCGGAGTTTGCCATCGGCAACTACTGGCAGTACGCCACCACCCTTTACGACTACATCCGCCGGGCCATGCCCTTTGGGGCCGCGGGTACCTTAACGAACGAAGAGGTCTACCACCTGGTGGCCTTCCTCCTCTACATGAATGGCATCATTGACGCCCACGAGCCCATCAACCAAAAGACCCTTCCCCAGGTAAAGATGCCCGCCCGGGAGCTTCTAGAGTTGGACCCGGAGACCAAGCGCCGTTTCCCCTGGCTCACCTTGCCCTAGGATGGAGGCATGAGCGTATCCTTGGCGGCGGCCTTTTTTGCGGGGGTGCTTTCCTTTCTCTCCCCGTGTGTCTTGCCCCTGGTGCCCACCTACCTGGTCTACCTGGGGGGGGAAAGGGGGCGCCCCCTTTTCAACGCCCTCTTCTTCGTGCTGGGTTTCGGCGCGGTGTTCTTCCTCTTGGGCCTACCCTTTACCTTGCTGGGTGGGCTCCTTTTTGAGCACCGCCAGACCCTGGCCCGGGTAGGGGGTGTAGTTCTCATCCTCTTTGGCCTTTACATGCTGGGGCTGAGGCCTCGCTGGGGGGTAAGCCTCCGCTACGAGGGGGAAACGGCCCGCCCCTTGGGGGCCTTGCTCCTGGGGGCCACCTTGGCCTTGGGCTGGACCCCTTGCATCGGGCCCATCCTGGGGGCCATCCTCACCCTTACCGCGGTGGGGGGCGGGGTGGGGCTTCTTCTGGCCTATATCTTGGGCCTGGCGGTGCCCTTTTTGCTGGTGGCCCTTTTCGCTGAGCGCATCAAAGGGTGGCTTAGGCGGGCGGGCCGGCTATCCCACTACGTGGAGCTCTTGGCGGGGGTGGTGCTCCTCTTGGTGGGGCTTTTGCTCCTCACGGGCACCTATTCCGCCTTGAACACCTTCTTCCTGCGGATCACCCCGGAATGGTTGCAGAAGTACCTCTAGGGCGGGTGCTTGGGAGGAGCCTTCTCTTCTAAGATGGAGGCATGTTGCTTCGCCTTCAGGCCATCTCCAAACGCTTTGGTCGGGATTGGGTGGTGCGGGACCTTTCCTTTACCCTGCAAAGGGGCGAGGTGGTGGCCCTTTTGGGGCCCAACGGCTCGGGGAAGACCACCCTTTTGCGCCTCATGGCGGGGCTCTTAAAGCCCACCCGGGGGCGGGTGGAACGGGTAGGGCAGGCCCTTTTCCTGGCCAATCCCCCTGCTTTCCACCGCCGCCTCACCGCCCGGGAACACCTCCTTTACGACCTGGCCTTTCACGGGAAAAGGGGGGATTGGGAAGGCGCCTTGGCTCGTTTTGGTTTACCCGAGGACTTGCCCCTTCTGGCCTTCTCCAGCGGCATGAGGAAGCGGCTGGCCTTGGCCCGGCTTACCCTGCTTCAGCCCGACATTTGGCTTTTGGACGAGCCGGAAACCGCCTTGGACCGGGAGGGACGGGGGCTTTTGCTGGCCACCCTGGCCGAGGCCCGCAAGGGGGCGGGGATCGTTTTGGCCACCCACGACCGCCACCTGGCGGAGGAGGTGGCGGACCGGGCCCTGGAACTGGGGGCGGCATGAGGGTTCCCGCCAAGGGATGGCCGCAGGTTGCTGGCGGCGGTAGGGTAGGAGCGGTGAAGCGGGTTTTTCTTTTGGCCTTACGGGACCTGCGCCTCGAGGTGCGGGACCGTGCCGGGCTCCTTTCTGTTTTGGCCTTCTTCGCCGTAATGCTCTTCATCATGGCCTTGGCCTTGGGGCCGGAGGAGGCCGCCTTGCGGCGGGCGGCCCCTGGGGTGCTTTGGGTGGCCTTGGCCTTTGGGAGCACCCTGCTTTCCACCCGGGCCTTTGCCCTCGAGGTGGAGGAGGGCACCCTGGACGATCTTCTCCTGACCCCAGGGGGAAAGGAGTGGATCTACTTCGGCAAGCTGCTTTTCCAGATGCTCCTTTTGCTTCCCCTGGCCCTTTTGTCCCTCTTCATGGCGGCAGGCCTTTTTTATCTGCCTTTAGAGCGCCTCCTCTCCCTCTTTCTGACCCTGGCCCTTGGGGTTTTGGGCTACGCCAGCGTGGCCACCTTTTACGCTGGCCTCCTGGCCCGCCTCAGGGGACGGGAGGTGCTTTTGCCCCTACTCCTCTTTTCCCTGGTGGTGCCGGTGGTGCTTTCCGCCGTCCGGGCCACCCTGGGCTTGGTGGAGGGGCTACCCCTAGGGGAGGTGGCCCCTTGGTGGCAGCTCCTTTTGGTCTTTGATGTGGTCTACCTTACCGCCAGCGCCCTCCTTTTCCCTTTGGTTATGGAAGGTTAGAGCCTAGGGTGTGGAGGCCACAGATTTTTAATGCCCCCCTTGGCTATGCTAAGGGCTATGGAGGTCAAGATGCTAAAGGCGGCGCAGCCCAACCAGCCTGATGCCCTCACCTGGGTTTTTCTGGGGTTAGGGTTTCTGCTTCTCCCCATCGGACTTTACCTGGCCCTTTCCGCCCCCCCGGACGTGAACCAGGGGTATTTGGTCCGCATCATGTACCTGCACGTGCCCGGGGCCTGGTTGGGGTATTTGGCCTTTTTCGTCACCTTCCTCTACTCCCTCCTCTACCTCTTCCGCCAAGACCCCCGGTACGACCGGGTGGCCAGCGCCAGCGCCGAAATCGGCCTGGTCTTCATGGGGCTTGCCCTGGTGACGGGGATGCTCTGGGCCCGGCCCACCTGGGGGGTCTACTGGACCTGGGAGCCCCGGCTTACCACCACCGCCATCCTCTTCGCCGTCTATGTGGGTTACTTCCTCCTTAGGGGGGCCATAGAGGACCCCGAGCTGCGGAGAAAAGCGGCGGCGGCGGTGGGCATCCTGGGCTTCATCAACGTGCCCATCAGCTACATGTCGGTGAAGTGGTGGCGAAGCCTGCACCAGACCCAGTCCATAGACCTCACCACCGGCAAGATCCACATGGACCCGGCCATGCTTCAGGCCTTGCTTTTCAACCTCTTCGTCTTCACCCTCCTCTACCTGGGCTTTGTCCGTTTCCGCTCCCTATTGGCTGCCATGGAGGCCCGCAAGGAGGAGGCATGAGCGAGGTCTTCGTCACCTGGGTCTACGCCCTCACCTACCTCACGGTCTTCGGCTACCTGGCCTACCTCTTTTGGCGTTACCGGAGGACGCGATGAAGGCGAAGTACTTGATCGGCCTCTTGCTGATCCTGGGGGCCTTGGCCTACCTCATCTTTGGCGGCTTGGGCCAGAACCTGGTCTACTTCCTCACCCCCTCCGAGTACCTCCAGGACCAGGCCCGCTACCAAAACCGCCCCGTGCGCTTGGGGGGTTTGGTGAAGGAGGGGACGGTCCGCTACGACAAGGACCAGCTGGAGCTGCGCTTTATCCTCACCGACGGGGTGGCGGAGGTGCCGGTGGTGCACAAGGGTACACCTCCGGGCATGTTCAAGGAGGGGCAGGGGGTGGTGGTGGAAGGACGCTTTGGGGAAGGGGTCTTCCACGGGACCAATCTCTTGGTAAAGCACTCGGAAACCTACCAGGCGCCCAAGGCGGGCTGGACCCCGGAGGAAGTGCGCAAGCTGATTGAGGAGGCCAAATGACCCCAGCCCTTCTTGGCAACCTGGGTGTGAGCCTGGCCCTAGCCTTTAGCCTCCTGGGCCTGGCCCTTTCCCTTCTCGCCTACCACCAAGGGGACGGGCGCTTTTTAAGAGGGGCCAAGGCTTTGGTGGCCCCTGCCTTCTTGGCGGCTTTGGCTGCCTTCTTAGCCCTGGAATGGGCCCTCCTCACCCATGACTTCAGCGTGGCCTACGTGGCCCGCAACCACTCGGTCCAGGACCCCCTTTGGGTCACCCTGGTAACCCCCTGGGCGGCCCTCGAGGGGAGCATCCTCCTTTGGGGGCTCCTGCAGACCCTTTACACCTTCCTGGCTAGCCGCAAGCCCCTGGACCCCTGGCGGGCCTCCTTGGTGCTGGCGGTGCTCTTCGGCATCCAGGTCTTCTTCTTCGGGGTCATGGCCACCATCGCCAGTCCCTTCCAGACCCTCCCCAACCCCCCGGCGGACGGCACTGGGCCCAACCCCCTCCTGCAGAACCACTGGATGATGGCGGTCCACCCGGTCCTCATGTACCTGGGCTTCGTGGGCCTCAGCGTGCCCTTTGCCTATGCGGTAGCGGCCATGGTGGTGCGCCGCTACCAAACCTGGGTGGGGGAGACCCGCTGGTGGACCCTGATCGCCTGGGGCTTCCTCACCGCGGGTAAGGTGGCGGGGATGTGGTGGAGCTATGAGGTCCTGGGCTGGGGTGGGTACTGGGCCTGGGACCCGGTGGAAAACGCCTCTTTCATCCCGTGGCTTTTGGCCACTGCCTTCTTGCACACCGCCATCGTCCAGGAGACCCGGGGGGCTTTCAAGGCTTGGAACTTCGCCTTTGTCACCCTAGCCTTTGCCGCCACGGTGCTGGGCACCTTCCTCACCCGTAGCGGGGTGATCCAGTCGGTGCACGCCTTCGCCGAGGGGCCGGTGGGGCCCGCCTTCTTGGGGGCCTTCCTCTTCTTCACCGCCTTGGGCTTGGGCCTCCTTTCCCGGGTGAGCCGGGAGGTGCGGGACACCGTGGTCTTCCGGCCCCTTTCCCGGGAGGGGGCCTTGCTCTTGGGGGCCTTTTTCTTCGCCGGCTGGGCCTTGGTGGTGGTGTTGGGCACCTTTTACCCCCTGTTGGTGGAGGCCTTTGCCGGGGCCAAGGTGAGCGTGGGGGCGCCCTTTTTCAATCAGGTTTCCGCACCCATAGGGGCGGGGATCCTCCTCCTCATGGGGGTGGGGCCCCTCTTGCCTTGGCGGAGGCCTAGGGCGGAGGTGTTCCGCAACCTTTACCTCCTCCTGGGGGTTCTCCTTTTGGGCACCTTGGGGGGACTCCTTCGGGACTGCACCTTGGGGGCCTCCTTGGCGGTGGGGCTTTTCCTCTACAACACGGCCGCCATCCTCCTCCTAGTGCGGGAGGGGGTCCTGGCCCGGGTGAAGGCGGGGCTTTCCCCATGGGGCTTCTTGGAGAACCGCAGGCGGGTGGGGAGCTTGGTGGTGCACTTTGCCGTGGCCCTCATGGGGCTTGGCATTGTCTTCAGCCAGACCTACCGCTTGGAAAGCGAGAAGACCCTTTACCGGGGCCAGGCCTGGGAGGTGGGGGGGGTGCGCATGGAGTTTTTGGGCGTGCGGGCCCTGGACGAGGGAAGGCGGTTTGCCGTGGAGGCTTCCTTGCGCACGGACCGCTTCGGGGAGGTGCGGCCCAGGCTTCACTTCTACCCTCAGATGAACGCCCCCCTACCGGCCCCTAGGGTGGTCTATACCCCAGGCAACGACTACTACTTCCTCCTCATGGACTTTGACCGGGAAAAGGGGGAGTGGGCCTCCATCCGGCTCATCGTCACCCCCATGGTCTTTTGGATGTGGGTGGCAGGGTCGCTTTTAGCCTTGGGGACCCTCTACATCCTGTGGCCGGTGGTTAAACGGGCGGAGCTCGAGGGGGTGAGCCCGGCGTGAGGCTTCCCATGGGGAGCAGCGTGAGAAACTGGCTTTGGCTCCTTTTGGTCCTGGCCCTGGGAGGCCTTTTCTACTGGGGGATGCAGCGCAACCCCAAGGAGCTCCCCTCGGTGCTGGCCCAGGAGCGCCGTCCGGCTCCGGACTTCACCTTGCCGGTCCTTCCCCCTTACCGGGAAGAGTGGGGGGAGGCCCTAAGGCTTTCCGATTACCTAGGGAAAAAGCCCATTGTGCTAAACTTCTGGGCCAGCTGGTGCTACCCTGCTTGTTACGAGGAGGCCCCGGTCCTCGAGGCCACCTGGCGCCGGTATAAGGACCAGGTACTCTTCCTGGGCATCAACACCCAGGACAAGGAAGGGGAGGCCCTGCGCTTCATCCAGCAGTTTGGCCTCACCTTCCCCCAAGTGTTTGACCCTCGAGGCCGGGTGGGGGTGGACTACGGGATGTACGGGGTGCCGGAAACTTTTGTTATAGATGGGGAAGGCCGGGTAGTGGTCCGGCATGCGGGGGCCATAGACGAGGCTACCTTGGAGAAGTATTTGAAGGAGGTGCTGCGGTGAATCGCTGGCAGGCCGTTATGGGGGTTTGGGTTTTCCTCCTCCTGGCCCTGGGGGTCTTGGCCCAGGAAAGCCCCGCCTCCCCGCCCCCCGACCTTTCCCCTGAGGTCTTCGCCATCGCCCGAGAGCTCCGCTGCCCCGTGTGCCAAGGGGAGTCGGCGGCGGAGAGCAACTCCGGCGTGGCGGTGGAGATGCGCCGCCTCATCGCCGAGATGCTAGGGGAGGGCAAGACCAAGGACGAGATCAAGGCCTTCTTTGTGGACCGGTATGGGGAGTGGATCCTCTACGAGCCTCCCAAACGGGGGGTAACCCTTTGGGTCTGGCTGTTGCCGGTATTGGGCCTGATCCTTTTGGGCCTGGGGCTTTTCGCCTACTTCCGCCCCAAGAAGCCCCTGCCCCCGGAGCTATTGGAGGAGGCGGAGCGCCGCCTGAAGGAGCCCCAATGATTCCCACCCTTATCTTTTTGGCCCTGTTTCTCTTGGGGCTTTTCCTGGCCCTACGGCCCCTTTGGGGCCCCAAGGAGCCCTTCCCCGAGCCCCCTAGGCGGGAGGAGCTCCTAAGGGAGTTGGAGGTCCTTAAGGAAGAGGTGCAAAACCTGGAGGGGGAGGAGAAGAAGCTGGCCTTGGCCCGGATGGTGGGGTTGGAAAGGGCCTTAGAGGGCTGGCGCCCCCCAGAGCCCCGTCCCCTTAACCCGTGGCCGGTGGCCTTGGCCCTGGGGGTGGTGGTCCTCCTGGGGGTGGGGCTTTGGCGCTACACCCTGCCCAGGCTTCCCGGGGAGACCACGGTGACCGCCAGGGCCGAAGCGCGGGAGCTTAAGGCCCTGCAGGACAAGGCCAAGCGCACCGGGGAGGTGGCGGACCTTCTGGCCTGGGGGAGGCGGGCCTATGAGCTCCAGGCCTTGGACCAGGCGGCGGAGGCTTACCTGGAGGTCCTCAAGAAGGACCCTAGGAACGTGGAGGCGGTGCGCCGGGTGGGGATCCTCCTTTTCATGGGGGGGAGGCCCGATGAGGCGGAGATGTTCCTAGAGATCGCCCAGCACGCGGACCCCAAGGCGGCGGAGGGCTGGCTTTTCCTGGGGAACCTCTACTTCCAAAAGGGCGAGATGCAGGAGGCCATCGCCGCCTGGGAGAAGTACCTGGAGGTGGGGGGGGAGGCCCGGGAGAGGGTGGAGGGCCTCATCGCCATGGCCCGGGCCCAGGCCCAGGGGGGGAAGGATGGGAAGAGCGTCTACCAGGCCCGTTGCGCCGCCTGCCATGGGGCAGAGGCGCAAGGGGGCCTTGGGCCTAAGCTCCAGGGAAACCCCATCCTGAGGGTTCCGGAGGCTGTGAGGGAGATCGTGCTGAAGGGCCGGGGCCAGATGCCGGCGGTGCCCTTGGACGAGGGAGAGCTGAAGGCCCTTCTGGACTACCTGTCTAGCCTATGAAGCGGCGGGACCTCATCTTCTACGTCCCTGTGGCGGTGGCGGGGGGGTTTTTCCTGTGGTTGGGGGTACGTACCTACAACCTCCGCTTCCGCGCAAGGCCTGGGGTAGGGGAACCCGTGTGGAAGGAAGGGCCAAGGGTGGCGGTGGCCCGGCGGGGGGAGCTTAGGGTGTGGCAGGCCAAGGCCTTTGAGTACCCCTTGCCCTTGGGGCCCTTAAAAGCCTTCCTCCTGCGCCTACCGGAGCCCGTTTTGGGGGGGCTTTCCCTGGAAGGGGAGCACTACCTGGCCCTAAGCCGCATCTGCACCCACCAGGGGTGCACCGTGAACTACGTCCCCGACCCCGAGGCGGCCTCTATCCTCTACAACTTCCGCTACGAGAGGCCCTTCCTAGGCTGCCCCTGCCACTTTGGGGCCTTTGACCCCCTTCTTGGGGGGAAGGCGGTCTACGGGCCACCCCGCTACCCCTTGCCCCGCTTGCGCCTCGAGGCCCAAGGGGACACCCTCTACGCCACCGGGCACGAGGTGCCCCTAAGGCCCATGGAGGGCGCCTAGTCCGCAAGCCGCACCCGCACGAAGCGGTCCTTGCCCCGCTGTAGGACCCGGGGGCGGGAGAGGTCCACCTCCAGGGCCACATCCTCTACCAGTTCCCCGTCCAGCCTTAGGCCCCGGTTCTGGATGAGCCGTTTGGCCTCGGCGTTGGAAGGGGTGAGGCCCGCCAGGGTGAAGAGCCTGGCCACCCAGATCCGCCCCTCCTTGAGCTCCGAGGCGGGGATGACCACCTCGGGAAGGCTTTCCGGGATGGCCCCCTTGGCCACCCGGTCGTAGCGCTCCTCCGCCTGGCGCACTGCCTCTGGCCCCACCCCCTTGTCCTGGCCCATGGCCTCCCAGGCATAGCCCAGGCTCTCGTAAAAGGCACGGTCTATGCGGGCAGGGATGGTGGGGAGGGCGTAGGCGGCGGTGAGGAGGCGGGCCAGGACCCGGTGGGCGGGGACGGGGCCCGCCTGGAGGAGGGCTTGGATCTCCCTTTCCTCGAGGTCCGTGAGGAGGCGGAAGTAGCTGGCCAAAAGGGAGTCCGGCACCCACATGAGCTTCTTGAACATCACCTCGGGGGGTTCCGCTACCCCGATGTAGTTGTCCAGGCTCTTGCTCATCTTCTCCCGCCCGTCCAGGCCCACCAGGAGGGGCATGAGGAAGGCCACCTGGGGCGGCTGGCCGTAGGCCCGTTGCACCTCCCGGCCCACCAGGAGGTTGAACCGTTGGTCCGTGCCCCCCATCTCCACGTCGGCGCGGATGGCCACGGAGTCGTAGGCCTGGGCGAAGGGGTAGAGGAACTCGTGCAGGGAGATGGGGATGCCCTCTTCGTAGCGCTTCTTGAAGTCCTCCCTTTCCAGCATCTGGGCCACGGTCATGAGGGAGGTGAGGCGCACCACCTCCTTGAAGGTGAGGCCTTCCAGCCACTCGGAGTTGTAGCGCAGCTCAAAGAGGTGGGGCTCCTGCCTAAGGATTTTCCCCGCCTGCTCCACGTAGGTCTTGGCGTTTCCCCGGGTTTCCTCGAGGGTAAGGGGGGGCCGGGTTTTGCTCCGGCCCGAAGGATCCCCGATCATGCCGGTGAAATCCCCGATGATGAGCACCACCTTGTGCCCTAGTTCCTGGAACTGGCGCATCTTCCTCAAGACCACCGCATGCCCCAGGTGCAGGTCGGGCCGGGTGGGGTCGGCCCCCAGCTTCACCACCAAGGGCCGGCCTTCCTTTAGCTTGGCAAGCAGTTCCTCCTCAGGGATGATCTCCTCCGACCCCCGCTTGAGGAGGGCCAGGGCCTCTTCCGGGGAAAGCCTGGTGTCGCTACCCGCCATGAGCCCAAGTATACTGAAGCCAATGCGGACCCTGCTCTTTTTGGCCGTCATGGCCCTGGGCCTTTACTGGTATGCGGAGCGGTATGGCCTGGCCTTGGGCTATCCGCCCTTCTTGCCGGTTTTCTACTGGAACTATACCGGGGAGGCCAAGTATCCCCTTCGGGTAACCGGCCTTTACGATACGGTAAAGGTCAAGGTGACGGGGGATTTAAAGGAAGGCCGGCTTTCCCTTAGCCTTCTCAAGGATGGCCGGGTGGTGGGGGAGAAGGTGTACACCGGTGGCTTCCAGGAGGAGGTGCGCTTCCCGGTAAGCCCTGGGGAGTATCTCCTCCGTTTCCAGCTCCAAGGGGCCAAGGGCCAGGTGCGCTACGACTGGGTGGCCACCAAGTTTGCCCCTTAGAGTGGGGGTGTGCTACACTTAGGCCTGGTCTGCCCCTAAGGGGCACGAGGGGAGAACGATGGCGCAGAAGAAGCCTAAGAAGAACCTTTCCGCTCTCAAGCGGCACCGGCAGTCCTTGAAGCGCAGGCTCCGCAACAAGGCCAAGAAGTCGGCCATCAAGACCCTGAGCAAGAAGGCCGTTCTCTTGGCGCAGGAGGGCAAGGCGGAGGAAGCCGTGAAGATCCTGCGCCAGGCGCAAAGCCTTATAGATAAGGCGGCCAAGGGCTCTACCTTGCACAAGAACGCGGCTTCCCGCAGGAAGTCCCGGCTGATGCGCAAGGTGCAGAAGTTCCTTTCTGCCGTGAGCGCCTAGGAGGAAGAGGATGGGCAAAGGCGACCGTCGCACCCGTAGGGGCAAGATCTGGCGGGGCACCTACGGCAAGTACCGTCCGCGCAAGAAAAAGTAGGGCTACCCCCCTTGGCGAGGCCAGGGGGTAGGGTCGTTTGGGGCCCAGGGCCTAGGGACGGCCTCTAGGTTCCCTCTTCCCCTTCCATCTCCCAGGTGAGGTCGCGAAGGAGCCAGCCCCGGCCCGGAGGGGCCAGCTCCCCTGAGGCCAGGGCCTGCACCAGGTAGCGGCGCACCAGGCCCACGGGCACCCCCGAGGCGATGACCTCCCCCAGGTTGCGGCTGCCGTCCAGGAGGGCCTGGAGTTGACCGAACTCCTCCAGGGTCTTGCCCTTTTTCCCCTGGTATTTGATGCGCAGGGCATACCAAGCGTAGCGGCGAAGGGGGTAAAGGTCCCCTTCCCTCACCCCCATATAGGCCCGTTCCATGGCGATGAGGAGGGGGACCCCCCAGGCCTTGGCGGCGGCCCGCACGCTTTTTCCTCCCTGGAAGACCTCGTAAGGGGGCCTTGGGCGTATGGCCTCCAGGACCCGGCTGGGGGAGTCCACCAGGGTGCGGAACCGGTCCCACTCGTCGTTCACCCGGGCCCACTCCCCCAAAAGGGCGGAGAAGGGCATCAGGGGTCTATCTGCGGTGGGTGGGGTTACCTGGAAGCGGAACACCCCTTCTTGGGGATGCAGGGGGAAGCTGAAGAGGGCCTCGAGGCCCTCCCAGTCCAGAATGGCTGCCCCCACCACCTCCCCCCCGGTGAAGCGCAGGGAAAGGGGTAGGTAACCCACGGAGAACTCCAAGACCCCGGAGCGCCCATGCCCATGGATGAGCTCCAATAGCTCCACCAGGGGAATGGCCTTCAGGTTTCCTTCCAGAAGTATCCCTCCCCTATCCGCAAGACCAAGGTGCGCCCATCTCCCCGGTAGGCCTCGAGGGCCCGGGCCACCCTTTCTATATCTTCCTCCTGCGCCAAGGCCGCCAGGGTGGGCCCGGCCCCGCCCACAAAGGCCGCCAGGGCCCCGGCGTCTAGGGCCCCCTTTATGGCTTCTAAAACCCCCGGCATCAGGTGGGCCCGGTGGGGCTGGTGCAGGCGGTCTTGGCAGGCTTCCCGTAGGGCTTCAAGCCTTCCCGAGTAGAGGGCTGCTGGCCAAAGGGCGCTTCGGGCCAGGTTGTAGACGGCGTCGGCCAAAGGGATCATCTCCGGTAAGGCCGCCCGGGCCAGGGGGGTGGGCACCTCATAGGGCGGTACCGCCAGCACGAAAAAGACCCCTTCGGGTCTGGGCAAGGGAATGGCCAGGGGGGGATCGGCTAGGGCCGTCACGAACCCCCCGTATACCGCTGGGGCCACGTTGTCGGGGTGGCCTTCCAGGATGGCGGCTACCCGGAAAACCCCTTCCCGCCCAAGCCTTCCCCCCGAAAGCCGGTCCGCTAGGGCCACCCCCGCCACCAAGGCGGCGGAGGAGCTTCCCATCCCCCGGGCTAGGGGGATGGGGTTGAAGGCGCGGATGCTCAGGGGTTCAGGGCGGAGGCCCAAGGCCTCCATCCCCGCCCGGTAACCCTGATGGATGAGATTGTCCGTGCCCTGCACCCGGCCTTCGCCCTCGTAGGAGAAGGTGTCCTCCTGGCTGGGTTCGGCCTCCACCTCCAGGTAGAGGTCCAGGGCCACCCCCAAGGCGTCAAACCCCGAGCCCAGGTTGGCCAGGGTGGCGGGAACATAGAGGCGGGCTGAGGATTCCATACGTCCTACACCGCCCCCAGAATACCAGGAGCTTTCTGGGGTCTTGACAAGAAGAAGAAGAAGCCCTATCTTAGGGGTGAAGGTGGTGCAATGAAAGCAGCAATCTTAGGAGGGCTTCTGCTCCTAACCTTGGGTTTGCCTGTGGCTTTCGGGCGGGAAACACCTTTGTACCAGGCCGGAGTTTCCCAGGCATCCTGCGAGGCGCTAACCACGTCCGAGAGCTTCCGTCCGGACTCTGGGGGCGCATTCGTTCCTCTTTGTGGGCCCGAAGCATGCTTAGATCCGGGAAACGGAAGCGGTGGGGGCGGTGGAGGTGGGAGCAACCCTATCTGTTCCATCGTTTGCCGGCTTGTATGCGTTCCTGTCCAGCAAATCGTTTGCACCCCTGTCCCTCCCCTTTGGCAACCCGCTTGTAGGGTGATTGTTTATAATGAGTGCCGTGAGGTGTGTGAGATGCAGTGCAGGTGAAGGGGGGTGTTGGGATGGCCTTTCGGAACCGAGAAGTCCCAAAAAGACTCCTCTCATTTGGGCTATTTGTGATTTTCACGGTTCTTGCGTTTCTTCTTGAACAGAAGGGCATTTGGGGTGGGTTGCAGCTGCTGTTGGGCTTGGGTGCGATTTTGGCCTTCTACCTGGGCTTGGGTAAGGGCGTGGTCCTTAACCTCCCGAAAGCCTTGGTCTTCTCCCTCTTTGCCGTAATTCTCTTTTACCTCTTCCTTGATTTGGTATTTCCTGGGACTTTTGCCCGTCGCCTGGGCGATATGGCCGTGGAGCCCTACGCTATAGGGGTCGTCTTGGCCCTGCTTCTTTTTCGCCCAGGGCGTGTTTCGAGTGTGTGAGACTATAACGGTCAACGATTGCGTGTGGCGATGGGTTTGCGCAGCCTTTGCTGCGACATGTGTTTATTGGACCACAGATCCCAGGGGAAAGGCGGTCTGTGCATTAACAGCCTTTGTGTGCACTGCCTATGACTGGCAGCAAGTTTGCACCCCGAGGCAGGAGGAGAGATGCCAAACGTATTGCGTTCGCTAAGCGAAAGGTTTCGGACTTTGGTAGACATTGCTTTCTACTCTTCTTTAGCAGCGCTGCAATTTAAGCTGTGGCTCTCCGTTTTTGATGATCTTTTTCGCAATGAGAGGCTTGAAACCGGGGACGTTTTCGTGGTGTTTTGCCTCCTCCTGACCCTCTGGTTTGCCTATAGGCGCATAGGCCTACCTTATGCCAGCGCTCTTCTCGGAATGATCTGGGCTGCCTATCTTCAATCCGGGCACTGATAAGGCAGGAAGCTGCCTTCAAAGATCGTTTCTTCTGGGGCTTTAGCTCGCTGGGCGGGCTATTTGGCCGCAGAGCCCTTCTCTGCTGGTGTCCTATTGGCCCTGCTCCTTTTTAGCCCGGTACGCCGGCCGAGGATGCCGCAAGGGTGAGGAGGACGGACTAGCGCAGGAGGAAGGCTGGGGGCACCCTCCCTTCCTGGAGGAGCCGCCTCGCCCGGGGAAGAGCCTCCGCCACCTCCCGGGCGGGCTCGGCCTCCACCTCCAGGTAGAGGTCCAGGGCCACCCCCAAGGCGTCAAACCCCGAGCCCAGGTTGGCCAGGGTGGCGGGGACATAGAGGCGGGTTGGGTGATCCATACGTCCTACACCGCCCCCAGAATACCAGGAGCTTTCTGGGGTCTTGACAAGAAGAAGAAGAAGAAGCCCTATCTTAGGGGTGAAGGTGGTGCAATGAAGCTGGCCACGCTAGGAGGGCTTGTGTTTATGGTCTTGGGTTTGCCGGTGGCCATGGCTCAGGCCATGCCCTTCCCTCAAGAAGGGCCTTCTTGCCCATTGCCGGGCGATGAGATGGTGAAACCTTTTGAGAAAGCGGGGGTGGAGGAGCAGGTTTCGCCCCTCAGCTGTGGCGCCCAGCCTTGTCTGGATCCGGGGGATGGCGGGGGTGGCGGAGGTGGATCAAGCCTCAATCCTGTCTGCTTCCTTGTCTGTCGACAGGTTTGCCGACCGGTTGTTGAGTATGCTTGTAGGCGCGTTGGGGGTGCGTGGTCTTGCGAGGCCGTTTCGCGAATTGTTTGTACCGAGGTTTGCCAAAATGTTTGTAGGTAGGAGGTGCTGCTATGGATAGATTTCAAAGGCTTTGGGGTCTTGCAAAGAGAACGCTAGCCTTGGGCATTTCTGTTGGGCTAGGGCTCTTAGCCCTCCGGTTTGAGGGTGTCCTCGGACCCGCTACCTTTGCCCTTGGGGTTATCTCCGGGGCCCTGTTGGACTATGTCTCCCTTGGGCAGGTGCGCTTAACGAACAGGAAAGAAGTGGTGGCTCTCCTAGCAGCCACTTTGGCGGTTGGTTATTTCGTTGAGCTGGTTAGCCCGGGGTACTGGACCCGTTTCCTTCAAGGACCCGCCGGTACCCCGTATTTTTTGGGGCTTTTCCTGGGCGAGCTCCTTTTCTACTCATATAGCAAGGCCGAGGGTAAGGTTATCCGCTGAATGAGGGCAGGAGGAGGCGCTCATACCCGGGAAAAGGGCCAGGGCGCCTGCCCTCCTTCCAAAAGCCTCCGCGCCCGGGGAAGAGCCTCCGCCACCTCCCGGGCGAGGAGCCCCACCCCCTTTTCCCCGGCCCGGAGGTCCCCGGCCAGGCCGTGGAGATAGACCCCAAGCCGTGCCGCGTCAAAAGGCCTAAGCCCCGCCGCCAGCAGGGCGGCGATGGCGCCTGCCAGCACGTCCCCCGTCCCCCCCGTGGCCAGGGCGGGGTTGCCCGTGGAGTTCAGGGAAAGCCGCCCGCCTTCCGCCACCACCGTAGGGTTCCCCTTGAGGACCACGGTGAGCCCTGTCCGCTCCGCCAGGGCCCGGGCCGCCCCCAGGGGGTCCTTCGCCACCTCCTCGGGAGAAGCCCCAAGGAGCCTCCCCGCCTCCCCCGCATGGGGGGTGAGGACGGCGGGGACGCCCGCCTTCCGGTAGGCCTCGGCCACCTCGAGGTGAAGGGCGTCGGCGTCCAAGACGGTGGGGAGACGGGCCTTTAGGGCCTCTAGCGCCCACTCCCTGCCCCAGGGCCCCCCGCCCATGCCCACCGCCAGGGCCTCCACCCGCATGGACGGCAAGGCAGGCGCCTGGACAGGGTGGAAGACCGCCTCGAGGGGCTCTAAGGGTGTGCCCTCAGGGGCCACCAGGTGCACCAGCCCCGCCCCCATGCGGTAGGCCCCCAGGGCGGCCAGCACCGGGGCCCCAGCGTAGCGGAGGCCTTCGCCACGAAAGCCCCCCAGGATTCCCACCCGGCCCACGCTGCCCTTGTGGGCCGTGAGGGGGCGCTTGGGCAGGAGGGGAAGAAGCCCCTCTGGGGTAGCGATCTCGGGGAGGTCCTCCCGCTCTAGGAGGGCTTTAGGGAGGCCGATATTCGCCAGGAAGAGTTGCCCGCAGGCCTCTCGCTTGAGGAAATGGGGGGGTTTGAAGGCGGCGAAGGTCACGGTGGCCGTGGCCCGCACATGGGGGAAGAAGGGAAGCCCCGAGGGCAGGTCCAGGGCCAGGATGGGAAGCCCAGAGGCGTTCATCCTGTCCACCAGGCCGCCATAGAAGCCTTCCAGGGGCCCTTTCAGCCCGGTGCCGAAGAGGGCATCCACCAGAACCTCCTCCCGGTTCCAAAGGGCCTCCTCGAGGGGGCGGATCTCTAGCCCCTGGGCCAGAAGGGCTTGCCGTGCGGAGAGGGCATCCCCCCCTTGGCCTTCCGCCGCATAGACCCGCACCGGTACCCCCTCTAGAAAGAGGTGCCGGGCCAGGACCAGCCCGTCCCCGCCGTTATTGCCTTTGCCGGCCAGGACCACGGCGGGCCGGTTTCCAAAAAGCTTCCGGTAGACCCATGCCGCCTTCATCCCCGCCCACTCCATGAGGAGGAGGGAGGGGTAGCCCATCTCCACCGCCTTCCCGTCGGCTTCCCGCATGGCCTCGGGGGTGAAGAGCCTCAAGGGGGTGGCCATGGCTTCTAGAATACTCCTGGAGGGGAAGGCCCCATGGAACTACGGCAGGCCCAGTCCAGGCTCAAGAAGGCCCAAAGGGTAGCGGTCCTGACGGGGGCGGGCATCTCCAAGCCTTCCGGCATCCCCACCTTCCGCGACGCCGAGGGGCTTTGGAAGGAGTTCAACCCCCTGGACTACGCCACCCCGGAGGCCTACGCCAGGAACCCGCAAAAGGTCTGGGAGTGGTACGCCTGGCGCATCGCTAAGGTGCGGGAGGCCAAACCCAACCCTGCCCACCTGGCCCTGGTGCGCCTCGAGGAGGAGGTCCTGGCGCGGGGTGGGGCCTTTCTCCTGGTCACCCAGAACGTGGATGGCCTCCACAGCCTGGCGGGAAGCCATAACCTGGTGGAGCTTCACGGCAACATCCTTAGGGCCCGGTGCGAGGCCTGCGGGCACAGATTCCCCCTTCCCGACCCCTTTACCCCTCCTCCCTTCTGCCCCCTTTGCGGGCGTAGGGCCCGGCCCGACGTGGTTTGGTTTGGGGAGCTTCTGCCGGAAGGGGCCTGGGAAAGGGCGCAGGAGGCCTTTTCCCAGGCGGATGTGGCTCTGGTGGTGGGCACCAGCGCCGAGGTGGAGCCCGCCGCCTCCTTGGGCCGCATCGCCTATGTTGGTGGGGCCTACCTGATAGAGATTAACCCCGAGCCCACCCCCCTTACCCCCTTGGCCCACCTCTCCCTAAGGATGGGGGCCGTGGAGGGCTTAGGGGCGCTTTTGGCCCAGGACGGCCCAGATCCTTCGGCCTCTGGCTGATCCTGCCACCTTAAGCCGGGCTGGGGTGGTGCTCCTCCTCAGGGTGGGGGCCCCGAGGTCTTGGCCGATGTGGTGCGCTTCTTTTGGGTTGGACCTCGGATGTGCTGGGGGCCTCGAGGCGGCCCTCACCCCTGGCCGCCTTTAGCCTTCCTCCCTCCGTCCGCGGAAGACCAAGCGGAAGGGCACCTCTTTAAGGCCCAGGTCCTCACCCACGCGGTTTCTCAGGTAGTTTTCAAAGGCCCGGGTCACGAACTCGGGGTGGTTCACGAAGAAGACGAAGGTGGGCGGGGCCACCTGGGGCTGGGTGGCGTAAAAGATTTTCAAGGGTTTGCCCTTGAAGTTAGGGAGTTGCACCTTGGCCGTCCAGACGGAAAGCCAACGGTTGAGCTCGGTGGTGGGGATCCGGGTATGGTTGAGCCCAAAGAGGCGCACCGCCTCGCTGAAGATCTTCTCCAGGTTCTGCTTGGTGAAGGCGGAGGTGTACACCCGGGGCAGATGCTCCAGATGGGCAAGCTTTTCCTTAAGCTCCCGGCGCACCTTGGGGGCCTCCTCCTTCCTCACCAGGTCCCACTTGGTGATGACCAAGAGCACGGGTTTCCCCTTTTCCAGGGCGTGGTTGGCCAGCTTGAGCTCCCGGTCCCCCACCTGGAAGGGGTCTAGGACCAGAAGGACCACGTCGGCCTCCTCTATGGCCTTAAGGCTTCGCCGGATGGCCAGCTCCTCCACCAGGGTTTCCGGGCGCTTGCGGATGCCGGCGGTGTCCACCAGGACGAAGGGTTGCCCGCGGAAGGTGAAGTGGACGTCAATGGCGTCTCGGGTGGTGCCGGGTTCCTCGGAGACGATGACCCGCTCTTCCCCCAGGATGGCGTTGAGAAGGCTGCTTTTCCCGGCATTGGGCCGGCCCACGATGGCGAGCCGGATGCCCGCCACCTCAGGCTCGGACTCAATGTGCCTTACGGGAAGTTTGCACCAGATGGCCTCGAGGAGCTCCTCCATTCCCCGGTTGTGTTCGCTGGAGGTGGGGATGGGGTCGCCAAAGCCCAAGGCGTAAAGAGGGCCCAGGTAAAGCTCGTGCTTGGGGTCGTCCACCTTGGTGGCCACCAGGATCACGGGCTTGCCCTTTTTGCGCAGGTACTCCGCCACCTCGTAGTCCGCCTGGGTGAGCTCCGAGCGGCCGTCCACGGCGAAGAGGACCACCTCGGCGTCCTCTAGCGCCTGGTCCACCTTTTCCTGGATCTTCTTCTCCCAGCGGTCCCCCGACCATAGCCCCCCGGTGTCCACCAGGAGGAAGCGGCCCTGGTCGCTTTCCACCACGCCCTCCTTGAGGTCGCGGGTGACCCCGGGAACATCGGCCACCACCGCGCTCCTTTTGCCCAGGAGGCGGTTGAAGAGGCTGGATTTGCCCACGTTGGGCCGGCCTACGATGACCACCTTATGCATCTTCACCCCAGCAAATAAGGGTGGGGAAGCCCCCACCCCGCCTTTTCTCAGTGTAGCACAAAGGGTATACTTCCGGAGTATGCGGCAGCTTGCGGGCTTGGTCCTCAAAGCCTTGGGGTGGCGGTACCACATGCCCCCGCCCCCCAGCAGGAAATACGTGTTGATCGGTGCGCCCCACACCTCCAACTGGGACTTTTTGGTGGGGCTTCTCGCCCTTTTGGCCTTGGGCATCCGCGCCCGTTGGCTCGGGAAGAAGGAGCTTTTCCGTCCCCCCTTGGGCTGGCTCTTGCGGCTCCTGGGCGGCATCCCGGTGGATCGGTCTCGCCGGAACAACCTGGTGGAGGGCGTGGCGGAGATCTTCCGGCAGGAAGAGGAAATCGCCATCCTCATCACCCCTGAGGGCACCCGGGGGAGGGCGCCTTATTGGCGTTCGGGTTTTTACTACATGGCCCTCAGGGCGGGGGTTCCCATTGCCTTGGGCTACGTGGACTTCCGCAAAAAGGAGATCGGGATTGGCGGCTACCTCTGGCCCAGCGGGGACCTGAGGCGGGATTTTGAGGCCATCCGGGCCTTTTACCAGGACAAGGTGGGCCTAAGGCCTGAAAAGCAGGGGCCTATTCGCATCCGAGAGGAGGAGGCCGAGGAGGTGGCCTAAAGGGGTTCGGGGTAGACTAGTCCCATGGAACAACCCACCCCCTTGACGGATCCAGAGCGCACCTGGGCGGCGGTGGCCCACCTAGCTCCTCTGGTGGGGTACTTCATCCTCATTGGCCAGATCCTCCTGCCGCTGGCCATACTCCTATGGGGTCCCAAGAGCCCCTTTGTTCAGGCCCACGCCAAGGAATCCCTAAACGGCCAGATCAGCTACACCCTTTACGGCCTGGCCCTTTTCCTCCTGGCCATCACCGTGGTGGGGCTAGTGGTAGCCCTTCCTTTGGCCTTGGCCCTTTTGGTTCTGGTCCTTTGGAACATGATCCAGGGGGCTTTGGCAGCGGGAAGAGGGGAACATTACACCTACGCCCTTATCCTGCGCCTGGTGCCCTAGCCTCCAGGACTACCAGCGCCAGGGCATAGCCCCTTTCGTGGCTTAGGGAAAGGTGGGGCACTAGGCCCTGGGCTCCAAGGCGGGCTTGGAGCTGTGGGGCAAAGCGTAGAACCGGTTTTCTCCCCTCCATCCCCACCCAGACCTCTTTCCAGGAAAGGCCCTCGGGCCAGCATTTCTGGAAGGCCTCCTTGGCGGCGATCCGGGCTGCTAGGCTCGGGACGGGGTCTTGGTGGCGGAGGGCGTAGTCCAACTCTTCCTGGGTGAAAAGCCTCCTTAAGGCTTTCTCCCCGTGCTGCTTAAGGAGTTTCCGCACCCTCTCGATCTCCACCAAATCGGTGCCGATGGCTTGAATCATGGTTGGGACGCCTTTCCTTCCCGTGTCTACCTTTTCCCGCGGGGGCCGTCGTGCCCAAGGGGCATTTTAGCCGGAAAGGGCCCTTGAGCCTGGGGGGCTTTTCGTGCTAGGGTACGCGGGTGTTGCCCAAGGCCTTTCTCTCCCGCATGGCGGCCCTTTTGGGGGAGGAGTTTCCCCTTTTCCTAAGAGCCCTTACGGAGGGGGAAAGGAGCTATGGCCTTAGGGTGAACACCCTGAAGCTTTCTCCCGGGGACTTGAAAAGGATTGCCCCCTGGCCCCTAAGGCCCATCCCCTGGTGTCCGGAAGGATTTTACTACCCCCCTGAGGCCAGGCCGGGGCCCCATCCCTTCTTCTACGCTGGGCTTTACTACATCCAAGAGCCCAGCGCCCAGGCGGTGGGGGTGCTATTGGACCCTCAACCTGGGGAGCGGATTTTGGACCTGGCGGCAGCCCCCGGGGGGAAGACTACTCACCTCTTGGCCCGCATGGGGGGAAGAGGGCTTCTGGTGGCCAACGAGGTGGACGGCAAGCGGGTTAGGGGCCTTCTGGAGAACGTGGAGCGCTGGGGGGCGGGGCCGGCCGTGGTCCAGGCCCCACCCAAGGCCTTGGCCGAGGCCTTTGG
The DNA here is from genome assembly GCF_022760855.1 of Thermus albus. Lineage (NCBI taxonomy): Bacteria > Thermotogati > Deinococcota > Deinococci > Thermales > Thermaceae > Thermus > Thermus albus. The sequence goes on from NZ_JAKTNR010000003.1 coordinate 102,689, forward strand.
TGCCTACTTCCACCGGGTCCTTCTGGATGCCCCTTGTTCCGGCGAAGGCATGTTCCGCAAGGACCCGGAGGCCATCCGCCACTGGGGGCCCTTGGCCCCCAGGAGGGCTTCTGAGGTGCAAAAGGCCCTTCTAGCCCAGGCGGCCAGGCTTCTTGGGCCTGGAGGAGTTCTGGTCTACTCCACCTGCACCTTTGCCCCTGAGGAGAACGAGGGGGTGGTGGCCCACTTTCTTAAGGAACACCCCGAATTCCACTTAGAAGAGGCCCGCTACCATCCCCTCTTTGCCCCGGGGGTGCCGGAATGGGGGGATGGCCACCCCGAGCTGAGGAAGACCGCACGCCTTTGGCCCCACCGCCTGGAGGGGGAGGGCCACTTTCTGGCCCGCTTCCGTAAGGAGGGAGGCACCTGGGGCACGCCTCCCAAAGAGCGCATCCCCCCCTTGAGCCAGGAGGCCCGAAGGGCCCTGGGAGGTTTTCTGAAGGAAGCGGGTTTAGAGCTGGAGGGGCCCATCTGGGAGCGCTCGGGGCACCTTTACCTGGCCCCGGAGGAGATGCCTTCCTTGGCGGGCCTTAAGGCCCCAGCCCCTGGGCTCTACCTGGGACAGGTGCAGAAGGGCCGCTTCCGCCCGGCCAAGGCCTTGGCCCTGGCCTTTGGCGCCACCCTCCCTTGGCCCCAACTCCCTGAGGTGGCCCTTCTTCCGGAAGACCCCCGGGCTCTGGCCTTGGCCACGGGTGAAGGCGTGGCTTGGGAAGGGGAGGATATCCCCTTGGCCCTGGTGGTCCTGAAGACCGAGGTGGGGAAGTTCCCCTTGGACTTCGGCAAGGCCAAGGCCGGGGTCCTCCGCCCGGTAGGGGTGGAGCTTTAGGCCTTTCACCACAGGACGGAAGCGCCCAGGCCCCGCAGGGCTTCATCGTGAGATAGGAGGACAACCCTTTCCAAGAGGCTTTGGGCTACCAGCATGCGGTCAAAGGGGTCCCGGTGGTCTCCAGGAAGGGTGGGGGCTAGGAGGGCATGGGGGCCTTGGATAGGGAGTTCCCGGGCCTTCAGAGGTTCCAGCCAGCCAGGATAAGCGGACAGTACGGCCTCTCCCTGAGGAAACCGGCCCAGCCGGGATTTGATGGCTATTTCCCACAAGGAAGCCATGCTTACCAGGCGGGTGTTTTGGGAGTCCTCCAGCAAGCTTCTGGCGAGAGGGGAAAGGCGCTTGGGTTCTATCAGGGCGTAGAGGAGGGTATGGGTGTCCAGGAGAAGCCTTAGCCCTCCCATGCCGTTAACTCCTCCTCCGGCAGGGGGGCGTGGAAGGCTTCCCAATCTACAGGCCCCAGGTGGTTTAGGATGCCTAGCTTTACCCCCTTTTCCCAAGGTTCCAAGCGGGCCAAGGGGCGGCCGTAACGGGTGATGACGATCTCCTCCCCCCGGCGCACTGCCTCTAGAAGTTGGGAGAGCTTGGCCTTGGCTTCATGTACGCTCACCCTGCGCATAAGAAGATTAGACTAACTTGTTTGGTCAAAAAAACCAAGGTCCTCGAGGACCCCCCGCCAGGTGGCGAAGGCCTCCTTTAGGGTTTCCTCGGGAAGGGGCTCCACCACAAGCCGGCCTGGGGCCAGGGGCACCACCCAGTGGAGGCTTTGGGAGAGCTTCTTTTTGTCCCTCAGGAGATAGGGGAGAAGATCTTCCCAAAGGAGGAAAGGCAGGGGGGGTGGGCTGAGCCACCGGAGGAGGCGGAGGGCTAAGGAGGTCAGGTCCTCGCCCCCCAGGGCCCGGCCCAGAAGGGCCGCGTAGAGGAGGCCATAGGCCACCGCGGCCCCGTGGGGCAGGGCATGGCGGGTGTAGGCCTCCAGGGCGTGCCCCAGGGTGTGCCCCAGGTTTAAAAGCCTTCTTTCCCCTTTCTCCAAAGGGTCCCGCTCGGTGATGGCCACCTTCACCGCCACCGCCTGGGCCAGGTAGGCCTCGAGGCGGGGGCTTTCCGGGCCTAGGTCTTCCACCTGCAAAAGCCCCTCCTCCCCGGAGATGAGCCCGTGCTTGAAGGCCTCCACCAGCCCCTCCTTGAAGGTGAAGGCGGGAAGGGTTTTGAGGGTTTCCAGTTCCGCATACACCCCTTTGGGGAAGTGGAAGGCCCCCACCAGGTTCTTCCCCTCGGGGAGGTTGATGCCCGTCTTGCCCCCCACGCTGGCGTCCACCACGCTTAAGGTGGTGGTGGGGAAGGAGAGGTAGGGGATGCCCCGCAGGTAGGTGGCGGCCACGAAGCCTCCGAGGTCCGTAAGGGTACCTCCGCCCACCACCAGCAAGGTGGTGTTCCGGGGAAGGGCCCTTTGCGCCAGGAAGGAAAGCACCTGGCCATAGACGGCGAGGGTTTTGGCACCCTCCCCCCCTTCCACACCCAGACGGTGCTCCACCCTGAGCCTTTCAGCCAACTCCCGGGCGAAACCTTCCACCTGGCGGTCGTAGAGGAGGGCCAGGGGGCCTTCCAGGGGGGGTATCTCCTCCAGAACCCCTTCCCCAATCAGGATGGGGTAGGCAACCGGTTCACGCACGCTTAGCCTTCGCATATTCCCAAAGTTTCGCCACAATTTCCGCCACCACCTCTTCTACCCGGCGCTCGTCGGTGGAAACGTGGATGTGGGCCTCCCGGTAGATGGGGGTGCGGGCCTCGAGGAGGGTCCTTATCCTTTCTAATGGGTTTTCCACCTGCAAAAGGGGCCTTTCCCCGGGTTTGCGGGAAGCCCTTTCCAGGATGGTTTCCGGGCTAGCCCATAGGGCCACCACCGGGCCCCTATGGAGAAGCCTTTTGCGGTTTTCCGGGTCCATGAAGGTTCCCCCACCCAAGGAGAGGACCAGGTATTCCTTCTGCATAAGCTCCCCCACCGCTTCCCGTTCCATTTTTCGGAAGGTCTCCTCCCCCAGGTGGCGGAAGATATCGGGGATGGAGATTCCCGTGCGCCTTTCAATGTAACGGTCCAGGTCAATGAAGTGGAGCATGAGGGTGCGGGCCAGCTCCCGGCCAATGCGGCTTTTCCCCACCCCCATGAAGCCGGTGAGGCTTATGAAGGTGGCGGGGCGGGGGATTTCCAAACGGGCCATTGACTTATCCTATCTCGCCAGGCCGTCCTCCCGGGTCCACCCGGGACTGAGTGGGTAGGGCCATTTGCCAGCTCCCCCCCAGGTTAGGGCCACGGTGGGACGGTATCAGTAGGCCAGGACCCGGGCCTTGTACCGCTCCACCCTTTCCTGGATTTCCTCCAGGGTATCCCCACCAAACTTTTCCAGGTAGGCCTGGGCCAGCACGATGGCGGAAAGGGCACAGAGGATTACGCTGGCCGCGGGCACCGCGGTGACATCGGAGCGCTCCCTGGCGGCATCCGCGGGCTGGTGGGTCACCACATCCACGGTGGGCAGGGGTTTCATCAGGGTGGCAATGGGCTTGAGGGCGGCCCGGAGGATGAGTTCTTCCCCCGTGGTCATGCCCCCCTCGAGGCCCCCCGCCCGGTTGGTCCGGCGGTAAAACCCCCGCTCCGGGCTCCAGTAGATGGCATCGTGCACCTCGGAGCCGCGTTTCATGGCGTTTTGGAAGGCGGGGCCGATCTCCACCCCCTTTACCGCGGGGATGGAAAGGGCCATCTGGGCCAGGCGGCCATCCAGCTTGCGGTCCCAGTGCACATGGCTCCCTAGGCCCGGCACCAGGCCGCGGAAGCGGGCCTCAATCACCCCGCCTAAGGTGTCCCCTTCCGCCTTGGCCTCATCTATGAGCCTTATCACCTGGGCTTCCGCCTCAAGGTCGGTCATGCGCAAGGGGCTTTCCTCAATGCGGGGAAGGAGCTCCCAGGAGAAGGGAACTTGGCTCCAGACCCCAGCCATCCCCGGTACATAGCCCACCCCTTCCACCCCTAGGAGGCTTAAGAGCTTTAGGGCCACCGCTCCTACCGCCACCCGCATGGCGGTCTCCCGGGCGCTGGCCCTCTCCAGCACGTCCCTTAGGTCCTTGTGGCCGTACTTGATGCCTCCGGACAGGTCGGCGTGGCCCGGGCGAGGGGCGGTGAGGGCCTTTTTACGGGGCTCGTTTCCCGGGGCGGGGTCCATGATCTCCACCCAGTTGCGGTGGTCGGTGTTCCGGATAGCCAAGGCCACGGGGGCTCCCGTGGTCCGCCCGGCCCGGATACCGGCCCGGAACTCCACCCGGTCGGTCTCTATGACCATGCGCCTGCCCCGGCCATACCCCTTCTGCCTTTTCTCCAGCCAGGGGTTGATGTCCTCCTCGGTAAGGGGAATACCGGCGGGTAGGCCCTCAATGATGGCCAGAAGCTCGGGGCCATGGGACTCGCCTGCGGTGAGAAACCTCATGGGCCCATTGTAGGGTAGATTCCCCCAGGTTTACCGCAGGAAGGTAGGGAGGGCCAGAATGGCCGCCAAAAGGGCCACGCACCAACAAAGCCAGGGAAGCCTAGACCCTTTGGGCCCTGCCTCCCTGGCCATCTAAAGAGGCTAGCGGCTTGCGGTTTCCTTGACGATATCGGCGGTGATGACCACTAGAAGCTCTCGGTCCGTGGTTTCCTGGCTCCTTTGCTTGAAGAGCTCCCCGATCAAGGGGATGTCCATGAGGAGGGGGACTCCCTGTTGCACTTGGTTGTTCTCCTGGGAGGTAAGGCCTCCCAGGACCACCGTCTGCCCGTCCCGCACCCGTAAGGTGGTGGTCACCACCTGCTTGGTGAAGCGGTCCACATCCCCGTCCACGGGGTTGCGCTGGACGTTTCCGGAAACCTCCGCCTTGATGTTGAGGAGGATCTGCCCGTCGGCGGTGATCTGGGGGGTGACCTCCACGATGATGCCGATGTCAAAGGGCACCCGCTCCACCCGATTATCCACCACCCGGCGGATGAGGAAGGTTTCCCCAGACTGTAGGCGGGCGGTCTGGTTGTTGAGCACGGTTTGGTTCACGTCCCTTAGGGCCCGGGAAAGGCCTTGGCGCTGGAGGGCCTCGAGGGTGGCGAGGATGTTGAGGGCGGCCAGGCTCCGGGTGCTATCAAAGATGAGGGATAGCCCTGTGTCCAGGATGCTGGCCGCCACGTTGCCCCCAGCTATGGTGTTCCACTTCAGGCCCAGGTTGCGGGTGAAGTTGGACTGCACCTCCTGGATGCGCACCCTTAGGCTCACCTGGGGCACCGCCTGGTCCAGTTTGGGGATAAGGCCTTCCACCAGGGCCAGGTCCTCCTGGGTCCCGGTGACGATCAGGGTGTTGGTGCGCTCGTCCGCCACCACCGTGGCCTGGCGTCCTGGGGTTTGGGGTTGCCCTGGACCCTGGCCTTGGGCCTTTTGGGCCTGCAAGGCCTCCTGGAGCACCTTGGCCAGCTCCGAGGCCTTGGCGTTGGAGAGCTGGTAGGAGCGTTGGAAGACGGGCGGACCCTGCTCCGGGGCCCGGTCGATCTGGGCCAGGAGGGTTTCCACCTCGGCCAGTTGCTTCTCCGTGCCCCGCACGGAAAGAACAGGTTGCCCGGGCACCGTCTGCACCACGATGCCCGGCACCTCCCGGGCCAGGAAGGGGGCCACCTTCTCGGCGTCAGCGAAGCGCAAGGGGTAAAGCCGGCGCACCGTGGCCTCTTGGGTGGGCGGGGCCACCTGGGGGGGCACGTCCGCGGCCTTGAGGATCTCGGCGAAGAGGGCCTGGTCGGTTTCGGTGGCTTCCAGGAGGAGGGCTTTGGGGTTATTGGGGATGGCTTCCAGGCGGGCTCCTTTAAGCTCCTTTTCCAAGAGGGGCCTCAGTCTTTCCTGGGCTTCTTGGAAGGTAAGGTTTTGCAGGGCGTAGACGCGGCGCACCACCGGAGTGGGCTTGGGCACGTCGGCGGTCTTAAGGAGCTCGGCGAGGCGGGCATGGTCCTCTTCCGTGGCGGTGATAAGGGCTCGCTTGGGGTCGGTGGGGACGGGGGCAATCTGGGCGCTAGGTACCTGGGTTTGCAAAAAGGGGAGAAGCTCAGGGAAGGCGGCGTGGGTGAGGGTGTAGGTCCGCTCCACCCGGGGCTTGGGAAGGGTGAGGGGGGGCAGGGGGCGGAAGTCAATCCCCGCCCGCTGGAGGATATCGGAGAAGCGGGCGTGTTGCTCGGGGGTGGCCAGGACCGAGAGGAGAGCCCTGAGCTTCCCCCCTTCCTCCACCACGATCCAGTTCACGCTAAGCCCCGAGGCTTCCCGGGAGAGGAAGGGGAGGAGGTCGTTTTGCACCCAGTCCTTGGCCCCTTGTATGTTGACCAGGGTACGGGCCTGCCCCTGGGCATCGGTTTCCGTGCGCCGGTAGGCGATCTCGGGGATGGCCACCAGGTAGGGCTTCCGCTCCATGGCCCCGGTGCGGCTGGGGGCGTCCACCAAGGCGGTGATCACCTGGGTGGGGGCCACCACCACCACATCCGGGGGCAGGAGGAGGTAATCCAGGTTGAACTGGGTGCCGTAGGTGGCGAAGAGGAGGTCCCAGACCTCCCGGAAGGGCTTGCCCTGGAAGTCCAGCTTGATGTTGGGCAAGGGGGGCTGGGCCTTGGCCGGGTCCCCGCTGGCATCGTAAGCCCGGTAGATAAGGGGCTGGAGGCCTACGCTTCGGGCCAGGGCTTCCAGGACCACATCCAAGGGCAGGGTGAACCCGGTTCGCACCTGGCTTTCGGAAACCTTTAGGTCCACCCTGGCGTCAAAACGGGGTTCCTGGGGCAGGCTTCCCGCCAGGGCATCCGGGCCCAAGGCTAAAAGGGCAGGCATCAATACGGTTATCAGGGCTTTCCTCACTGGCCACCTCCCGCTTGCGTATTTTCTAAAGCGATTTCCAAACTCTCGTCCTTCAGGGCCAACACCAGGCGGTCGCTTTCTATGCGCCGGATCACCGCTTCACTGTTGGGGAGAGGGCTGCCCACGGGTAACACCAGGTACCCCTCCTTGCTTTCCAGGATGGCCACGCTCACCGGGCCTAGAAGCGTGCCTGCCAGCTTGAGTCCCCTTTCCTCCACCAGGGTTCGCAAAGGGGTTTTGGCAGGGGTGGGGACAGGTTCGCCCTTCCCTTCCTCTGATGGTGCTTGGGTGGGCAAGGGGGTTTCCACAAGCCCAGCCGGTGGGGTGAGGATGGGAGGGGCTTCCAACTCAGCCTTGGGTGTTTCCGCCCGGAAGGCTGGCGCCAGCACCTTGGGAGCAGGCAGGGCCCCTTGGCTCCCGGGAAGGGGTCGGGGTGGCGTTTGGGCCACGGTGGGGGCGGGCAAGGGGGTTCCGGGGCTCACCCGTACAGGGGCTCCCGTGGGCACGGGCTGGGGTCTGGGGGCTGGGGTAGGGGTGGGCAGGGGAGCAGGGGGTGGGGCCTCCGCCACCAAGGGCACGAAGGGATTGGGGAGGGGAGCTTCCTTTTGGGGTTGCGGCACCGGCACCGGGGCTCGGGCCTTTGCGGCTTCCGTGGCCTGGGGTCTTTCCGCCTGGGCCTTAGGGGGTGTGGGTCCTGGAGAGGGCGGGGTTGCCGTGGCTTGAGGCTCCGCCTGGAGGGGAGGGATGGGAGGTGCCTCTATGGTCTTGGGGGTGGCCTGGGGTGCAGGGACAGGGATGGGCTCGGCCACCGCGGGCACCTGGGCGGGCAAGTAGAGGCCCACGTACCAGATCGCCACGGCGCTCACCAAGAGGAGGCCCGCCAAAAGGATCTTGGTGGACTGGGGTAGGTTCCGCCAGGCCTCGACCAGGCGTGGGAGAAGGGATTTCACCGACCACCTCCTTGTCCTCCTGGCGGCGATGGAGCTCCTTGCGTCTGGGTAGCGCCTTCAGGCTGGCCGAGGTCCTTGGCCAGCACGTAGAGGGTTAGGGTCAAGCTGGTGGAGAGAAGGGGGTTTACGTCCTGACCCTGGACGCTGAGGTTAACCCCGGAAAGAGAGCTAAAGCGGGAAAGCTCCTCCAGGCGCTTCAGGTAGGCATAGGTCTCGGGGAAAGGCGCCTCGAGGGAGAGGGCCAGGTTCACCGCCCGCACCTCGGGTACCGGGGCCGAGGTGGGGGAGCGGGTGAAGGAACGTACCGTGACCCCGCTTCGCAGGGCCTCGGTCAGGATCTCGTTCAAGACCTGGGCCAGGCGTTCTTCTCGGGGAAGGGCCCTGAGGAAGGCCTGGCGCTCCGCTTGCAATTCTGCGATGGCCGCCCGGAGTTCAGGCAGGGCCCGCTGGGCCTGGCGCCCCCTATTCCGCTCGGGGATGAGCCTCTCAATCTCTTGGCGCACGGTTTCCGTTTCCTGGCGCATGGGGACGATGAGGAGGAAGTACCAGAGAAGGGCCACCACCAGGGTGAGGGCGATGGCGATCAGGGCCCATTCCCGCTGTCCCAGCCTAGCGAGCACTTTCCTCACCCCCCACCAAGCCCACCCGGGCGCTGAAGGTGTAAAGCCCCCGGTTCTGGTCCAAGGAAGCCCCTTGGAACTCTATGCCAAAGCGGGGGGAGGTTTCAAAAGCCCGCACGAAGCTCACTAGGGCGTTTTGGTTTAGCGCCTCCCCCTGTACGGTGAACTCCACCCGCACCCGCTTGCCGTCAAAGGTGCCTGCCTGGGCCATCCGGGTGGCCTCCTCCTCGGGAATGGCCCGGGTGCCCACGGAGCGCAGGGCCACGGGAAGCCGCCCCCCTTCTTGGGGAATCTGGCGGATGAAGGTGGCCAGATAATCCGACCAAGGGACAAAGCTCTTCTTCAGGCCTTCCCGGATGGCCAGGAGGGCCTCGAGGGCCTTCCTTTCCTGCTCCAGGCGGTTTTGCTCGGCGATGAAGGGTTTCAGGGCTTCCACCTCGGCCCTTAGGGCGTCCCGCTCCGCCTTGGTTTGGGTAAGCTCCGTATACGCTCCGTAGTGGAGGATTCCCAGTACCGAAAGCACCACCAGGGCAAAGGTGGCTGCCGCTAGGCGCCACCAGCCTGGTTCCACGCGCCGGCGCAGGTTTTTGGGGAGGAGGTTAAGCCTAATCAAGGGGCATCACCCCCCTTAGGGCCAGGCCCACGGGCACCATGAACTCTGCGCCCAACTCCCTTAGCTTTTCCAGGTCAAAGCGCTTGGGATCCACCTGGATACCCTGCCAGGGGTCGGGGACAGTGAAGTTGACCCCCAGGGTATCCGTGAGGAGGGTGGCGAGACCCCGAAGCCGGCTCCCCCCGCCATAGAGGTACCCCACCTCTGGTTGCATATCCCCCAGTTGCACCCGGAAGAACTCTAGGCTCCTGCGGATCTCCTGGGTGAGCTCCACCAGCCCGGGGCGGATGGCGTCGTAGATCTTGGCGGGGCTGTACCGCTCCCTTTCGGCGTCAAAGTCCAAAAGAAGCTCCTCGTCCTCGGTGGGGATGGTGGCCAAGCCGTAGGTGCGCTTCACCTCCTCGGCGGTGAGGAAGTCCAGGCCGAAGCTCTTGCCGATGGCCTCGGTGAAGTCCTTACCGGAAAGGGTGAGGATCCTTACCGCCAAGGGGCGATCGCCTTTGAGAAGGACCAGGCTGGTGCTATCGGCCCCGATCTCCACGGCCACGGAAACCCCTTCCGGGTCGCTGGTGAGCTGGGCCTCCAGGGGATAGAGCCCGGCAAAGGGCTTTACGTCCAGGACAATGGGGGTCAGGCCGGCTCCCCGCAAGGCCTCCAGCAGGGAAGCCACCGCTTCCTGCCGGGCGGCCCCCACCATCACCTCCACCTGCTCCCCCTCGGCTGCCTCGGCCAGGGGGTCCAAGGGAGCAAAATCCAGCACCACCTCGTCTATGGGGAAGGGGATGTAGCGCTCCGCCTCCCAGCGCACGGCCTCCTCCATCTCCTTTAGGGGCATCTTGGGTACTTGCAGGGTGCGGAGGATGACGCTGGGGTTGGGCACGGCGGTGACCACATAGCGCTTGCGCACCTTGGCTTCTGCTAGGAGTTCTTTGAGTTCCTGGGCCAGGGCCTGGGGCTCGGTCACCACCCCTTCCACCAGGACCCCGGGGGTGAGGGGCCGGCTAGCGACGGCCCGCAGGGTAGGAGGATTTCCGGAAAGCTCCACCAGTTTTAGGCTCGCGGCGCCGATTTCTAGGCCTAGCGCCTCCACGCGGGGTTGGAATAGCCTGCGAAAACCTGAGAGCACCTTACCTCCTTAACCCTCGGCGACATAAGGGATATCAGCCTGCAACCATTATACGTGGTCTTGGCGGAAATGGGAGAGGGTATTCTTGCCGCCATTCCTCCCCCTATCCTAAAGGCATCTGCTTTAAGAGCACCCTACATCCCCTCGAGGGCCTCGAGGGGACAAGGGGTAAAGGCCTTTATAGGGCTTTAAGGGTGTCCACCACCGCCTTGGTAAAGGCCTCTGTGGTAGCAGTCCCTCCCAAGTCGGGGGTGCGGGGGCCCTTTTCCAGGGTTAGGTCCACCGCCTTCTCCACCCTTTTGGCGGCCTCCTTTTCCCCCAGGTACTCCAGCATCATGGCGGCGGAAAGGATGGCGGCGGTGGGATTGGCGATGCCTTGGCCGGCGATGTCGGGGGCGGAGCCATGCACCGGCTCAAAAAGGGCGGTGGTATCCCCGATGTTGGCGGAAGGGGCCAGGCCCAGCCCCCCCACCAGGCCCGCCGTAAGGTCGGAAAGGATATCCCCCAGGAGGTTGGTGGTGACGATCACGTCAAAGCGCTCGGGGCGCATGACCAGCTGCATGGCGCAGTTGTCCACGATAATGTCCTGCACGTTCACCAGGGGATAGTCCTTGGCCACCTCCCGCACCGTATCCAGGAAAAGCCCCTGGGTTACCGGGAGCACGTTGGCCTTGTGGGCGATGTGGAGGGTCTTCCTGGGCCGGCCTTCCGCCAGCTTCAAGGCCACCCGCCCGATGCGCTCACTGGCTTTCCTGGAGATCACCGCATCGGCAATGGCCACATCCAAGTAGCGCCGTTCCTGCTCCACGTAAAGGCCTTCGGTGTTCTCCCTCACGATGATGAGGTCCACCCCATCCCGGCTTCCCGGTATGGGCCGGCTTTTGGCGGGACGCACGTTGGCGTAAAGGTCCAGCCTGCGCCTGAGGTAGCGGATGGCCCCAAAGAAACCCGGCACCTTGCGGGTCGGGCTGGTGGCGGCGCCGAAGAGGGTGGCCTGGCAGGAAAGGATTTTTTCCACGGTTTCCTCGGGGACAGAAACCCCTCTTCGCTCAAAGGTCTCCCAGCCCGCCTCGGCCTCCACAAACTCTATGGGTAAGCCGGTGGCTTCCAGAACCTTCCTGGTCGCGGGCACCACCTCGTGGCCGATGCCGTCCCCTTCTATCAAGCAGATGCGGTACGCCATGTTGCCTCCGGACTTGGGAGCAAGCCCCCTTGGGAATATACACTACACCACTCTTGCCCATGGGGACGATGGCTTTCTGCTCTAGGCCCGTAGGGCAAGGAGGATGAGGACCCCAAGGAGCAGGGCCAAAACCCGTAAGGCTGCCTGGCGCCTGGGAAGCCGTCTCCCACTGGCCCTTAAGGCTCCTTCCACCACCACCCCGGCTATGCCCGCCAGGACGAAGAGGTCTCCTAAACTGGCCGCCTTGCGCAAAGGGGGAAGGGCGATAACATCCCCCAGGAAGGGGAGGCGGGTGGACTCGTCCAGGAGGGTATGGACGGCGTCGCCCCTGGTTTTTAGAAGGTCCTCCCAGCCCTCAATGCCCGCCTTTTTTAAGGCATCTAGGCTGACCGGCATGTGGCCTCCGTTGGCAAAGATAACCAGCGTATTCAAGGCTAGACCCAGGAGGACCAGGTAGAGGCTTTTCAGGTGCCGGTTCTGGTAAAGCCCATAGCCCACCAGTGCGAGGACCAGCGTCTTGGCCAAGGGGCCCGCCCACTCGGGCCGGAATAAACCGCGGTAGGTACCATAGGCCAAGCCCCCCTCCGCCAGGGCGGCCAGAAGGAAGGCCCAAGGGGTTCTAAGCTCTATTCCCCCGAGGTCCTTGGGTCTGGCTCCGAGGGCGAGGGCGAGGCCGATTCCGAATAGAGTTGCGGCAAGGTAGAGCGTGATAGGGGTCCCTCCTTTGCTTGCAGATAAGCTTCGCGGTCGCGCCACAAGGGGTTCGCGTGCCAAAGCTGGGTGAAGAGCTTGACCAGCTTGGGATCAAACTGGATGCCGGAAAGGTCCTGGATTTCCTTTAGGGCCTCCTCCGAGGGCTTGGCCTTGCGGTAGGGGCGGCCTGCGGTCATGGCCTCGTAGGCGTCGGCCAGGCCCACGATGCGGGCCTCCTCGGGGATCTCGTGCCCGGCAAGCCCCTTGGGGTAGCCGCGGCCGTCCCAGCGCTCGTGGTGGTGGAGGATTACGTTATAGACCAAAGGGCCGAAGGCCACCTTTTCTGCGGGCTTAAGGAGCTCCACCCCCTTGGTGGTGTGGCTTTGCACAATCTCGTACTCCCGGGGGGTGAGCTTATCCGGCTTCAGGAGGAGGGCTTCCGGAACGCCGATCTTGCCGATGTCGTGGAGCCGGGCGGCCCGGTAGATCTCTTGGGCCTTGGCCTCGTCCTGGTACAAAGCCCGCGCCATGTCAGAAGCAATGTCGGCCACGCGCTCGGAGTGCAGGCGGGTTTCCTTTTCCTTGGCCTCCAGGGCGTGCATGAGGACTTCTAGGGTGGCATCAAAGGCCTGCTCCAGCCGCACCTTCTCGTCCCAGTAGAAGCGGCTATAGTAAAGGGGTATCAGGAAAAAAAGAACCGTCCAGCCCCCCCAGCCGCCCAGAAGCGGGGTTTCGTAGGCCCGGGCTAGGAGGAGGGCCAGGGGGGAGAGGAGGAAATAGCTGACCGTAAGCCAACCGAAGTTTTTTCTCCATACCTCCCTTAAGGGGGTGCCGCTGGCCAGGTGGATAACCAAGGAGACCAAAGCGGTGTTAATCAAGAAGAAGGTGGTCGCCGCCAGGGCTATGCCCACCCCCGCGCTCAGGTCCAGGGTTCCCAGAAAGAGGCGGTTAGCCTGGAAAAACTGCCAGACCAGGGCCGCGGCCAGGGTGGCGAGGGCGTCTTGGGAGCGGTTGAAGAGCTGCTTGTACCAGGTATTGCCGCTATATTGGAATAGAAATACCCAAAGGGGGGCAAGCCAGGGGGGGGCGAGGACCACCAGGGCCAGGGCGAAGAGGAAAAGGTGGCTCATGCTGGCGTTTAGGGGCAGGCGGATCTCCACCCGCACGCTCCAGAAGACCAAAGCCGCCCAGAAGAGGAGGTCAAACCAGCTTAGGCCGGCTGGGGGAAGGCGGAAGCCGTAGCTTAGGGCCAGGTACCCTTCCAGGACCACGAAGCTGGCGAAGACCGCAAGGATATAGGCCAGCACCCGGGGTGGGGGCAGGTCCAGGCGGCGGAGCTTTTGCAGCATACTGGCCTAAGGATAGCACAAGGCCCCCACCCGGGGGCCAAAGAAAAAACGGCCAGCTTGTGGCCGTTTTTACTGCCAGTGCGCAGAAGCCCCTGCCGCCAGTCCCAAAGCCACCAGGGAGCCGAGAAGCGCCAGAACCTTAGCGATCAGCTTCTTCATCCTCATCCCTCCTTTTCGAAGCTTCCGGGGGGTTGGCCCCGTTTGCTTGTTTTTCACTTTAGAGGGGTTGGTCAATACTGTCAAGAGGGAAAGAATAGGTATGGAAAGGGAAAAAATAGCTATTGCCTCAACATTTTCTGGATGTATTCAGATTTTTACTACCCAGCTTAGCACATCCCTGGCCAGCTGGGTAGTACCCTGTTGGGTGAGGGGGAACCTTCCGGGTTTGGGGGGAATACAAGGCCTCAAAAAAACAAGGCGACTGCGGGGCCTAGGCCCTCACAGTCCACCAATGCACCAGCTTGAACACACCCCGCAAATTTCACCGGCAATACCCTAAAATAAAGGTTCTCTGCGCCGAAAAATGCTCTATCCGAATACCCACCCGGAATCTAAAGGGGTTTCCCGCAGGTTCCCACCTCCTTGGCCTTCAGTATAGCAGGCACAGCTAGGGGGAGGATGGGAGGAAGCGGAAGTTCTTGCCGCAAGGAAGCCTTAGGGGGTATTTGGGAAGGTGTCATGCTGGGGTGCTCCTTTTGCTACCATAAGCAAATGCGCATCCTGGCCATAGATCACGTACAGATCGCCATGCCTCCGGGTGGCGAAGAACGTGCACGGGCCTTTTACCGTGGGGTGCTGGGGCTTAGCGAAGTCCCAAAGCCAGCCAACCTCGCTCACCGGGGTGGGGTGTGGTTTGAGGAGGGTCCGGTGAGGATCCATCTGGGGGTGGAGGAGGAATTTCGTCCCGCCAGGAAGGCCCATGTGGCCTTGGTCACCGACGATCTAGCGGCGGTGGTGGCCCGCTGCCAACAAGCCGGGTACCCCGTCTTCAGCGACCAGCCCCCCTTGGAAGGCTATCGCCGGGTTCACATCCTGGATCCTTTTGGGAACCGCTTGGAGATCATGGAGATTGTGGCGGAGCCCGGTTCGTGACCTCCTCCCACCCCTAAAGGGTTGGGCTTTCCCGGCGGGTGCTCGTAAAGGGACCGTTGCCGCTCCGGGTAGGCCTCCAAAAGATTCCCGCCCTTAGCTAGGGCGGGAGCCTTTGCCACCTGAGTGGTGCCGAGGGGCGGAATCGAACCGCCGACACTGCGATTTTCAGTCGCATGCTCTACCAACTGAGCTACCTCGGCCTGGCGGCCCCGACGGGACTCGAACCCGCGATCTCCCACGTGACAGGCGGGTGTGTTAACCAACTACACCACGGGGCCTTGGGTTGTTGCCGGGTCGGGGGCGTCCGACCGGGCACTTAGGATGATAGCCGGGGGAAAGGGCGGTGTCAAGCTTAAGCTGGAGCGAGGTCTTCGCCTGCCACCGGACCCGGAAGGGAATAGGAAAGCGGAGCCTCCTGGTGGACCGGGGGGAGTCGGGGTACCGGAATGTGTTCTTGCCCGATGGCCGCATCCTCTACCAGGGCGAGGGTAAGCGGGGAAACCAGGAGCCCATGGGGGGAAACCTGCGGCTACTTCTGGCCCAGCAGGAGGGTACCCCCTTCAGGATTTTCCTCCGGGAGCGGCCCGGTCTTTGGCGGGACCTGGGGTGCTACCGGGTGGAGGGGCACCGGTATGCCCTCCTGCCTGAGGAAGGCCGGTGGGTGTACTGGTTCACCCTAGCGCCTTGTGAATGCGAAGAAGGCCTTTAAGGGTTAAGTCCTCATCCACCACGTCAAAGGAGGGGCAGAGGTCCTTAAGGGTTTCCGCAAAGCCGCCGGTGGCGATCACCAAGGCCTCCCCGGCTTCCATCTTGAAGCGGCGCACCATCCCCTCCACCAAAGCGGCGTAGCCATAGACCAAGCCCGAGCGCAGGGCATCCAAGGTGTTCTTGCCCACCACCCGGGCGGGGGGGACCAGGTCAATGCGGGGGAGCTTGGCGGTGCGGGCGGCCAGGGCGTCGGCGGCGGTCTGGGGGCCGATGGTGATGGCCCCGCCAAGGTAGCGATTTGGGGCTTCCACCAGGTCAAAGGTGGTGGCGGTGCCGAAGTCCACCACGATGTAGCGCCCCGTGGGGCTTTCGTAGCCCAAGGCTCCCACAGCGTTCACCAGGCGGTCGGTGCCGGCTTCCTTGGGGTTGTCTATGCACACCTCCAGCCCCGTGGCCTCGGCGTCCACCACCTGGGCCTTGATGCCGAAAAGCTTCTCTATGGCCTCCTTCATCTCCCGCTCCACCGGGGGCACCACGCTGGAGAGGAGGGCGGCCTTGGGGGGAGGGAGGTTTTCCAGGGCGAAGAGGTTTTGCAGCACCACCCGGTACTCGCTTTCCATGCGCATCCGGTCCGTATGGATGCGGAAGTGGGCGATGAGGTCCTCCCCGGAGAAGACCCCCAAGACGGTGGAGGTGTTGCCGATGTCAATGGCTAAGAGCATGGGGCTAAGCTTGGCCTTCCTGTCCCTCTTCCCAGGGTTCCAGCACCACCTTGACGGTGATTTCCGCATTGAGATTGGCGGAAACGGAGCAGTATTTGGTGTGGGAGAGGTGAGCGGCGCGCTCGAGGGCCTCCAAGGTGACGTTGGGTCCGGAAGCGATGTGGGTGATGGTGATGTGGGTGTAGCGCTTGGGATGGGTTTCCGCCCGGATGCCCTCCACCTCCACCCGGTAGCGGGCCAGGGGTTGCTTTTTCTTCCGCATGATGTCCACCACGTCGTAGGCGGTGCAGGCCCCTAGGGCCATGAGGAGGAGCTCCATGGGGCGGGGGCCGGCGGCGGGCTGGTCCCCGTCGATCATCACCTTATCCCCTTGTTCGTTGATGCCCAGGAAGCGGTGGCCTACCAGATGGTGGATCACAACCCTCTTGGTCATGAGCCGGATTTTACCAGGCTTTCATCTATCCCGCTAGAATGGGCGTAGATGCGGGTATTCCTCCTGGTTTTCGCCTTGGTATGGAACCTGGCCTTGGCCTTTCCCCGGGTGGGGGTGCATGAGGGCTTTACCCGGTTGGTCTTTGACCTACCCAAGGGGGATGTACAGTACAGTCTTTCCCAAGAAAACGGTCAGCTTGTGTTGACCCTAAGGGGGGTGAAGGCAGCCTCCTTGGACCAGGTGGTGAACTCGGCCGAGGTGGTCTCCGTCCAGACCATTCCGGAAGGGGAGGGGGTGCGGGTAGTGGTACGCCTAAAGGGGCCGGTGGAGGCCAAGGTGGCGCGCTATGCCGATCCCGAGCGGTTGGTCCTAGACTTAACGCTCAAGAAAGAGGCCGCTTCCCCAGCCAAGCCCGCTTCGGACCCCCCCCGCAACCGACCCCCCAGGCCTCCCAAGCCCGTGGTCTTGTTGGACCCGGGCCACGGGGGGGTGGACCCGGGGATGAACGGGTATGTGGTGGAGAAGGAGGTGGTTTTGGATGTGGCTCTCCGCCTAAAGCGCCTTTTAGAAAAGGAAGGCGTAGAGGTACGCCTCACCCGGGACCGGGACATGCACCTTTCCCCCGACAAGCGGGAGGACCTCTCCCGGCGGGCTTCCATGGCCGATAGTTCCCAGGTGAACCTTTTCGTCTCCATTCACGTGAACGCCAGCCCCACCCGCACCGCCCAGGGGGTGGAGGCCTTTTACTTTGGCCAGGCCCAGGACTCCCGCATCCTGGCCCAGGTGATCCGGGAAAACGGTGGGGGGGAGCTGGGGCGGCGCCTGACCCAGGAGGCCCGCACCGTGGCGGAGAGGATACTTTCCGACATCGTGGCCCAGGCCAACCAGCGCTACAGCCAGCGCCTGGCGGAGACCTTGGGGCGGCACCTTTCCCAGGCCACAGGGAGCCCTTACCGCGGGGCCTTCCCGGGCGATTTCTTCGTGCTTCGCTATGCCAAGGTACCCGCGGTCTTGGTGGAGATCGGGTTCGGGGACCACCCCGTGGAGGGGCGGAGGCTCGCCGACCCGGCTTACCGGGAAAAGGTGGCCCAGGGGCTTCTTACGGGTATCCTTACCTTCTTGGCCAACGGGGCCTATGCCAAGTGAGGGTTCATCTGACCAGGGATTAGGGGCAGGGCTGGGCCTTTAGTTCGGCCACTCCTTTCCAAGAGAGGGGTTTCCAGGAAAGGGGAAGGGGAAGCGCTTGGGACTTGAGGGGCTGCCAGGGGAGTTTGAGCGCCTCGAGGCGGTAGGCCAGGGCCTCCCCCTCGGATCCCTCCAGGTTCAGGAAAAGCCCCTCCCCCTGGAAGAGGGAACGGTAAGAATACCCGTAGGCAAAAGGGGGGTCCAGGGCGCGCAAAGAGGCCATGGGACCCCCGCCGTACCGAAGGCCTGGGTCCCTTCTGGAGGGGCTGCCTTGCGAGCCGAGCCAAAGGCCTTGTAGAACCCCCTCCACCTCCGCTTCCCCTACCAGGAAGGACCCCCGCCAGGCCCGAAGGTAGTCAAAGCCGGGCCGGCGGAAAAGCTGGGCCTCACCCCGCAGCAACCCCACCCAGTCCAGAAGAAGCCCTTCCGAGTCCCCTGCCACCTCTAACCGCCCCACCGCCCCCTTTTCCCCCAGGAAACGGAGGTAGTCGTTTCCCGGCCAGCCGCTTTGGTAGCCATAGGCCCACCCTCCGGGGCGGGCCAGCGGAAGGCCCAGGAGGAAGCCGTCAAATCCTCCTTTCCCTTCCACCCGCCCCACCAGGAAAAGGACGCCATGCCGGTACAGGCCCCCGTAGGCGTACCCCTGGCCGGGGAGGGGAAGGCGCCAGGCCCGTTCCTCGGCTAGGTCCAAGACCAGGGCTTCCCAGCCCTTCGGGCCCAGGTGCCCTCCCCAGGCGAAACGGCCATCCGTGCCCCAAAGGATTCCCTGGCCTCCCGCCTTGGCCCAAAGGGGCTTTCCCTTTTGGTCCAGCCCCACCTGAAGGAGGGCTTTGCCCACATGGCCCACGGCCAAATAGCCATCCGGGGTACGGGCGAGGCCGTAAAGGGCGGAGTTCTCCTCTTTCGCCAAGACATGGGCGCCGCTTTGCGCCACCACCAGGGCCCGGTGGCCCCCTTCCACCAAAAGCCTTCCCGTCGCCACCTCTCCCAGGCCCGCAAAGAGGGCGGAGCCCAGGAGGGTGGAAAGCATTAGGCAAGCGGCCATTTAAAAGGGAAAGTTCTCCAAAGCTTCCGTCGCTGAGGAGAAGCGCTCCTTGGGGGACTTGGCCAGGAGGCGTTCCAAGTAGGCCTGCTCCGGGAAGGTGAGCCCAGGTATGGGGGGCACGGGTTCCTGGAGGTGGCCGAGGAGGACCTCCTCCGGTCCCCCCACGAAGGGGTGCTCTCCGGAGAGGATCCAGTACAAGATGACCCCTGCAGCGTAGACGTCGGCCTCGAGGCCAGGGCTTTGCCCCAGGACCTGTTCGGGGGCCAGGTAGGGAAGGGTACCGACCCTCAGGGGCTTCTTAAAGGCCTCGAGGGCCGGCCCCGAGAGGTCAAAGTCCACCAACCTGGCCTCGTCCGTTCCCGCCACAATGATGTTTTCCGGCTTCACGTCGCGGTGCACCAGGCCCTTGCCGTGCATGTGGGCCAGGGCCATGAGGAGCTGGCGGAAGACGAAAAGGGCCCGATTTCTGCCGGGCCTACGGAGCATCCAGCGCCCCATCACCTCCCCGGGGGCGTAGGCCAAGAGGAGGGCAGGGCCTTCCTCCAGGTCCAGGCTCTCCAGGACCGGGTTGAGGTTAGGGTGGGAAAGCCTTTGGCCCACCCAAAACTCCCGGTTGCGCCTGGCCTCGGCTCCCCGGGGGAAGACCTTGAGGGCGTAGGGGGTGCCATAGCGGTCAAAGGCCAGGTAGACGGTGGCCAAGGCCCCTCGGCCCAAGGGGCGCACCACCCGGTATCGGTTCAAAAGGACCTTCCCCGCCAGGCTCACCGCCTCCACTATATCCAGCCCTCACGTCTTTCACCCAGAAGCCGTTAGGATTTGGGCGTGCGCGGCTTGGCGCTATCCGGTGGGGGGGCCAGGGGGCTTGCCCATATCGGGGCCCTCGAGGTCTTCCTGGAGGCGGGCTTGGAGTTTCAGGTGGTGGCCGGGAGCAGCATGGGGGCCATCGTGGGGGCGCTCTACGCCGCAGGCAAGACCCCGGCGGAGATGCTGGCCATCGCCCACAAGACTCCCTGGCTGGGGCTTTTGGGCTTCTCCCCCAGGGAGGGGATTTTTTCCCGCAAGAAGCTCAAGGATTTCTTGGCGGAGCACCTGCCCGGGCGTTTTGAGGAGCTTAAAAGGCCCCTGGCGGTCACCGCGGTGGACGTGGTCTCGGGGCGGCTTCTCTTCCTCACCCAAGGGGACCTGCCCAGCGCGGTTTTGGCCTCCGCGGCCTACCCGGGGCTTCTGGCCCCGGTGGAGCGGGAGGGGCAGCTTCTTTTTGACGGCGGGGTCCTGGACAACCTTCCCGTGGATGCCGCCCGCTTCCTGGGGGCCAGGGAGGTCTATGCCCTGGACGTGACCCCCGAGCGCCGGGTGGAGGAGGCCCCCAAGGGGCTTCTAGCCCTGGCCCGGCGGGCGGTGGACCTGATGCAGCTTCACCTTACCTCGGTGCGCCTCACCCTCTATGCCCCGGAGGTGTACGTGAGGCCCAGCCTGCCCGGGGTGGGCATTGAGGACTTCCGCCTTTTGGAGGAGATCGTGGAGGCGGGGCGCAAAGCAGCCAAGGAGGTCGTAGCCAGTAAAGTAGGAGGGGTATGAAGGCGTTTTGGGACTATCTGTTTCGGGAGTGGTTCCGCCAGGTGGGGGAAGCCCTTCTGGTGGCGTTTTTGGTCACCACCTTTGTCTTCACCACCGTGGGGGTAGTGGGGCAGAGCATGTTTCCCACCCTGCAAAACGGGGAGCGGGTATTGGTTCCCAAGTGGGAGACCTGGCTGGTGCGCTTTGGCCTGATGGAGTGGAAAAGGGGAGAGATCGCCATTCTGAAACCTCCCGAGGGTACTCCCAACGCCACCGCCCGCTTTCCCATCCTGGGCTTTAGCTTCAGGGCCTTCTTCATCAAGCGCATCGTGGCGGTGCCGGGGGATGAGGTCTATGTGGAGCGGGGGGTGGTGTACATCAACGGCAAACCCCTGGACGAAAGGCACATCACCGACCGCATCGCCCCCTGGCCCGACTCCTTCCCGGGAGTGTGCTACAAGGACGGGCGCATGACCCGCCTCCTCACCCAGCAGGGCGATTTTTCCGTGGAGCTTCTGCCCGCCTACCTACGGCCCCTTAAGGAGATGCTCCTGCCCCCCTCGGAGGAGGTCTTGGCCCGGAGCCGCCTCACCGAGGCCTGCGAGGTGGGGCGCATTCGGCTCAAGAAGGGGTATTACCTGGTCATGGGGGATAACCGCACCTTGGGGGGTTCGGAGGATTCCCGCACCTTCGGCCCGGTGCCCGTGGAGGCCATCGCTGGCAGGGCCAGCTACGTGTGGTGGCCCATCTTCGTGCGGGATGAGGGAGGGCTTCGCCTGAACCTTAGGAGGCTTTCCCCGCCTCCCGCCTACCAACTGCCCTGAAGCACGGCCACCACCAGTCTCCCAGGGCCATGCACCCCCTTCACCATCACCTGGCCAATGTCGGCGCTTTTGGAAGGGCCGGAGTGGAGGCCTAGGGCGCTGGGAAGGGCTTTCAGGTCCAGGAGGGCCTCGAGGAGGCTAGGGTAGATCCGCCCTTCCTCCACCAGGACCAGGTGGACCGGGGGGAGAAGCTGGGCCTTCCGGCCGTCCTCGGAGGAGAGGGCCACGGTGCCCGTTTCCGCCACGGCAAAAAGGGCCCAAGATACGCCTAGGGGGGCCTCTTCGGGGGGAAGCTGGGGCAGGAGCCGGAAGGAGGCGGGAACCCCCCTTCCGTAGGTGGCTCCGGGATGTCCTTGGGAGAGCTCCCAAATGAGCTCCCTTGCCCTTTCTTCCTCCAGGAGGTGCCCTTCAGCCCCGTTTTCCGCCAGGCGCTTTAGGAAGAGGTCCAGGGGGTTTGCCGAGGGAGGGGAGTGGGGATGTTCGGGAAGAAGGGCCTTGGGCCGTTCCTTGAGGGTGTGCCCGATGCGGCTTAGGATGCGGGTTCTAGCGTCCATCCTCCTCCTCCAGTTCCTTCCAAAGCTCATGAAAAGGCCGAGGGCTTGGCTTGAGGGGGCCCCGCCCTTCCGTCCAGGCGCGGAGCAGGGGAAGGAGGTGCTGGGGCAGGGGGAGGCCCCTTAGGGCCTTGGAGAAGAGACGGTAAAGGGCTGGATTTTCCATCACCATCTGGAAGACCCTCATGGCCCCCTTCTCCCACGTGGGGGCGAGGCCCCTTTCCACCGCCCTATGGCGCCAGGTGAGGAGGAGCTTGGGGATGGGGATCTTCACCGGGCAGGCCTCGTAGCAGGCCCCGCAGAGGGTGGAGGCGTAGGGGAGGGGGTAGGCCTCCTCGAGGCCCAAAAGCCCGGGGTCCAAAACCGCCCCGATGGGCCCCGAGTACACGTAGCCGTAGGGGTGCCCCCCGGTTTGGCGAAAGACGGGGCAGGCGTTGAGACAGGCCCCGCAACGGAGACACCGCAACACCTCCCAGGCCTCGGGGTCGTGGAGAAGGGCGGTGCGGCCGTGGTCCACCAGGACCACGTGCACCTCCTCTGGGCCCTCCTCCCCCTCTTTCGCCGGGCCCTGGATGAGGGAAACATAGGTGGAAAGCCGCTGCCCCGTGGCCGCCCGGGCGGTGAGGGGCAGGAAGAGGGCAAGGTCGGCAAGCCGGGGAAGGAGCTTTTCTATGCCCACAAAGGCCACGTGCACCTTGGGAAGGCTGGTGGAAAGGCGGATATTCCCCTCGTTTTCCATGAGGACCAGGGTGCCGGTTTCCGCCACCAGGAAGTTGGCCCCGCTGATGCCCAGCTCGGCGGTGAGGAAGGCATCCCGCAAGACCTTCC
Organism: Thermus albus; assembly: GCF_022760855.1. Lineage (NCBI taxonomy): Bacteria > Thermotogati > Deinococcota > Deinococci > Thermales > Thermaceae > Thermus > Thermus albus. Next base: position 124,924 of record NZ_JAKTNR010000003.1, read on the forward strand.
TGGCCACGGCGGCCAGGGCCTCAGGAGGAGCGTCCAGGGGGGTGCCGAAGCGCTGGTGGAAGAGCCTTTGGATGTCGGAAAGGGCCAGGTGGATGGCCGGGCCCACGATGTGGCTGGGGGGTTCGCCGAGAAGCTGGATCAGATACTCCCCCAGGTCGGTTTCAAAGACCTCCACCCCCAGGGATTCCAAAAGGGGGTTTACCCCAAGCTCCTCGGTGAGCATGCTCTTGGCCTTCACCGCCCGCTTCACCCCGTGCCGGACCGCCACTTCCCTCAGGATGCGGTGGGCGTCCAGGGGGTCTTCCGCCCAGTGCACCTGGACCCCGTTTTCCCTTAGGCGCTTTTCCGCCAGCTCCAGGTAGTGGTCCAGATGGGTGAGGAGGTGGTCTTTCACCCTCTTGGCCCTTTCCCTAAGGGCCTCGGCGTCTATTTCCCCGTAGGCCTTCTTGCGGCCTTCCTCAAAGTGCAGGGTGGCCCCGGTGACCGCTTCCCGCACCCCGGGTTTTTCCCTTAAGAGCCTGGCTGCCTCCTTGGGGTAGAGCTTGGCCTTAGCCTGCATACGCCTCCCATAAGAGGGTGGCCAGGGGAACCACCCGCAGGTTTTTTCCCTGTTTGCCCATTCGTCCGGAAAGGTGGAGGAGGCAGCCTGCGTCCGTGGAGGTGAGGACGTCGGCCTGGGGTAAGGTGGAAAGCTTGCGGTCGGCCATGGCCAGGGAGACCTCGGGGAGCTTCACCGAGAATAGCCCCCCAAAGCCGCAGCACTCTTCCGCCGCCTCCCAGGGCAGGACCTCGGCCCCGGCGTTCTGCAAAAGGCGAAGGGGTTCCTCCCTAACCCCAAGCTCCCTGAGGGCATGGCAACCGTGGTGGTAGGCCACCTTTTTGCCCTGGAGGCCGTTTCCAAGCTTCTCTACCCCCAACACCCGCACCAGGAACTGGGAGAGCTCGTAGACCTTCTCCGAAAGCCCCAGGGCTTCCCCGTCCCCGGGAAGGAGTTCTGGGTAGTGGTTTTTCACCATGCTGGCGCAGCTTCCCGAGGGCAGGACCACGTACGGATATTCTTGGAAAATATCTATGGTTCTTTGGGCCAGGGCCCGGGCCTCGTTCCAATGGCCGGCGTTGAAGGCGGGCTGGCCGCAACAGGTTTGCCCCTTGGGAAAATCCACCTCCACCCCCAGGGCCCGAAGAAGGCGTACCGCCGCTACCCCGGCTTCCGCATAGAACTGGTCCGCCAGACAGGTGATGAAAAGGGCTACCCGCATCCCTACCCATCCTACCGGTTTTCCTAGGGAGGGTGCGGACGAGGCGTGTGTGGCCTTGGGTTCTGAACCCGGACAAACACATGTGAGACTCTGGGCTGGGATAAAAAGAGGGGGACCGACTCCGGAAGGAGGCCCCCCGAGTGCAGCTTACCACGGTTGGCAAAGCGATCTGGCGAGGAGCGAGGAAGGCCCAGGAGCTGGAGATGGCGGGGGCCGGCGACCCCCTGGTCCAGGAACGGCTGCGCAAGCTCAAGCAGGTGGAGGCGTTCAGGAAGCACGGGGTGAGCTGGCCCGAGATCCAGGCCCTGGTGGGGATCAGCCGGGCCACCTATCACCGCTGGCGGAGCAGGCTCAAGGACGAAGGACTTAAAGGCCTTCTTCCGAAACCCAAACGCCCCAAACGCCTACGGCGGAAGGTGCACTGGACCTCCGAACTCCTCATCGCCACCGAGGACTTGCGGAGACAAAACCCCACCTGGGGCCGCTGGCCCATCTGGTGGAGCTTGAGGAAGGGAGGTTTTGAGGTCAGCGAGCGCACCGTGGGCCGCATCCTCGCCCATCTGGAAGCCAGGGGGCGGGTGGAAAGGGTGGCCGCCTTCCTGGCCCGGGCGAGGCGGGGCAAGGGGAGGCCAAGACCCCAGAGGCCCTACGCCCAGAGGAAGCCCCGGGGATACGAGGCCAGGGCGCCCGGGGACCTGGTGCAGTTGGACACCCTCACCGTGACCCTAGGGCCCGGGGAGGTGGTCAAGCACTTCTCGGCCCTGGACCTGGTCACGCGCTTCTCCCTGGCCCAGGTGCACACCAGGGCCACGGCCAACCTGGCGGCGGGATTCCTCTCCGCCCTCGTGACCAAGGCCCCCTTCCCCATCCGGGCCGTCCAGGTGGACGGGGGGAGCGAGTTCATGGCCGAGTTTGAGGAAGCCTGCCGGAGCCTGGGAATCCGGCTCTTTGTGCTGCCCCCACGGAGCCCGAAGCTCAACGGGCACGTGGAGCGGATGCAGCGCACCTTCCGCGACGAGTTTTATACCCTGCCCTTGCCAAGGGGGCTTGTGCGCCTGCAGGCCGAGCTGGACGCTTATCTGGCGTACTACAACCACCGCAGGCCCCACATGGCCCTGGGGGGGCTGGCGCCCCTGGAGTTCTTGGCTAAAATGCAAGCGGAGTCGGTCCCCCAGTCTCAGATGTATTGACCGATTACAAACTCTTGACACGACCTCAGACCAGGATATATAATGATAGAAAGGAGCGTGAAAAAACCATGAGCGCACCGACCAGGGATATTGGAATTGTTGTTAGTAAGGTTGGCGAGCTGGCGGTGACGGGGCTCCCATGCTTCATGTACCATGACCCCTATCACGAGCGCTTTGTCAACTATATCCGCTTACTGGTGGCCCAGAACCTGCCTGTTCTGGTCCGTCTGCATCCGGGGTGGAACTACCCTATGGAGGAGGACATCCTCCGGAAGGAAGTCGACCGCACTGGGCACGCGGTGCTGGTGGTGGGCTATGACGACGCCGCCGAGGAATTCATCCTTCTCGACCCGTGGGATCAAAGCCACTGGGGGGGAAGCAGGGGCGGAGAGTGGCGTATCGGCTACCGTGAACTTGGCCTCCTTGCCGTGGACTGCACTAGAGACGCTGTGATTACCGGTGTCTTGCCGAATGTGGAAATCCAGTTCGACGGCGTGGATGCACTCCAATGCAACGTCACGTATTCTTGTCCCGAGCCTCTCTTCCGGACCTTTATTGCAGAGGAGGCATTCCTGACGCTGACCGTGCCAAAAGGCTTGCAGCTGGACACGGACGGGGACCAGATAAGCCTTGGCCAGCTGCAGCCGGGGGAAACACGCTCCGTGGTTATTCCCGTGATCTTGGAAGACCCTGTAAACGGCGAGATTACGGCAGAGATTGATCTTGTCATCCGCTCCCTCTGGTTGCGAGACTGGAAGGAGACCATCCGGGTCGTCTCCCGTCATCGTATCACTGCTATTGAGCGGGCCATGGTCTAGCCAGGTAGCGCATAGCCTTACCGTATCCCCTATTCCGTCATCTCACGGAGGCCATGCTTCCTCAAACACTAGCCTCTGCGGGGGCGTTTTATGCATAAAGCCATCGCCACCTTGAAGGCCTTGAAGGCTAGGTTAGGGCTAGTACTTCTCACCCGAGAACTCCCATTCTCGTACTTTTTCATCAGCAGGACCCTGTCCCGCATTGGCGAGAATGTATTCTCCATCGCCGTCCCGTGGCTGGTGTTTCAGCTGACGGGCAGCACCCTACAACTCGGACTGGCCTTTGCCCTCCAGGTTGTCCCTTCACTGCTGCTAGCTCCCTTTGCTGGCGTTTACGTGGACGCCGCTTCCAGAAAAAGAGCGATGCTCGTTTCGGAGGGTTGCCGGGCACTGCTCGGTCTGGCTGTGACTGGGCTGTCCCTCCTGGGTAGCCTCCAGGTGTGGCACCTGTATCTCGCGGTGGTGGCCCATGCGGTCACCGCCAGTTTTCTTACCGTGGCAGCCGGGGCTGCTATTCCGGCCCTCGTGGACCAGGTTGACTTAACGCGCGCCAACGCGCTCATCAGGTTGAGCCGCAACCTGTGCGACATCTTGGGCAAGGTCATGGCCGGCCTACTCTTGGCCTGGCTGGGCCCGGCGTACACGTTCCTGGCGAATGCCGCCTTGACTTTCGCGTCCGCGGCTCTGTTGTTGCCGCTCCGGGGCATAGACGGGGGATCCCCAGTGGTGCGGGGCTGGCGGCCAAGGGTACTACAGGACTTTGTGAGTGGAGTGGGTATCCTGCGCCGCCACAGCGCGGCTGTGCTTGCCATGGCGGATCTGGTGGTGATCAACGTCGGTATTCCGGTCCTGGCAATAGCCCTTCCCGTCATTTCTGAAGAGGTCCTGCGCCAGGGTGCCGCTGGCTATGGGCTCCTCACCGGAGCGATGGCGCTCGGGGCCATCGTTGCCACCCTGATAGCCGCTCTGCTGGTCGGACGCATGGACGAGGGCCGATTGTCTGGGCTTGCCACGGTCCTGTTCGGCCTCCTGGTTGTTTCCCTGGGCTTCGTGAGGGCACTGGAGTGGGGGCTGCTGGCGATGACGCTTATCGGTCTGACGGCCGAATTGGTTTCGGTCTACACCTCCAGCATTCTGCAGCGGACCCTTCCTTCGGATGTCCTGGGCCGGGCCTTTGCTGCCCAGTTTACGGCCCTACGGATCGTCCCCGCGGTCGTGTTCCTGAGTGCCGGTTCTGTTCTCCAAACGTTCGGCGTGCAAACGTTCTTGATCGTGGGGGGTTCTATAACTGTTCTCATCGCGGCGCTCTTGCTCCAGCTCAGGGTGCGGGGTGCGCGAGAGAAAAACCGATGAGGTGGGGTTCCAATAGGGCCATCCGGGTTGGGGAGAGACTGCGAGGAGAAGCTACAAAGAGGAGGTGATACAAAGATGAAGCTGCGGTGGATCCAGTACATCCAAGGAGTCCCACGGTATCCTGTTCTGGCTGGCGACAAAGTCATGATCGTGGCATATAACCGGACGGTACACCAGTACGAGGTGATGGCCTGCCGCTCCCACGACGGGGAGCTCAGGTGGAAGTTAGCTCTCCCTGCCGGCGGCTACGGACGTCCAGCAACGGACGGATCGAGGCTTTACATGCTCTGGGGCCAGTCCGGGTTGGCTGCCCTAAACGTCGAGAACGGAGACCTGCAGTGGGCATGGAAAACACCGTGGCGGATCAGGAGCGGCCCGGTTCTTTTTAAAGACATGGTCTACCTATGTGCTGGAGACTCTATCATCGCCGTCAACAAAGAAGATGGGCGGGAAACACGAAGGTTCCAGGTGGGGCGAACATTTCTGTTCGGCAACCCCTGCGTCTCCCTTATTGACTCCCATCCTTTGTTGTTTGTCTTGGGTGCGGAACCGTCAAACAATTACCTGTACTGCGTCTCCCTAGACGACACGGGAGCACCCGTCAGTCTTGAGTGGAAACGGCCAATTGGTAAGACCGGAGTTGTGTCGTCGGAAACGGCCGGACCTGCCGTGGGCGCCGACCGTATCGTGATCGGATCGCTCGACGGCACAGTTACCTGCTTCGCATGCGCCACGGGGCAGGTATTGTGGACAGATCACGTGGGGGAGGTCACGATTCGCAGCGCTGCCTTTACGGATGGGGAACGTGTCTACGTCACCACACTCGGGGGCTCCATTCTCGCTTACAGCCTGCACACGGGGGCCCGGTTGTGGGAGCGGCAATTGTACGCGGAGGGGATCTGGGCCCCTCCAGCCCTGGCGGCTGGACTTCTGATCGTCCTGGGTGGTGGTGTCCTCGAGGCCATCGACCCGTCCAACGGGTCGTCCGTGGCACAAGTTGCGGTGGGTCATGGCCCCTACTCCGCCCCCGTTCCCTCCGGAACTCATGTATTCGTGGGCGGTGGGGATCCCCCGTTCACGGGCTATCTCTTCGCGGTGGACCTGGCGGTGGCCGATCCCACCAGCATGGCGGACCAAAACCTCGCCGATCTTGAAATCCAAGCTAACGATTGGGAAATTCAGATTTCCTTCCGGGTTCCACCTTTGGTTACAGACCTCTGGCTCGATGGACGGCCCCTGGGGGCGGATGCGGTGATTCGTCCTGTTCGTCGGGCAGATCGGGCTTACTTTCGCATTGCGCTCGCCCCCGGCAAGCGCATCGGAAAGTACGCCCTCCCTGTGGCACTGTGGCGCCAGGATAAGCTCATCTGGAACACGATTCTCGTCGATCTCGGAATGAACCGTGGGCCTACATTGGGGTTACCTCAGCAAGCGCGGGTCTCACATCTCATCTTTGAGCCCCAGGCCGAGCCAACTGCCAGCGGTGCTGCCGCGTTGTCGATGCTGCTTGGGCATTTTGGGCTGAAGGTGTCCCAGCAGCACGTCAAGGAGATGGCGGACTATCTGGTGGAAACGTGGCAGGTGGACCCACACCACAAGTGGTCTGGCGTGGCAATGCGAATTTCCCACGCAGGCGCCCGCGATGTGCGAGCTAAGAAGCCGTCGTAAAGGTCAACGGGAAAACTCGCCTCGATTTTACATGGCCCCTAGGATCCGCTTTTACCTCCCCCGCCCTCAGCCAGGCCCTTAGCCCCTGCAGTAAGCCCATCACCCGGGTGTCCACCAGAAGGCTCAGGCCCAGGGCGTGCAGGTAGATAGGGAGGCGGTAGATGGGGTAGAGAGAGACTTCCTTCCCCAGCGCCTCCGCCACCCAGCGTTGCAGCTTGAGCCCCGTCCACAAGCCGCCTTCAGGCGGGAGGCCTTGGCGGTAGATGAGGGCCTGCAGAACCCTCTCCCGTTCTTCTGGGGTCAGCTTTGGCGGTTGTCGTGCCTCCTATCCGGGAGGGCCTCGAGGCCCTCCCGGTTGTAGCGGGCCACGGTGGCGCAAACCCAGCGGGAGGTATGGAGGGCGATGGCGGCCACCTCCTGGGCGGTGAGGCCCTGCTTGGCGTGGTACGCCGCCAGAGCCTTCTTGATCCGTTGCTGGAGCTGGGGGAGGGTCAGGTGATCAACGACGGTCATGGGGGTAAAAAGGGTATCACCTACCACGCCACCCAGGCCTGGGCCCAGGATCTCTTTCCCGAGCCCCCGCCTTCCCACCAGTCCCTGGTCTGGTTTGCCCACCGCTACCTGGACGAGGCCATGCTGGAGGCCCTACTGCAAAAGCTCCGGGCGAGACCTGAGGAAAGGCTTTCCCGGGAGGATGAGGCGGGCCCTTTCGCCTAAGGGACACCACGGGGCTTCCCTACCGAAGCAAGGACCGCCTCCCCCGGTGGCGCAGGGGACAGGAGGCGCGGCGGGTGCGAGGGCATGGGAGGCTCTGGGCCCTTGCCCGATGGTGGAGGGGGCTAAGGCTTCTGGTTCTGGAGGGGGTTTGGGTGGGGCCAGGGTATGCCTCGGACCCCCGGCTTGGGCCGAGGGTTGCGGCGGTTTGGTCGGGAGGGTGGGGTGCTTTTGGGGGACGCGGGATTTGACGGGGAGGAGGTTTGGCGGGTGGTGAAGGGGCTTGGGGTGCGGCCCCTGATCCGGTTGCGGGAGAAGGGGGAGGTCCGGGATGCAGTGCGGCGTTGGGCGGCTTTCCACTGGGAGGATGCGCTGTATCGGTTTCGTGGAGTGGTGGAGGGGGTGTTTGGGGGGATGAAGAGCCGGTGGGCCGGGGGCTACTTGATGGAGCGCAAGCCCTCTTCGGCGATGAAGCGGATCTTCCTGGAGGCCATCGCCTATGACCTCCGGATCCTCCTTACCCTCACCCCTGTTCCCAAGGGGTTCAAGCCAATTTACTAGGCAAGCCCAGGGGGCCTGAGCCCGGACAGAAACATGTGAGACTCAACATGTGAGACTCTAGAGACCCGGGATGGGATAAAAAGGAGGGGGACCGACTCCGAAAGGAGGTCCCCCAAGCGCAGCTTGCCACAGTTAGCAAAGAGGTCATAAGAGGGGCCAAGCTCGCCTTCCAGCTCGCCGAGGCTCAAGCCGGCGACCCCAAAGTCAAGGAACGCCTGCGCAAGCTCAAGCAGGTGGAGACCCTACGCCGCCACGGGGTGGACTGGGAAGAGGTCCAGGACCTGGTGGGCCTCAGCCGGGCCACCTACCACCGTTGGAAGAGGAGGCTCAAGGAAGAGGGGCTCAAGGGTTTGGTCCCCAGGTCCAGGCGCCCCAAACGCTTGCGGCGGAAGCGACACTGGACTCCTGAGCTTCTCCTGAAGGTGGAGGCTTTGAGGAAGGAGGGCTTTGGGGTGACTCAAAACTTGCACTTATCCATCCCTCTCAACCCTATGCAACCGGGGCACTTGAAAAGGGCTGCGGGTTTCCCGTCTGATGACGGGTGCCATGCCCACAGCCCAGTACCTACTCTCGGCCATCCTAGCCCTTCTGCCAAGCCCCCACCTCCAGGAGTCCCTCGAAGCCCTCCTCCTCCTGCTCTTGCAGGGCCACGGCAAAGCCAGACCCCAGCACAGCCAGACCAAGTCCCCCGCAAGGTGTTTCCCTCACGGGAAAGCAGCCGCCCTCTCCCGCTTCTTCAACCGGTATGCCTGGCCCACCCGCACCCTCATCCGCCTCGCCCGAAGGGAGGCGGAAAGGGCCCTGGACCGCGCCAGGCCCAGACGGGGTCCCAAGCCCAGGCTCCTGGTGGTCCTGGACCTGGTCACCCTGGAGAAGCGGGGCCTCCTCAGGGCCCTGCCTCTCTCCTTCTTCCACGGCAAGTGGGGCCTCCACCTGGGGGTGGTCTACCTGGTCCACGGCGAGCTCCGCATCCCCTGGAGCTACCGCGTATGGCGGGGCAAGGGGGAAAAGAGCCTCTCCCTCCTGGCCCTCAGGCTCTTAGCCTCCCTGCCCCCTTGGATGCGGAAGGCCTTCCGGGTGCGGGTGGTGGCCGATACCGCATTCGGCACCATCCGGTTTTTGCGGGGGGTCAGGGAGCTGGGATTGGAGGCGGTGGTAGGGATGCGGCGGTTTAGCATCGAGCACTTCTTCAAGGCCATGAAAAGCGAGTTCTCCCTGGGTCAGTTTGGGCAGCGGACAGCTTTGGGGGTGCACCGTTTTCTGGTGCTTTCCCCCCTGGCCTACCTGCTGGCCCACTGGGTAAAGCTGGCCTCTGAGGAGAAAGGGTGTACCTGGTGGGAGGCGGCGAGACGGCTCTTTCCTGAGCCGGTGGCCCTGATCCTTTCGCGCGAGCTCTCGCTCCTGGGGCTCTGGCCTCCACCTCCAGGGAAAGGGGTAGAAGATGCGTGTTTATGCGGGATATGCGGGAGGTGCAAGTTTTGAGGTGAGCGAGCGCACGGTGGGGCGCATCCTGGCCTACCTGGAGAGGCTAGGGAGGGTGGCGAGCGTGGCTGCCTTTTCGGCGCGGGCCCGGCGGGGGAAGGCAAGGAGGAAACCCCGGCGTCCCTACGCCCAAAGGAAGCCCAAGGGCTACGAGGCCCAAGCGCCGGGCGACCTCATCCAGGTGGACACCTTCACCGTCACCCTAGGACCCGGGGAGATGATCCGGCACTTCTCGGCCGTGGACCTTGCCACCCGCTTTGCGCTGGCGGAGGTGCACACCCGGGCTACGGCCGACCTTGCGGCCGGCTTCCTGGCCTACCTGATTGCGCAAGCGCCCTTTCCCATCCGGCCATCCAGGTGGACGGGGGGGCTGAGTTCATGGCCGGGTTTGAAAAGGCCTGCGAGGGGTTGGGCATCCGGCTCTTCGTGCTGCCTCCCAGGAGCCCCAAGCTCAACGGTCACGTGGAGCGCATACAACGGACCTTCAGGGACGAGTTCTACACCCGGTCGTTGCCGTCTGGGATTCCTGAGCTCCAGAGGGAGCTTAACGCTTACCTGGACTACTACAATCGGCGGAGGCCGCACCGGGCTCTAGGGGGTTTGGCCCCTTTGGAATACCTGGCTAAGATGCGGAGGGAGTCGGTCCCCCAGGAGTCTCAGATGTGTTGGCCGACTACAGGTTCTTGACCCTATCCCCCCGGGGGTGTATAATCCCAAGAACGACGTGCATACCTTTGCCTACACCAAACCCCAAGTGTAAAGAAGGAGCCCCAAGATGACCTGGAAGGAAGCCTACCCGGATATCCCCCTAGGCCAGGATGCCTGCGGCATCATCGCCATGGCGGAAAAAAGCGGCAAGCCCTCCCACCGCATCGTGCGGAGGACCCTGGAAAGCCTATACCGCATGGCCCACCGGGCGGGGGCCATCCGGGGAGAAGGGGATGGGACAGGTATCCAAACCGACATTCCCCGGGAGCTATGGGCCCGCTTCCTAGAAGGGGCGGGACTGGAGCCGGAGCTGGCCTTCAATCCCCGCTTCTTCGTGGGGCATTTCTTCCTGCCTAAAGATGCGGCCGAGCGCCTAGAAGAGTTTTACGAGCTGGTGCGGCGGGAGGGGCAGCGGCTTGGGGTGCGGCCGGTCCTCTTCCGCCGGGGGGAGGTGGTGAGCGAGGTTCTGGGGCCGGTGGGGCGGCGCACGGAGCCCATCTTCCTCCAGGTGGCAGGGCTTAGCCCCGATGGGGACGGCCCCTTGTGGGAGCTGGGCCTGCGGCTCGAGGCCAGTTTCCCCGTCCACGTGGTCTCCCTTTCCACCTATAGCGTGGTCTACAAGGTGCGGGGGGCGGCGGAGCTTTTGAAGCGCTACTACCCCGAGCTTTCCCGCCCCGAGTTCAAGAGCACCGTGGCCTTGGGCCATAACCGCTATTCCACCAACACCCTCTCCACCTTTGAGCAGGTCCAGCCCTTTGGCCTTCTGGGCCACAACGGGGAGATCAACACCATTGAGCGCCTGAGGCGGGAGCTGGACCACCTGGGCATCCCCCGCACCGGGGGCTCGGACTCCCAGGACCTCAACCGCATGCTGGAGGGGCTCATCTACCGCTACGGCCTCTCCTTGCCCGAGGCCATGGACCTGGTCTTTCCTCCCGTGCTGGGGGAGGTGAAGGGCCTGGCCCCGGAGCTTCAGGACCTTTACCTGGCCCTAAGGCAACGCTTCGGCCCCTTGGCCCAAGGGCCTGCCGCCATCGTGAGCCGCCACCGGGACGAGGCGGTCTTTGCCACGGATGCCATGGGTCTAAGGCCCCTTTGGCAGTTTGAAACCCCCTACGAGATCGTTTTCTCCTCGGAAAGGGGGGTTTTCAACGCCGAGGAGTTCGTGACCGAGCCCAAGCCCCTGGCCCCTGGGGAGAAGGTGTATCTGCGCCTCACCCCGGAAGGCCCTAAGGTCCTTCCCTTTGACCGGCACCAGCGCCTGGTGCTGGAGCGCATCGCCGCCCGCACCCCGGTGGCGGGGTACCGGATCCATCTGGCTGGCCCCATCCGCCAGTCTCCCCCTCCTGTGGCCGGGGGAAGCGAACCCCAGGTGGAGGAGAAGCCCGCCCCGCCCCCCTTGGGCCTGGAGCGGGCCTTTGGCTGGGACCGGTGGGATGCCGCTTACCTCGAGGCCCTGGCCAAAACCGGCAACGAGCCCATCGGCTCTCTGGGTTACGATGGCCCCTTGGCCGCCCTAAATCCGGAAAAGCCCAACCTCTCCGAGTTCTTCAAGGAAACCGTGGCCGTGGTGACCAACCCGGCCATTGACCGGGAGCGGGAGATCGAGCACTTCTCCACCCGCACCCTCCTGGGCCGGCGCCCCTTGCCCGACGGCCGGGGTGGGGGCAGGGTAGAGGAGCTTCTTTTGCCCATCGTCTTGGAGGAGGACCAGGGCCTGGCGGAAAGCTTCGGCACCCTGACCTTGGAGGAGGTAAAGGCCCGTTTCCAGACCGCCACCTTGGTGCCCCAGTTCACCGTGGAGGAGGGGCTTTTGGCGGGGCTAAGGCGCCTGGAGGAGGAGGCCATCCGGGCGGTGGAGGAGGGGGCTGAGGTCCTCATCCTCTCCGACCGGGAGGCCTTCCAAGGGGGGGTATGGATCGACATCGCCCTGGCCCTGGCGGCGGTGAACCGGGCCCTTTTGCGGCGGGATGCCGAGGGGGTGGCCTTAAGGCGGCGCACCTCCCTCCTGGTGCACTCCGGGGGGGTGAGGAACCTGCACGACGTGGCCTTCCTCCTGGGCCTGGGGGCGGAGGCGGTGGCCCCTTGGCTCATGGAGGAAAAGGCCCGCTCCCTGGAGGGGAGGAAGGGGGTGGCAGGGGTCCTCGAGGCCCTGCGCAAGGGCCTGGAAAAGGTCATCTCCACCATGGGCATCCATGAGCTAAGGGGCTACGGGAAGATCTTCAGCGCCATCGGGCTTAAACCGGAACTGGCTGACTACTTCGGCACCCGGAACTTCCTGGGTTCGGAAACCGGGGGGTATGGCTTTTTGGAGCTGGAGCGCACCCTCTTGGAGCGGGAGGGGTTCTTGCGGGCGGAAAAGGTCCTTCCCGCCAAGGACTTCCGCTTCAACCCCCGGATCTACAAGGCGGCCCAGGAGGTGGCCAGCGGCCAGGCTCCCTACAGCCACTTCCAGGAAAAGGTCCGCTCTCTGGAAAGGGAAAGCCCGGTGGCGGCCAGGCAGCTTCTGGAGGTGCGCTTCCCCGAAAGGAGCGAGGTTTCCCCGGAGGAGGTGGACCTCTCCGTGGGGGGGCACTCCTTGCCCTTCCTCATCAGCGCCATGAGCTTTGGCTCCCAAGGGGAGGCTTCTTTCCGCGCCTACGTGGAGGCGGCCAAGCGCCTCAACATGCTCTGCATCAACGGGGAAGGGGGGGAGATCCCCGACATGCTGGGCAAGTACACCCACTGGCGGGGGCAGCAGGTGGCCTCGGGCCGGTTTGGCGTCCACGCCTACATGCTGAACTCCGCCAGCGTCATTGAGATCAAGATCGGTCAGGGGGCCAAGCCGGGAGAGGGGGGGCACCTGCCGGGGAAGAAGGTCTCCCCCAAGGTGGCCGCGGCCCGCAACGCCGTGCCCGGGGTGGACCTTATCAGCCCCTCCAACAACCACGACCTCTATTCCATCGAGGACCTGGCCCAGCTGATTGAGGAGCTCAAGACGGTGAACCCCAAGGCCCTGGTCTCGGTGAAGGTGCCCGTCATCCCCGGTATTGGCACCATCGCCGTGGGGATCGCCAAGGCGGGGGCGGATGTCATCACCCTCTCGGGGTTTGAGGGGGGAACGGGGGCCGCCAGGCTCCACGCCCTCAAGTATGCGGGGCTTCCCGTGGAGATCGGGGTGCGCCGGGCCCACCGGGCCTTGGTGCGGGCTGGGCTTCGCGACCGGGTGGAGATCTGGGCGGATGGCGGCCTGAAGACCGCCTATGACGTGCTCCGTATGGTCCTTCTTGGGGCGGACCGGGTGGGCATGGCCACCATGGCCATGGTGGCCATCGGGTGCACCATCTGCCGGGGGTGCCAGCTGGACACCTGCCACGTGGGCATCACCACCCAGATTGAGACGGTGGAGGAGGCCCTGGCCCATGGCCTGAAGCGCTTTGTGCCCCAGGACCTGGACCGGGCGGTGGAGGGGCTCACCCGTTTCTTTGAGGCCAAGGGGGAGGCCCTAAGGGAGCTGGTGGCCGCCTTGGGGGCCCGTTCCTTGAGGGAGCTTAGGGGGAGGGTGGACCTCCTTTACCAGCGGGACCACCTGGGGGAGCTGGACCTCTCTTATTTCTTCCTGCCGGTGGAGGAGCCCGAATGGCTCAAGGACACCTCGGCCCATGTGCTGCGAAAGCCCTTGAACCAGCTCACCCGCACCATCACCGAGGTGGTGATGGAGGCTTACGGCCAGGGGGCCCGCAGGCTGGTGTTCCAGGAGGGACCGGTGAACTCCACCGACCGCGCCTTGGGGGCCCACCTGGCGGGGGAGATGGCCAGAAGGCGCCTTTATGGCAAGGGTTTTGATGCCGAGGTGGAGCTCCGCTTTGATGCGGGGAGCGTTGCCGGGAATGGCCTGGCGGCCTTTAACCTCGAGGGCCTCAAGGTGGTGGTGGAGGGCGGGGCCCAAGACGGGGTGGCCAAGAGCGCCTTTGGGGGCACCGTGGCCATCCTCAAGGGGCGGAACCCCTACGGGGCCTATGTGGACGGCTCCGTGGGCAAGAGCTTCGCCTACGGGGCCATCGGGGGCCTCCTCATCGTGGAGGGGGTGGCGGACAGCCGCTTCTGCATCCGGCTTTCCGGGGCGGATGTGGTCCTGGGTGGGGAGCCGGAAAGGCCCTTGCGGGATGACCTGGGCAACCTGGCCGCCCGGGCCCAGGCCAAGGGGTTTGCCTTTGAGTACATGACCCGGGGGCGGGCCTTGGTCCTGGGGGACCCGGGGCCTTGGATCTGCTCGGGCATGACCGGGGGGCGGGTCTACCTGCGCCACTGGCCGGAGATGGGCCTCACGGAGGAGGCCATGAAGCGCCGTCTGGCCAAGGGGGCCAAGGTGGCGGTGAAGCCTTTGGACCTAAGGGGCGTGGAGGACGTGAAGGAGCTCCTTTCCGCTTACATTCGGATCCTCAAGGAGGCCAAGCGGGAGGAGAAGGCCAGGCGCTTGGAGAGGCTCCTCGAGGACCCCGCCCAGCACTTCCGCATGGTGGAGCCTGTGGCGCAACAGGTGGAGCAAGGGGTGAGCACGGAGTAGTCCCGTTTCTCCCTAAGGGTAGGCCGGTAGAAGGGCTTTACCGGACCCCACCTTGGCGAAAGCCGGGGTGGGGTGGAATCACACCAGCTTTTCCTCCACCGCCCAGCGCACCAGCTCCGCCCGGCTTTTCAGGCCCAGCTTCTCCGCCGCCCGCTCCCGATAGGTGGCCACGGTCTTTTCCGAGATACCCATGGCCTCGGCGATTTCCCTGTAGGAGAGGCCTTGGGCTAGATAGCGGACCACCATGAGTTCCCTTTCCGTGAGGACCTCTGGGCCGGGTTTACGGCCGGTCTGGGCCTGGATCATGCGGTAGAGGAGGTCTTGCGGCAGGTAATGCTCCCCCCGGGCCACCGCCAGCACGGCATCCTCCAGCTCCCGCTCGATGGCGTCCTTGGGCAGGTACCCCGAGCCCCCGGCTTGGAGGAAGCGCTCCGCATACTCCGGCTCTGCATACATGGACAGGGCCAGGAGCCGGGCTTCCGGGTAGAGGGCCTTGAGCTTTTCCGCCACCTGGATGCCGTCCATGTCGGGCAAGGCGATGTCTAGGACCACCACCTGGGGCTTGGCCTGGGGGATCTTGGCTAGGGCTTCCTGGCCGGTTTCCGCCTCCCCTACGATCTCCACCTTGTTCTGCAGGAGGTAGCGCACCCCTGCCCGGACCACAGGGTGGTCGTCCACCAAAAACACCCGGATCATGCCTTTACCTCCTTGAGGGGAATACGGGCATAAAGGGTGGTTCCGAAGCCGGGAAGGCTTTCCATCTGGAACCGACCTCCCAGGAGTTCTATCCTCTCCCGCATGCCAAGGATTCCGAGACCGGGCTGGGCCTGAGGAGGGAAACCCTGGCCGTCATCCTCCACCACCAGGCTGATCTCGTCCCCTTCCTGTTGCAAGACCACGGACACCTGCCTTGCCTGGGCGTGACGGGCCACGTTGGTAAGGGCCTCCTGCACCACCCGGTACAGGGCGGTTTCGTGGGTTTCCGGAAGGCGGCCCTTTAGGCGGCAAAGGAGATTCGCCCGGATTCCGGTTCTTTCCTGGAACTCCTCGGCCATACGCTTTAAGGCGGCCTCGAGGCCCAAGGTATCCAAGGCGGAAGGGCGCAGGGAACGGGAGAGGTGGCGCACGTCCTGGATGGCGGTTCGCACCAGCTCCTGGAGAGCCGGCACCGCCTCCAGCCGTCCTTCCTTTACCGCCTTGAGGCCCAGGTCTATGCCGGTGAGGATCTGGCCGATCTGGTCGTGGAGGTCGCGGGCGATGCGGGCCCTTTCCGCCTCCTGGGCTTGGATGAGGGCCTTGAGGAGCTGGGACCGCTCCTGGGCCCTTTCCTTTAGGGCCTGGGTGTACCGGGCCCGGTGAAGGCCGGCTTCTATGGGGGCCTTGATGGCTTCCAGGAAGGCCGGGGGAGCCTCGGTGTCAAGGAGGATTTGGGCCCCGGTGAGCTCCAGCATGTAGGGTTCCGGTCCATTTTGGGACAAAGGGCACGTTTGACCCTCTGGATAGGGACAGAGAACCTTGCCCACCAAGGTGTCTCCCAGCCGCGCTTCTCCACAGCGAAAGAAGCCGCTTTGAGCCAGGGCTTCCAGAGCGTTTTGCAACACCCCTTCCGGGGTTTCCGCCCGGTTCACCGCTTCCGCCACCTGGTTAAGGGTGGACAGTTCCTGTTCTCGTTGCCGCACCCCTTCCCGGTAGGCCACCAGGGCCTTGTGCAGGACCCTAAGCTCCCCGCCAGGGTTGGGAAGGGGGGCCTCCTTTCCTTCTTGCCAGGCCTGCACGCCATGGACCAAGGCCTCGAGGGGCTTGAGGAACTGGTCCGCGGCCCGGCTTACCAGGAAAAAGGCCAGGGCCGCTACCCCCAGGGCCATCCAGGCTCCCAGGAGCAAAAGGTGGGTTAGCTTCTGCCAAAGGGGGGTTTCGGGGAAGGCCAGGGCCAGAAGGCCCACGCCGCCATCCCCGATGGGGCTGCGGTAGAGCCTGTAGGTTTCCCCCTGGAAGCGGAAGCGACCCTCTAGGGTCTTGAGGTTTAGGGGAAACCCCCCGGGGAAGGAGTGCACCAACACCTCCCCCTTGGGGTCCAGGATGAAGCCCAGCACCCCTTCCCCCTTCAGGGCTTCCAGCTGGCGAAAGGCGGCGTAAAGGTCGTTCAAAAGGAGATCCTCCTCCAGCTGTTGGGCCAGGTAATGGGTCTGGGCACGGCCTTGGGCCTCGAGGCTAGCTTCCAGGCCGGTTTTCACCAGGTACAAGGCGGTTCCTCCTAGCCCCGCTCCCAAGAAGAGCATGCCCAGGGCAAAGGTGGCCAAAAGTCGCGTGCGGAGGCTTCCCTTCATGCCTAAAACCCCTCCAGGAAGCTCCGATAAACCCCACTGTTGGCGGGGACGAAGCCCGCTATGCCCGCCTCTGGAAGTTGCCCGGCTTCTTGTAGGCGTTGCAGAAGAACCCGTTGAACCTCTGGGGCTAACCCCTTTCGCACCACCACGGGCGGGGGTGGGTCCTCAGGGCCCTCCCAGATGACCCGGATCCTTGCCTTTAGCTCCGGGTTCTTTCGCTCCAGGGCATCCAGCACCATCCCGTCCACCGCTGCCGCCTCTACCAGGCCCCGGATCACCGCCTCCACCGCCCGATCATGGGCATAGGTGAAGAGGACCTTGCCGAGGTAGGCCTCTGGGCGGTAGCCTAACTTTTTAAGGGCCTGGATGGGGCGGATGTAGCCCGTATTGGAAAGGGGATCCACAAAGGCCATGGTGGCCCCCGCCAGGTCCATGAGGCTAGCCCGTTGGGAGTCCGCCCTGACGATGATCACGCTCCGGTACCGGGTCCAGGGCGCGGGAACCGAGCTGGCAATCACCTCCCCGTAGCCCTCCGCCACCGCCTTGGCTGCAGCAAAGGTGCAGAGGAAAGCCATGTCAGCCTGGCCCTTTTGCAAAAGCTCCAGCACTTCCTTGTACCCCCGCCTTCCCAGGACCCTGGCCTCAGGCCAAAGGGTCTGGGCCAGGGTCCAGTAGGGGTAGCTCCTTTTGGGGGAGAGGATTCCCGCCATGGCGATGTTAAGCGGGGCTTCCTCCTCGAGGCGCACCTGGGGAAGGGGAACCAAGGGTCCGGCTTCCGGGGGGCGGGCACACCCTAACAGGAGCAGCACCAGGGGCCATACCCGGGCCATGCCTTTAGTATGCCTGGGTTTTCCCAGGACAAAGGTCCTAGAGCTTGTAGGTTTTTTCCCGAGGACACCCGTCCAGCTGGGCTGTCGGAGAAACGCTGATGAAGGCCCTTTCCTCCTTTTCTAAGCTGCCTTTGGAGGTGGGTATGAGCGAGTTGGAAAGCCGCAGGGCCTTTTTGGAAAAGGTAGCCTCCACGGTCTTTGCCGGCATGGTGCTGGGAGGCCAGCCGGTGAAGGCCGGGGCCGAGCCGGTAAAGGTGGAACTTCCCCCAAGACCCCCGGATGGGCCCATCCTACCCGAGTTGGAGTACGAGGACGTCTTGGTACGCATGCAGCGGGACCTGGAGCGGGCCCTGAACAAGGGCACTACCCCCAAGTGGGTGATGGTGATCGATACCCGCAAGTGCGTGGGCTGCCACGCTTGCACGGTCTCCTGTGCGGTGGAGAACAAGCTACCCCCTGGCGTGGTCTACCGTCCGGTGATTGAGGAACAGATCGGGAAATATCCCGAGGTGAGCTGGCGGTTCCTGCCCCGGCCCTGCATGCAGTGCGATAACCCTCCCTGCGTGCCGGTATGCCCGGTGGGGGCCACCTGGAAGCGGGCTGATGGCATCGTGGAGATTGACTACGACGCCTGCATCGGTTGCCGCTACTGCTTGGTGTCCTGTCCCTATCAGGCCCGCACCTTTGACTTCGGGGAAAACTGGACGCAGGATACCCCCGGCCAAGGGCATATGCCCTACGAGGAACTCCCCACCTTTGAGTGGGGGGAGGTGCGCGTGCGCAAGGAGGGGGTAATCCCCCAAAGCCCCGTGGGCAATGCCCGGAAGTGCAGCTTCTGCCTGCACCGCATAGAGCATGGGCTTTTGCCCCAGTGCGTTACCACCTGCATTGGCCGGGCCACCTTCTTTGGGGACGGTTCCGATCCGGAAAGCCTGGTTTTCCAGCTCATTCATCAGCCTAATGTCATGCGGCTTAAGGAGGAGTTGGGCACCGAGCCCAGGGTTTACTACCTGGTGTAAAGGGCGTAAAGGAGGATAAGGATGCGCGCTTGGGGTTGGATCCTATACGGGGTTCTGGCGGCCATAGGCCTTGCGGGGTTTATCCTGCGTTTCGTCACGGGTCACCATTTGGCGGGCTACGGCAGCTATGTGCCCTGGGGTTTATGGGTGGCTGCCTACATCTACTTTATTGGCCTTTCGGCGGGGGCCTTTTTGCTTTCCGCCTTGGTCTATGTCTTTGGGGTGCGCAAGCTGGAGCCCATCGCCCCCCTGGCCCTGGTGGTGGCCTTGGCCAGCCTGCTCATGGCCCTCATCACCATCTGGTTTGACCTGGGGCACATGGAGCGCTTTTACTACGTCTACCTGAGGCCCAACTTCCGCTCCATGATGGCCTGGATGGTGTGGCTGTATACCGCCTATGGCCTGCTCCTTCTTTTGGAGCTCTACTTTGCCTTAAGGCGCTATCTGCCCCACTATACGGATCGGGGAGGCGTTACCGGGTTTCTGGCCCGCCTTCTCACGGGAGGTCGGGAAACGCCCTTTACCGAAGAGGAAGTTCATAGGGATGAACGGGTTCTGAGAGTGTTGGGAACTATTGGCGTACCCTTGGCGATTGCCTTCCACGGGGGGGTGGGTGCTCTCTTTGGTACGGTGGTGGCCCAGGACCTCTGGCATAGCCCCATCTACCCCATCCTCTTCCTCACGGGGGCCCTCCTCTCGGGTGGGGCCCTAATGACTGCGGCGTACGTCTTCTTCTGGCCCCGGAAGGACGAACGTTGGCGGGAGATAAGCCTTCTTCTGGGCCGGGTGGTGTTAGGGCTCATCCTCTTTGACCTCCTCCTGGAGTGGGCGGAGTACTCCATCCCCATGTGGTATGGGGTGGGCCCTGAGTTCCGGGCCCTTTGGAACACCCTCTTTGGGCCTTTCTGGTACGTGTACTGGGTGTTCCATATCCTCCTGGGGGTGGTGGTTCCCGTCCTTCTGCTACTGGCTCTTGGACTCCGGGGCCGGATTGGCGCCATCGGCCTTGCCAGCCTCCTGGTGGCGGTTACCTTCTTGGCCATCCGCCTCAACCTGGTTATCCCCAGCCTGGTCCATCCGAAGTTGGAGGGCTTGGTGCATGCCTACCACGACCATCGCCTTACCTTTACCTACCTCCCCACGTGGTTTGAGTGGAGCGTGGTGGTCTTTTCCGTGGTCTTAGGCTTTACGGTGACCTACATCTTGGTGCGCGTTTTGCCCGTGATTGAGGGCAAGCTTCTTAAGGAGGTGGCGTGATGCTTTCCCGGCGCGAACTCTTGAAGCTGGGCGTGCTTTCCGGAAGCGGGGTTCTTCTGGGCGAGAAGGCCACGGAGCTTCTTTCCCAGGCCGAGGCAGCGGCCCAGAGGGCTCCCGGTTTCTACCCCTTGAACGATCCCGAGAACCAGATCTACTCCGTCTGTTTGCAGTGCAACACCGGTTGCCCCATTAAGGTCAAGCTCTACGAGGGGGTGGCGGCCAAGATTGACGGAAGCCCTTATGCTCCCTGGACCCTCTACCCCCACCTTCCCCTGGAGACGTCTTTGGAAAGGGCGGCCAAGGTGGATGGGGGGATTTGCCCCAAAGGGCAGACGGGCTTGCAGACCGTGTACGATCCCTACCGCATCCGCAAGGTCTTGAAGCGGGCTGGCCCCAGGGGTAGCGGCAAGTGGAAGGAGATCCCCTTTGCGCAGGCGGTGAAGGAGATCGCCGAGGGGGGGAAGCTCTTCGCCGAGATTGGGGACGAGCGGGACTACCCGGGCCTGAAGGACATCTGGGCCCTTAAGGACCCGGAGGTGATGAAGGCCATGAAGGCCCGGGTGGAGGAGATTTGGCAGGAGAAGGATCGGGATAAGAAAAAAGCTTTGGTGGAGCGCTTTAAGGAGGAGTTTAAGGACCACCTGCACACGCTCATTGACCCCGACCACCCCGACCTCGGGCCCAAGAACAACCAGGCGGTCTTTGCCTATGGCCGCCTTAAGGCCGGGCGCAGCGAGTTCTTCAAGTGGTTCTTCCAAAACAGCCTAGGCTCAGCGAACTTCCACGGGCATACCACGGTTTGCCAGGGCTCCCTCTACTTCACGGGTAAGGCCATGAGTTACCAGCTGGCCTACGACGAGAAGAAGGGGGCCTACACCTGGACAGGGGGGGAGAAGTTCTACTGGCAGGCGGATCTCACGGGAGCGGAGTTTGTGATCTTCGTGGGAGCCAATATCTTTGAGGGGAACTATGGTCCACCCCTGAGGGTAAAGGAGGTGACTCAGGGAGCGGCCACGGGGAAGCTAAGGTATGTGGTGCTGGACCCTCGAGCCCAGAAGGGGGTGGCCCACGCCGTCAAGTGGATTCCCACCAAAGCGGGCTACGACGCCGCCGTGGCCTTTGGCATGATGCGTTGGATGTTTGAGAAGGGGCGGTTTGATGCCCGCTTCCTCTCTGCGGCCAACAAGGGAGCGGCCAAGGCCCTCGGCGAGCCCAGCTGGACCAACGCCACCTGGCTGGTGGAGATAGACGAGAAAGGTTTCCCCACCAAGCTCCTGCGCATGAGCCACCTGGGGATGGCCCCGGAGGTCCGCATCTTGGACGGCAAGGAGGTGGTTTTTGACCACCCCATGGTCCTGGTGCAGGGCAAACCCACCCCGGTAGACCCGCAGAGCGAGGACCAGCCCGTCTTCGGGGACCTCTTCGTGGACACCACCCTTAAGGGCATCCGGGTGAAAAGCGCCCTCCAGCTTATCCGGGAGGAGGCCTTCAGCCGAAGCCTAGAGGAGTGGGCAAAGTTGGCGGGCGTCACGCCGGAGGACATCGTCTGGCTAGCCTACGAGTTCACCAGCCATGGCAAGAAGGCGGTGGTGGACATCCACCGTGGGGTCAGCCAACACACCAACGGCTTCTACAACACTTTTGCCTGGAATGTCTTGAACGCCTTGATCGGCAACTACGACCACCATGGGGGGCTTGTGCGCGCCAGTACCTACGACATCGTGGGTAAGAAGGCGGAGGGGCCCTTCTACATGGAGAAGCTCCACCCCAAGAAGCTGGAGCCCTTTGGCATCAGCCTGATCCGCCACGAGGTGGAATACGAGAAAACCACCCTTTTTGAGGGATATCCTGCTAAGCGGCCCTGGTTCCCCCATAGCTCCGACGTCTACCAGGAGATCCTGCCCTCCGCTGCCCAGGGGTACCCCTACCCGGTGAAGATTCTCTTCCACTACATGGGTTCCCCCGCTTACGCCCTACCCGCTGGCCATACCCAGATCCAGGCCATGCTGGATCCGGAAAAGATCCCCCTGATCGTGGCCTTTGACATCGTGGTGGGGGATACTTACCTGTATGCCGATTACATCATCCCTGATCTCACCTACCTGGAGCGCTGGGAGTTCCACGGTAGCCACCCCAACGTGGTGTGGAAGGTGCAGACCATCCGCCAGCCCGCGATACCCCCCATTCCCGAGGAGGTGGAGGTTTTTGGGGAGAAGATGCCCATCTCCGCAGAGGCCTTCTTCCTGGCCCTGGCGGAGTACTTGGGTATGCCGGGGTTTGGGGAAAAGGGGTTCAAAAACGGCATGCCCTTCCGCAGGCCTGAGGACTTCTACCTAAAACTGGTGGCCAACCTAGCCTTCGGGGAGAAGGCCGATGGCTCGGAGGCGGTGCCCGAGGCCGATGACCGGGAGCTGGAGATCTTCCAGAAGGCCCGCCGCCACCTGCCCCCTTCGGTGTTTGACCTGGAGAAGTGGAAGGCGGCCATCGGGGATGAGGGCCTCTTCCGGCGGGCCGTGTACGTCCTGAACCGTGGCGGGCGTTTCCAACGGTTTGAGAAGGCCTTCAGACCTGACGGTACCGTGGCCAACCCCTATGGCAGGCAGATCAACCTGTACCTGGAAAAACACGCCAAGACCAAAAACAGCATGACCGGAAAGCCTTACTGGCCTCTACCCCGTCTGTTCCCTCCCTACACGGATGCCTTGGGCCAGCCCATCCAGGATGGCGAGGATTTTGACCTCAACCTGATCACCCATCGCTGGGTCACCATGACCAAGAGCCGTACCATTTCCAACTACTGGCTGCTCAACATCACCCCCGAGAACTACATCGCCATCCATCCCGAGGACGCCAGGCGGTTGGGCTTTAAGGATAGGGAGCTGGTCAAGGTGGTTTCCGCCAGCAACCCCGAAGGGGTTTGGGACTTGGGGCCCTTGGGCAAGAAGCCCATGGTGGGCAAGCTGAAGGTCATGGAGGGCATCCGCCCCGGGCACATCGCCTTCGCCTTGGGGTTCGGCCACTGGGCCTACGGGGCCAGCGACCTGGAGATCAACGGCCAGGTGATCAAGGCCGATCCCCGTAGGGCCACGGGCATCCACGCCAACGCCGCCATGCGGGTGGACCCGGTGCTGAAGGATGTGGGGCTTTCGGACCTGACCGGGGGAAGCGCCGTCTTCTACGATTCCAAGGTGCGTCTGGTGCGCCCCACCCTCGAGGAGGCCGGGACCTATGGGGAGGGGGTGCGGAAGGCGGCCCTGGGTGGGCCGGAGGGGGTGAGCGCTGAGGAGATTAGGGAAAAGGCTCTGAAGGCGGCCCGCGGGGAGCTGGACCCCGAGGCCCTGCGGCGGGAGGTGGCCCTTAGGCTAGGGCTGGACCCCAGGGCCTAAGGAACGGAGGAAAAGCCCCAGGGGACCCCCCTCCCCTGGGGCTTTTACCCTAGACACGGCGAGGCCGGGCCAAGTACATTTGTCCCGTGGACCCCGGGGCCCTTCTGGACCTCCTCAAGCGCCGCACCGGTTTTACCGAGGCGCATGCGGCCATGCTCCAAGAGTTGGGAGCCTTGATGATTCCTTTGGCCCCCGAGGTGGCCTTGGCCTTCTACGACTACTTGGGGCAGGATAGCGAGCTTAGGGAGATCCTCCACGCGGTACCGGGAAGGGTGGAGCGGCTTTACGGCACCTTCGCCCGCTGGTATGGGGAGCTTTTTGCCGGTGTCTACGACCAGACCTATGCGGAGGGGAGGAGGCGCATCGGCTTGGTGCATGCCAGGCTGGGGATAGGCCCCCGGGCCATGGTCCCCGCCATGGGCATCGTGCAGGAGATTTCCTTAGAACACCTGCGCTCCGCCCTACGGGGCCCGGAGGTTTACGGGGCCGTGGAGGCCTTTGAGAAGATCCTTGCCATAGAGGTTGCCCTTATTGAGGAGAGCTACCTCGAGGCCCTCTCCTTGGGTTTGGCCTTGGGCCACCGGGACCTCAAGGAGGCCCTAGCCCAAGGGGCGGCCACCCTCCTCAAGGCTCCCGGGCCAGGTCGTTGAAGCGCACGTGGGCGGCGTGGAACTGGAGCTCCACGGTGCCGGTGGGGCCGTTGCGTTGCTTGCCCACGATGATCTCGGCGATGCCCGCCTTTTCCGAATGGGGGTTATAGTACTCGTCCCGGTAGATGAACATGACCAGGTCCGCGTCCTGCTCAATAGAGTTGTGGACGATGATGTTGTTGGCAACGAAGTTGTGTGGACCGGGGACAGTGAGGTCAAATACCTCCTCCACCCCATCCGGCTGGATGGAGGCCACCTTGTCCCAGTAAACATCGCTGGTAGCCAGCTGGCTTAAGGTCTCCCATTTCAGAGCATGGGCCATTCGCAGGGCCCGGTCCCGGCTTAGGTTTTGTCTAAAGAGCGTGCTGCCTGCGTAGGCCACGCCCACGGCGCGGTAGAGTTCCCTCTGGGAAAGCCCTGATACCTGTAACACGGGCCGAATGGCAGGCAACCATACCTCTACAGGGATCACATCCCGGTTAGGATTGCTGTTGTGACTTTGAAGGTAAACCTCCACTTCCTTTACAGCTTTAGCCTGACGGGCACCCACGGCGCCCACCTGATTGAGGAAAGTACTTAGGTCGTGGTGTCCAGTGAGGATGACGTGGAACTGGTCGCGGCCCCTTCCCTTTTGCGAAACGCGCCGAATGCGGGAGTTAATGCCCAGGTGAAGCAAAAGGGTCTGAACGTCCAAAGCCAGCGCTTCGCTACTGGTGGCATAGTAAACCCTTGGGTAAGGTTTTTCCCCTTTCAAGATGTGAATGCACCCATCCGTAGACCAAAGATGACGGAGGAAGCGGGCGATGGCAGAGGGAGGGTGATGGAATACCGGTTCCGGCACCCGCTTTTCGTGAGCCCTTAGTCCCCAGATCCCGAGCTCCTCCAACCACTCCGCTATGGGATTGCGGATACCCTTCCCAAGGCGCCGGCTTGCGCTCAGGTAGACTTGGAACCACCCCCGTTCAGCCTTGATCCGGGGATTGACCGCATCTCCAAACACGGTCCTAGCCAGTTGAACTACCCCGTGGGCAAGGTCTGGGTCTCGCGTTGTGTATTGGTGGGTGTGACGGGGTAGGGTACAACCATCCCCGATGAGGTGCCCGAGAAGGGCGAGCTCCTCGTCCCTAAGGGTGTGTTGGGTAACTATATCCAACCCGCGAGGCAAGGCTACCCAGTCCCCAGGCCGAAGCTCATCCAGGCGCTTCCATCCCGTTGGGGTTAGGAACTTGTGGTTGGCGGTGGCGCGGATGCGGCGTCCCAGTTGTGTGGTCAGGGCGTAGACGGGTTTTACCCCTGTGGCAAAGGCCCGGCTCACCGTGGCCGCTTCTAGCTTCAAGGTAGCTTCGTTGAGGGCCAGAACTTGAAATCCGGACTTGCCTACCAGGTCGCGGATGGGTTTCCTTGAGCCATCGGCCAGCTGGACTAAGGTGTCTCCCGCCAAGCAGCCCGACTCCCTTAAGTCCGAAAGCATAGGACGCTTGTTGGGCCTGGCCTCCACCGCCCGGGAAAGCTGGCTTAGGGCAATCACGGGCACGTTGAGTTCACGAGCTAGGGCCTTAAGCCCACGGGAGATGGCGGCGATCTCCTGCTGGCGGTTTTCCCCTTGTCTGCCGGCCCCGGGGCCAGACATGAGTTGGAGATAATCTATGATCAATAGGCCCACGTCGTGCTGGCTCCTAAGCCTTCTTGCCCGGGCCCTAAGCTCCATCAGGGTGAGGTCCGGGGTGTCGTCAATGTAGATGGGGGCCTCGGAAAGCCTTCCCGCCACGTCCACCAGGCGGGAGAAGTCGCGGTCTGTGAGCTGGCCCAGGCGCACCCGGTTCATATCAATCCGGGCCTCCGAGCACATGAGGCGTAAGGTGAGCTGGGAGGCGGGCATCTCTAAGGAGTAGATCCCCACCCCCACCCCCTCTTTTAGGGCGGCGTTTTGGGCGATGGTGAGGGCGAAGGCGGTCTTTCCCATGGCGGGGCGGGCGGCGATGATGTTTAAGGAGCCCGGGGCCAGGGTGCCGATGAGCTGGTCCAGCTCCTTGAAGCCGGTGCGCACCCCGGCCACCTCTCCCTTGTTTTGAAAGAGGGACTCTATGTGCTCAAAGGTTTCGTGGACTAACTCCCGTATGGCCCGGGCCTCGGTATCCGTCTGGGTGAGGGCCACCTCGAGGATCCTTTTCCCTGCGGTGTCCAGTATCTCATCCAGGCTTCCCGCCTCCTCATAGGCCAGGCGCATGGCCTCCCCCGCTGCTTGGATGAGCTTTCTTAGGGTCCACTTCTCCGCCACGATGCGGGCGTAGTGCTCCGCATAGGCGGCGGTGGGGGTGGCCTCGGAAAGCTGCACCAGGTAGCTCAACCCCCCAACCCCTTCCAGCTCCCCCCGACGGGAAAGCTCCTCCGCCAGGGTCACCAGGTCCACGGGGCTCCCTTTGGACCTCAGGGTTTGCATGGCCGCATAGATCTTGCGGTGGGCCTCGGCATAAAAGGCCTCGGGGGAGGGGAGGAGGCCTTCCAGTTCGTCCAGGACGTCCGAATCCAGGAGAATGGCCCCCAGGACGCTCTGTTCCGCCTCGAGGCTGTGGGGGGGAATACGTCCTTCCATAGCCATAGGCCCTACCAGGCTACGCCGAGGCCTGGGGTTTGGCTAGGGGGCTCTACCGCCAAGGAAAGCATTGGCCTTCTTAGGGGTTAGATGAGGCCTAGGCCCCAGGCTTTTCCTGGGGTTTCTGCTAGGGTTGGGGTGTGCGCGGGTTTCTACTTCTCTGCCTAACCCTGGCTTCCTGCCATGCCCAAGGCCTTCCCGAGCCCTTTGCCACCTTGGAAGGAGGAAAGGTAGAGGAGGTGCGCCAGGTGGCCTTGGGGGGCCAGGGGTATGCCCGGATGCTGGCAGGCTGGCTCCTTGTGGACCGGGAGGAGGTGCCCTTGGCGGAGCGGGCGGAGTATGCTTGGCGCTACGCCCTCTTCCTGGAAGGGGTAAGGGCCTTTGAACCGGGCGGGGAGGCCAAGGAGGCTTGGCGCAAGGCGGCGCGCCTCTTGCAACAGGCCCAAGACCCCCGGGCCTTCTCCGCCTGGGAGAAGCTTCTGCCGGAAAGAGAGGCTGTGGAAGCCCTCCTCTCCCTGGGTGAAGGGGAAAGGCTTTGGTTGGCCCTATTCCGGGGTAGGGCCTATGAGGCGCTGCTCAGGGTTCTTCCCGAAGGCGTGCGCCCGGACCTCCACGCCCAGGCGCTTTTCCGCTTGGGGCGCTTCCAGGAGGCTTTGCCCCACTACCAGGCCTGGGCCCTGGAAGACCCGAGGGGATACCTGGGCCTGGGCTACGCCCTTTGGCGGCTTGGGCGAAGGGAGGAGGCCTTGGAAGTCCTGGCCCGTTACCCCCACCCGGAAAGCCGCTACGCCCAGGGGCGGATCCTGGAGGAGATGGGGAGGGTCCTCGAGGCGGTACAGGCCTACCGGCAAAGCACCCCAGAAGGCCTTTGGCGGGCTGCGGGGCTGCTAGAGCGGCAAGGCCTTAAGGGGGAGGCCCTTCCCCTTTACCTCACCTTGGCCGGTGGGAGCAGCCCTTACGCCGATGACGCCGCCCTAAGGGCCTACCTCCTGGCGGGGAAGTTGGGTTTTGTGGGGGTGCAAAAGGAGGCCTGGACCCTCCTTTCCGGGGGGCTTGGCCTCCTGGTGGGTAAGGTGCCCGAGCCCCCGCCTCCCGCTCCTGTCCTATCCTCCTCTCCCGAAACCCCTTTGGCGGAGGCACTCCTGGCAGGCGGCAAAGGGGAGTGGGCCCGGGGGGTGGTGCGCTACGCCCTTTGGCAAAGGCCTAAGGACTGGCCAGCCCTGGTGCCCCTCCTTTACCGCCTGGGAGCTTACCGGGAGGGCATCCGGGCCGCCTGGCCCACCGCCTTGGCCTATCCCCGTCCCTACCGGGAGTGGGTGGAAGGGTATGCCCGAAAGGAAAGCCTTGACCCCAATCTGCTGTACGCCCTTCTCCACGTGGAAAGCCGCTTTGACCCCCTGGCGGTAAGCCCCACGGGGGCCTTGGGCCTGGGCCAGTTCCTAAGGAGCACCTGGGCGGATGTGGCCCGCATGTTGGGTGAAGCTCCCGCCGATCCTTTTGATCCCGAGGCCAGCATCCGTTACGCCGCCTGCCACCTGCGCTGGCTCCTGGAGCGCTGCGCCGCCTACAGGGGTCTGGAGCAAGTGGCCTGCGCGGTCACCGCCTATAACGGCGGCATCGGCTATACCCTAAGGGGCCTCGCCCGGGAAGGGAACCTCTATGCCTTTCTCCGCTTCCAAGATAGGGATGAGCCCCGGGAGTACCTGGCCCAGGTGCTTTCCGCCTATGCCGCCTACCGGGCTATTCCTTAGCCTGGCGCAGGCCCCTTTCGGTCCAGGCGATGAGGGGCTTAAGGGCAAAGGGGGCGAAGAGGGTGGTGAAGACCACCATGAAAAGCACAATGGCATACTCCTCCTCGTTGACCGCTCCCGCGGCAAGCCCCAGGGCGGCCACGATCAACCCCACCTCCCCCCGGGGGGCCATGCCCACCCCCACGGTGAGGGCCGAGCGCACCCCTTGGGTCAGGGCCCCCAGGAAACCGCCCAACACTTTGCCCAGGATGGCGATGACTGTCACCACGCTCCCCGCCACCAGGGTGGCGGGGGAGATGAGGGCGGAAAGCTCCAACCGTACCCCCACCATGGCGAAAAAGATGGGGGCTAGGAAGCTTTCAATAGCGAAAATAGGCTCTTCCAGCCGGTACTTTTCCCGCACCTCGGAAAGGAGCATCCCTCCCAGGAAGGCGCCTACGATGGAGGCCAGGCCGATGGAAGCGGCCAAGGCCGCCATGCCGATTCCCAAGGCCAGGGCGAAGCCCATGGGGCTGCCTACAGGAAGCCTCTCCAAGGGTAGGCGGGCAAAGAGGGGTGAAAGGGCCACGGCCAGGCCCACGAAGGCCACGGAGAGCAGGATGAGCTGCAGGATGGCACCGGTTTCCACTTGCCCGGTTTTGGCCACCCCGTTCACCACCGCCAACACGATCAGGCCCAACACGTCGTCAATGACGGCGGCTCCCAGGATTACCCGGGCGTAGGGGCGGGAGAGCACTCCAAGCTCCTGCAGCACCCTGGCGGTGATCCCCACGCTGGTGGCCACCAAGGCGGTGCCCAAGAACAAGGAAGGCAGGGTGGCAAAGCCGATCTGCAGGCCAAAGAGGTAACCCCCCAGAAAGGGGAAGGCCACCCCCAAGACGGCCACCAAGAAGGCCTCCTTGCCCACGGCGAGGATATCCTTAAGCCGGGTTTCCAAACCCACCATGAAGAGGAGGAAGATGGCCCCGAGCTCAGCGATGAACTCCAGTATCTCGCCCTCGTGCACCAGGCCCAAGAGGGCCGGGCCCACCAGGACGCCGGCCAGTACCTCCCCGATGACCACGGGCTGGTTAAGGCGCTTAAATAGAAAGGCCAGCAACTGGGCTGCCACTATGAGATAGAAGACCTCTAGGATGTGCCCGGCTCCGTGCATCACTGCCTCCTAAGGATGAGCTTGAGGAAGTCGCTACGAGTTAGGATGCCTACCACGCGGTTTTCCTGGTCCGTCACCGGTAGATGGCGGATGTCGCTTTTCAAGAGGGCCTCCAGGGCCTTTCCCACGGGGTCTTCGGGGTGGATGCGGGGCAGTTCGGTGCGCATGACCGCCTTAACCGGGGTTTGCTGGTAACGTTGGTAGATGCTTTCTAGAAAGTCGCCAGCTACCCACTCGCCGAAAAGCTGCAGGGCTTCCACATCGGAAAAGGGTATGTTCTCGGGGTGGGGCAGGAGTTCCTCCACTTGGAGTAGCCCCAGTAGGCATCCCTCCTGGTCCACCACAGGCAGGCTACCATAGCGCTTCTCCAGGATACGCCGAGCAGCCTCCTCCAGAGTGGCATCTGGGCCGATGGTGTCGGGGTGTGGGGTCATGAGATCGGCTACTTTCATGGGCCCAAGTTTACCAGCGCCGCTACTTTGGGGCAAAGCGCCGGGCCATGAGGGCGCCGAAGAGAAACCCCCCCAGGTGGGCCCACCAGGCCACCCCGGGAAGGCCCAAAAGCCCCTGGAGGAGCTGGAGGAAGGCCCAGTACCCGATGTAGAACCCTGCCGGGAAGGTGACGAAGAGGGGAAGGATGAAGAGGATCACGGAGACCACATAGGCCCGAGGGAAGAGGATGTAGTAGGCGCCCAAGACCGCGGAGACCGCCCCGCTGGCCCCGATCATGGGGATGGTGGAGGTGAGGGAGAAAAGCCCCTGGGCCAAGGCGGCGGCCACTCCCCCCAGGAGATAGAAGAGAAGAAAGCGGCCGTGTCCCATGCGGTCTTCCACGTTGTCCCCAAATACCCAAAGGAACCACATATTGGAGAGGATATGAAGAAAGCTCCCGTGGAGGAACATGCTGGTAACAAGGCGGTAGCCCTCCCCCAGGGGGTCTTGGAAGAAGAGGGCGGGGATGAAACCGTAGGCTTGGGCGGACCATTCCAGGCCCACGGAAAGCTGCCAAAGAAAGGCCAAGGCGTTGAGGAAAACCAGGCCCTTGACCACGTGGGCGGGCCGGCGGGCGCGGTTGATGTCGTAGAGGGGAACCACCCTAGGGCCTCCTGGGCTCTTGGTGGCGGTAGGGGATGGGGACGTACTGGACGCTGGGCTTTCCCCCTTGGGCCTGGGGGTAGAGGTCCATGAGCTCGTAGACCTCGAGGGGCATCTCCGTGCTCACGGGAAGGCCCATCTCCCGGGCCTGGGCCACGTCAATGGGGTAGTCGTGGGTCCAGGTGCCCTGGGAGAGCAAGGTGGCTACCTCCTCGGCTTTCTCCTCGGGCATGCGCTTCAGGAGAAGGTTTTTCACGGTGGCCTTCACCTGTCTTAGGGCCTTTTCCGCCACATCCGCTAGGATCAGGGTCTGATCGTCTATCTCCTGGATGGGCTTTTTCTCCAAGACCTTAAGGATGCTGGCCGCTGGGTACTGGCCCAGCTGGGGATCCACGGGGCCCAAGACGGCGTTTTCGTCCATGACGATCTCATCGGCGGCCAAGGCGATGAGGGTCCCCCCCGACATGGCATAGTGGGGCACGAAAACCGTTACCTTGGCGGGGTGGCGCAGGAGGGCCTCGGCGATCTGCTCCGCCGCCAGGACCAATCCCCCCGGGGTGTGGAGGATGAGGTCTATGGGCACGCCCTTGTCCGTGAGGCGGATGGCCCTTAGCACTTGCTCCGAATCGTCAATGTTGATAAAGCGTGTTACGGGAATTCCCAGAAAGTTCACCGCCTCCTGCCGGTGGATCAGGGTGATGACCCGGCTTTTCCGTCTCCTTTCCAGCTCGGCTATCTTTCTGGCTCGGGCCCCCAGGAGCATCTGCTGGTGGAGGTAAGGGGTGAGGACGGATAGAATGAAAAAAAGCCAAAAAAGCTGGAAAAAGATCTCCATGGGCCCAGTATAGGCTAAGCCGACCGGGGGAAGCGGCCCGGTCGGCGGGGTTCCCCCATGAGGGCTCTTGCAAGCTCGGGGGCAAAGCGGATTAGGAGGGCTCCTAAGGGGATGGATACCAGCACCAAAAGCACCGCCACCTGCGCCACCAGGGGGTAACCTTGCGCCTGGGCCAGGGCACCCAGGACCAGGTTGAACTCGCCGCGGGGGACCAGGTAGAAGGCGCTATAAAGCCGGCGCTTGCGGGAAAGCCCGGCCCGGCTTCCCCCCAGGTAGTTGAGGGGGAGCTTAAGGAGAAGCCCCAGAAGGGCTAAGGCCGCCACCGCCGGGGTCAGGCCCTGGAACAGGTCCCGGGCACTTGCCCCCACCACCAGGAAGAAAAGGGCCACCCCCAGATCCCGCACCGGACCGAAAAGCCGTTCAAACCGTTCGCGAAGACCCAGGGAGGCCGCGAGGCTTCCCGCTAAAAAGGCGCCAAGCCCCACAGAGGCCCCTGCCACTTGGAAGAGGAGGGCGGTTCCGGTGGTAAAGGCAGCGCCCAGGAGAAGGACCAGTTCATCGGATAGGCCCTCCATGAACCTGACCAATAGGGGGCCAAGGAAGCGGGCCAGGCCCAGGTATAGACCCGCCAGCAGGAGGCTTAAGAGGAAACCTTGCAGGCCTTGGCCTCCTAGGAGGGCCAAGAGGACCAGGACCACCAGGTCCTCGAGGACGGATACCCCGAGGACCACCTCGCTTTCGGGGTTGGCGGCCCGGCGCAGGTCGATGATGAGCTTGACGATCACAGCGCTGGAGCTCACGTAGATGGTCCCCGCCAAAAGGGCGGCGCCGCGGAGGTCCAGCCCGAAAAAGAGTCCCAGAAGAAAGCCTAAAGGCAGGGCTAACGCATCGTAGATACCCGCTTGAACGGCTTTGCCCGATAGCCCCCTAAGCCGGTCCGGGCCGAACTCCAACCCCACGGAGAAGAGGAGGAGGAGAAGCCCTAAGGAGGGGAGGGGCTCTAGGTCTTGCACCGGCAGGGCCTTGCCCATGAGAAGCCCGGTGAGAAGGTAGATGGGCAAGGGGGGAAAGCCAAAGCGGTGGACCAAGGCCGCTCCGAAGGCTAAAAGCCCTGCGGCCAAGGCAAAGGCCTCCACGGAGGGGTGCATTAGAGGGTCCTTTTCAGGGATTCTACCGCCTCGCGGCTTCCCGCCACCACCAAGGTGTCCCCCACCTCTAGGATCACTTCGGGCGGAGGGTTGGGGATCAAGGGAGCACCAGGCCGGTCCACGGCCAAAAGATGGGCTCCCGGGGGTAGGGCGAGCTCACCCACCTTCCTGCCTGCCAGCTTGGAGCCCGGCAGAACCTTGACCCACTCGATGACCTTCTGCCCCAGCTTGCTTTGGGTATCCCCCACGGCCTCGGGGTGGAAGAGTACCCCGGCCAAAATGGCCCCCAACTCCCGGGCTTCCTCGTCGGTCAAATCCAGGGCCATGGCGGGCTCGTCCCCACCCTCACCAGCTTCAAAATACTGTAGCTCCCGTTTTCCCGAATGATGGACCACGATGACCAGGCGGTCGCCGCTTTGCACCGTGATGGTGAACTTCCGTCCCACCCCGGGAAGCACCGCTTCTTCCACCCTCATGCCCGCCTCCTAGGGGAAAACTGCACCGCCAGGGTGCGCCCGGCCACCAGGGCCAAGATGCCCAGGGTCCAGAAGAAGAGGTCCAATCCCGAGAGCTTTTCGGCAAAGAGGAGAAGCAAAAGCTCCCGCAAGGCCAGGGCCACGCCGATTTCCAGCAGGACCTCGAGGCGTACCCTTTCCAGCTCAAAGTACTCCACAAACACCCGAACCAGTTCCAGGACTATGACCAGGCTCAGGACGTTGGTCACCAGCTCCTTAAGGCCTAGGCGTACCGTGGGCTCGCTGAGGGTGAGGCCTAGTTCCAGGAAGGTGCGCCCTACCCCCACGAAAAGACCGATGAGCAGGGCTACCACCACCAGGTTGAAGACCAGGCGGGTGGCCCGGCGGTAGAGGGAAAGGAAGAGGTCCTGGCCCATCTTCTATGTCGTCTCCTAAGCTCCGCTAAGGCGCCATACTTTTTCCCGGCCCCCACGGTTGCATGCCCGGATGGCGCTAGAGAAGAAGGTTAAAAATTCCCTCAGCCCGTTCGTGATGTTCCGTCTGAGGGTTCTTCATCTTGGGATCCAGCTCTTTCAAGACCCGGGCGTAGGCCACCACCAGGGCTCCGGCTATCTCGGGAAGCAGGTTCCGTACATCCTCGGAGATTCCCAGATCCAAAGGGGGAAGGGTAGCCAAGGTGTCCAGCACGGGTTTGAGCTCCAAGGTGGTGTCCATGGCTCGGAACTCCTGGAGGGTTTCCTGGAGCCCCTTGGTGATGGGTACATCCGGCTCAAAGATGATGTCCCGGCCGTTGTACTTGGCGTGGCGCTCGGCCACCACCAGCAGGTCGTAGATCTTGTTCCGGAGAAAGTCCGAAAGGCGTTTAAGGTCGTTCTTGTCCACGTCCAAGCCCGCAGCCAGGCGGAAAAGCTTCTCAAACTCGGCCACTTTCATCAGCATGGTCGTTCACCTCCAATGATGGCCAACTGGGGTCTGAACCCCGACCACGAAACCTCAGGCCTAGGCCTGGGGGTTAGCCCAGGACTCGCCAGGGTAACCCCCCTTAACCTTCCACCACAGGAATCCGCACCGGCGGTTCGGCCTCCCGCTTCTCCCGGGGGATTTTCACCTCCAGCACCCCCTTTTGCAGGCGGGCCTCGAGGCCCTCCTTCTTGGCATCCTTGGGAAGAAGGTAAGCCCGGTAGATGCGACCATAGACGATTTCCGAGAGGTGCTTGGTGCGCTTCTCCTCCTTTTTCTCCCCTTCTATGACCAGCTGGTCCCCCTCGAGGCGCACCTCCAGGTTCTCCGGGCCCAGGCCCGGGACCTCCACCCGCAAAAGGTAATGGCCCTCGTGCTCGGAAAGCTCCGAGAGGGGCTCCAGGGTTTCCCCTTCTTCCTTGAAGACCTTTTCCAGGGCTTCTTCAAAGGCTTTCCGCACCCGGTTACGGCCAAAGGGCCAAAGTTTCTCCAACATACTCCCCTCCTTTAGCAGGCAAGGCGGGGCCCCGCCCCCGGGCGGGGCCCTCCTGCCTAGCGGACGTTCCCCGTCTCCAGCTTCCTGGCCCTCAGGTCCAGGAGGCTGTACTCACCCTCGGAGAGATCCCCCGGTACCACCACCCAACTGGCCCCCAGCATTTCGTGCTTCTGCCCCTTGCCGGCGGTGATCACCAGGAGGGGGTTATGGGTCTTGATGAGGTGGGCCACCTCGTGGGACCCACCTTCCCCTAGGCCCTTGTGGTAGGGGTTGGTGTAGAAGAGGAGGATCTTGGGGTAGTCTTTAAGGTCCCAAAGGGCCTTCAGGTGGTACTCGGCCACCCAGGCGGGGTAGCGGAGGGTTTCCTTTTCCTCGGGTTCCCCGTCGTCGGTGATCTCCCCGCCCATCCCCGCCACCAGGTAAGGACCCTTAAAGAAGGTGAAGGTCTCGTGGACATTGCGCATCTCAGGCCGCACCAGCTCAATGTTGGCCGCCTCCCTCAGGTACTCCCAGATGGGGGCATCCTGCGGCCCGGGGATGTAGACGGTGGGGAGATGGGCCTCGGCGAGGATGCGGAAGAAGGCGGCGTAGTCGCGGCTTTTGGCCGTCTTGGGCATGAGGTTCCCCACGAGGGCCAGGGCGTCGGCCCCGGTGTCGGGGGCCAGCTTCACCAGCTTTTCCAGGGCCTCGAGGTCGCCCATGGGGTTAGAAGTGGCCAGGATGTACCGCGTGGTCCGCCGCATAGCTCACCTCCTATTCCACCTGCACCTGGATCTTCTTGGGCTTGCTTTCCTCGGCCTTAGGAACCAACAGGTGGAGCACCCCGTGGCGGAACTTGGCCTGCACCCGGGAGAGGTCAAAGGTGCTGGGCACGTTGAAGCTCCGAGCAAAGGTGCCGTAGGGGCCTTCTAGGCGGTGGTAGGCCACGTTATCCCGCTTCTCAAAGGGGCGCTCCGCCTTCACGGAAAGAACCCCTTCTTCGGCCACCACCTCCACCTTTTCCGGCTCCACCCCGGGCAGGTAGACCAGAAGGTGCAAGCCGGTTTCGTCTTCCAGGATGTCCACCGGGGGGGCATAGACCCTGGGCCCCTGCTGGGGGGTCGTGCCGAAGGCCCTTGCCAAGCGCTCCTGCAACTCCTCCAACTCCCTGAATGGATCGAACCGTACCATCCTCCTCACCTCCTTTCACCACCTCAGGAGCGCGGCCATGCCGCCACGCTCCAGAAGCTGCTTTTCTGCCTCGCCCCGGACGAACTCCAGCTTGGCGGCGTAGCCCGTGGCCAGCTCCGACAGGACCACGGCCAGGGGTTTGGCCTCGGGGTTTTGGCAGTGGGCCAGGGCCCGGGCCTCTTCGGGGAAGAAGATCCCGTCGCAGGCGTACACGGTTTGGTCCAGGTGCCAGGGAAGCACCCAAAGCTCAACCCGACCTTCCTGAACCCTTTCCAGGACTTCCAGGCCGAAGGCCACCTTGGGATAGGCTTCCTCCAGCTTCTTGAGTAGCTCTACCTCGCCCTTGCGCTCCATCTCCTCCAGGACAGGTTCCAGCCGCTTGAGCACCTGGCCGGGGCTGACCCCGGGATGGGGCAGGGAGGGAAGAAGGGCCACCACCTTTTCCTTAAGGCGTTTGGGCAGGTAGCCCAGGAAAAGCTGGGTGTGCTCCTCGGGGCCCATGAGGATAAGGCGGGTGAACCCGCGTTCCTCCGTAAGTTTCTCCAGCTCGTGGCTTAGGGTCTTATAAAAACGTTCTTCCCAAGCGGCCAGGCGCTTGGCGAAGAGGTCCTGGCCTGCCCCGCCCCGGGAGATGCCCGCCAGGTTGAAGCGGCGCCCCGGGGCATCCAGGGAGAGCCGCCGCCAGGCCTCGGTGTCCAAGGCCAAGAAGGCGTCGCTCACCTCCTGGACTTCACCCAGGAAGATTTCAAAAACCCGCCAGCGCTCCTGGTCCAAATAGACCACCCCGTAGCGCTCGTACTCGTCCAGGGCGTAGATAAGGGGGAGGAGGAAGGGCTCGCCGTAGTGGGCCAGAGCCCCGTCCGTAAAAAAGCGGCTTTCCTTTTCCCCTAGGAAGGTGGTTTTGAGGCTGGAGACCAGGGGCAGTTCCACCTGCAGCAACAGGGTTTCAAAGACCTTCTCGCTGGCGAAGAAGACGGCGGTTTTTGCCTCTAGAACTTGGTTTTTCAGCACCTCCAGGATCCTTTCCTGCAGGTCCTGGGGCACCTTGAGGGCCTTCATGGCGTCCTTGGCCCTCAGGGCGTAGGCCCGGTTGGCGTTTTCGGGCTTGGCGGGGTTGAGGTCCAGGTAGAGGGAAAGGACGGTTCCCTCCTCTAGGGCTAGGCCTTCCTTGATGCGCCGGATCTCTTCCTTGCCGATCATAGGCCACCTCCTAAAAGGGCCACCGCCTTGCGGATGGCTTCTTGGTTAAGCTTCTCCTCCTGGCCTAGGCGGGTGAAGAGGGCCTCGAGGTCCGGATCGGGGAAGGTGCTTTCCAGGTAGTAGGCCCGGTCAAACCCTTCCTCGGAGAGGAGGCGAAGTAGCGCCTCCCAGCCTTCCTCCTCCACCTTGGGGGTAGGGGGGAGGGAGGCCTGAAGGCGGCGCAAGATTTCGGCGACGGCCTCGGCATGGGCCCGCTCCCGCTTGGCCACTTCCTCCAAAAGGGCCCGGATGTGGGGGTAAGGGACCCTCTCCGCAGCCCTTTCCGCCCGAAGGGCATCCAGGAGTTCGTCCTGGTAGGCCTGTTTTAGGACTTCCACCCTATCCATAATCCCCTCCTTCCTTAGGCCTGCACCGGGGCCTCCGTGCGGAAGACCAGGCCCGTGGGGCCTGCGTCCACCACCACGGAATCCCCCTCCTTGATCTCTCCGGCCAGGATCTTCACCGCCAAGGGCGTTTCCAGCTCCCGCCCCATCACCCGCCTCAAGGGCCTGGCCCCGAAGACGGGGTCGTAGCCCCGCTCGGCCAGGTAGTCCTTGGCGGCCTCGGTGAGGGTTAAGGTGATGCGCTTTTCCGCAAGGCGAGCCCTTAGGCCTTGCAGCTGGATTTCCACGATCTCCCGGATCTGTTCCCGGGTGAGGGGCCTAAAGACCACGATCTCGTCCAAGCGGTTCAGGAACTCGGGGCGGAAGTGCCTTTGCAGGATGGCAAAGACCTCCTCCCGGATCCTCTCGTAGGGTTTGCCTTGCTGGATACCCTCGAGGATCAAGGGGCTTCCCAGGTTGGAGGTGAGGATGATGACGGTGTTGCGGAAGTCCACGGTGCGGCCGTGGGAGTCGGTGAGGCGGCCATCGTCCAGGATCTGGAGAAGGATGTTGAAAACGTCGGGGTGGGCCTTTTCTATCTCGTCAAAGAGGATGACCGTGTAGGGGCGGCGCCTTACCGCCTCGGTGAGCTGGCCCCCTTCCTCGTAGCCCACATAGCCCGGAGGGGCCCCAATGAGGCGGCTTACGGTGTGCTTCTCCATGTACTCGGTCATGTCAATGCGCACCATGGCCTCCTCGGTGTCAAAGAGGGTGGCGGCCAGGGTCTTGGCCAGCTCCGTCTTGCCCACCCCCGTGGGACCCAGGAAGAGGAAGCTCCCGATGGGCCGGTTGGGGTCCTTGAGGCCGGCCCGGGCCCGCCTTATGGCATCGGCCACGGCCCTTATGGCCTCGTCCTGCCCCACCACCCGCTTGTGGAGCTCGTCTTCCAGCCTTAAGAGCTTCTCCCTTTCCCCTTCCAGAAGCTTGGAAACGGGGATGCCGGTCCAACGGGAGACGATCTCGGCGATATCCTCCTCGGTGACCTCCAGGCGCACGAAGCGGGCCTCCTTGAGCCCTTCGGAAAGGGCCTCCACCTCGGCCTCGAGGCGGGGAAGCTCCCCGTAGCGGAGCTCCGCCGCCCGGTTCAGGTCGTACTGGCGCTCGGCCAGCTCAATCTGGCGGCGTACCTCGTCCAGGCGTTGCTGGGCCTCGTGGAGCTTCTTCAGGATCTCCCTTTCCCGTTCCCACTCCGCTTTCAGCTTCTGGATTTCCTGGCTGAGATTGGCGATCTCTTCTTCTACCTTCCTTAGCCTTTCCTGGGAGTCTGGGTCCTTTTCCTTCTTCAGGGCTTCCCGCTCGATTTCCAGCTGGAGCCTTCTCCGCTCCAGGGCGTCTATCTCCTCGGGTGCGCTTTCCAGGGCCATGCGCAGGCGGGCTGCCGCCTCGTCCACCAGGTCAATGGCCTTGTCGGGAAGGCGCCTTTCCGTGATGTAACGGTGGGAGAGGACGGCCGCCGCCACCAAGGCGGGGTCGGAGATGCGCACCCCATGGTGCACCTCGTACTTCTCCTTGATGCCCCGGAGGATGGAGATGGTGTCCTCCACGCTGGGCTCGTCCACGTAAACGGGCTGGAAGCGCCTTTCCAGGGCGGGGTCCTTCTCAATCTCCCGGTACTCGTCCAAGGTGGTGGCCCCGATGAGCCTAAGCTCCCCCCGGGCCAGGGCAGGCTTCAGCATGTTGCCAGCGTCTACGGCGCCCTCCACCTTGCCCGCCCCCACCACGGTGTGGAGCTCGTCAATGAAGAGGATGATCTCCCCCTGGGACTGCACCACCTCCTGGATCACCGCCTTCAGGCGTTCCTCAAACTCGCCCCGGTACTTGGCCCCGGCCAGAAGGGAGCCCATCTGCAAGGAGATGATGCGCTTGCCCTTTAGGCCCTCCGGTACATCCCCCTTGACGATGCGCTGGGCCAGGCCCTCCACGATGGCGGTCTTGCCCACCCCGGGCTCGCCGATGAGCACCGGGTTGTTCTTAGTGCGCCTTAGGAGGATCTGAATGGTGCGCCGGATCTCCTCGTCCCGGCCGATCACCGGGTCCAGCTTGCCCTCGGCCGCCAGTTTGGTGAGGTCAATGCCGTATTGTTCCAGGGCGTTGTAGGTGCTTTCCGCGTGTTCCGTCTGCACGGTTTTACCTCCTCTTAGCTCTTGCAAGGCCTTTTTGAGGGCGTTTTCCTCGGGAAGGGCGTTCTGGAAGGGGGGCTCGGGCCTCGAGGCCTCCGCCAGGGCCAGCACCAAGGTGTCCAGGGCCACGAACCGGTCCTTGAGCTCCCCCATGAGGGCCTCGGCCCGGTCCAGGGCCCGGGCGAGCCTTTGGGAAAGGTACTGGCCCACCTCCGCCCCCTCCACCTTGGGCAAGCGGCCCATCTCCCGCTCAGCCCCCTCTTTGAGGGCCTGGGGGTTACCCCCTGCCCTCTCCAGAAGCCGCCAGGCCAGGCCCGTGGGGTCCTTTAGGAGTACGGCCCAGAGGTGGGGCAGGTCAATGGCCTGGTGCCGCATTTCCCGGGCCAGGACCTGGGCCTGGGCCAGGGCTTCACGGGCGGCTTGGGTCCAGCGCTCCAGGTTCATACCCCTTGCCTCCTACTGGCTTAATCATATCGCTTGATATGAATGGTGTCAATAGACTTGAACAGGCCATGCGCCAACTCTTGCCGCTTACGCCGGAGAAGGTTCGCCAAAAGGAGGGGAGGAAACGCCCTTTGCCCTTGATTATACAGGGAAGGATTGGGCGGGATGTCCCAGCTTGGGTGGGTCCTTTCCCGGGGCGTTTGGGACGGTGGAGGCCGCTGGGATGGGCTTAGAGGAAAGGGGGGTGTGGGGGGCTATACTCCCCTGGTTTTCAAACCGGGGATACATGGACCCCCACGTGCCCCGCAGGGGCACATGGCCTGGTGCGTGGCACATGTGTAGTACACTTTTCTTGGGGACAGCGTTCCCCGTGGACCTTGAAACTTGGAGTAGGGGGTTCCATCGGGTAGTCCGATGGGTAAAACTCCAAACGAACACCCGTGGCAGAGCCCGAAGCACTGCGCTCGCCTGCCGATACGGAGTCAAGGTTTTTCTGGGCTCGGACGGAGCCTTCGGGAGTGGGCGCTGTGCAAAGAGTCCCATGATGCCCGAGAAGCCCTGTTCTTCAGAACAGGGAGTCGTCACGAGCGCTCTAAAATCTCCACCACCAAGGCCGCCCCCACCAGGTTGGCCCCCAGGTCGCGGCGGATGCGTTCGGCTTTGAGCATGCGCAGAAGATCCTCCTCCCGAAAGTACCAGCCGCTTTCCAGCTCCAAAGGCTCCACGAAACCGATCTCCACGTAGGCCCGCACCACCCCCAAGGAAAGGCCGTAGTCCGCCAGGGCTTCCATGGATATATAGGGGCTACGCGCCAGCATACCGCACCTCCTTTAGCTTCCGCCAAAGGGCCTCCTCCTCGGGGGAGAGGTGCTCGGGGATCACCACCCGCACCTCCAGGTAAAGGTCCCCGCGGCCGTGGGGGCCGGGGAAGCCTTTGCCCTTAAGCCGCAGTTTCTTCCCCGCCTGGGTCCTCGGGGGAATGGTGACCTCCACCGGCCCTTCCAGGGTGGGGGCCCGCACCTTGCCCCCCACCACGGCGATGGGGGCAGGGACGTCTAGGGTGGCGTAGAGGTCCTGGCCCTCGAGGCGGAAAACGGGATGGGGCAGAAGCCGCACCCTGAGGAGGAGGTCCCCCGGGGGCTCCCCCGGGCCCCCTAGGCCAGCCAGGCGGATGGTGCTCCCTTCCTGCACCCCTGGGGGGATCCTCACGGAAACCCGCCTGCCCCCCACCTCCACCACCTTCTCGCCGCCACGGAAGGCCTCCTCGAGGCTAAGGGGAAGCTCGGCCCTGAGGTCGCGGCCTCTTCTTGGCCTCCTCCGCCCCATGCCTCCAAAGAGCCCGCCACCAAAGAGCTCCTGGAAAAAGTCAGAGAAGTCCTCCACGTCAAACCCGGAGAAGTCGTACCCACCCGGGGGTGGCGGTGGGGGAGGGGTGGCGGTGCCGTAGGTGTCGTAGACCTTGCGCTTTTCCGGGTCGGAAAGGACGGCGTAGGCCTCGTTGATCTCCTTGAAGCGCTCCTCGGCCTCGGGGCTTTTGTTCACGTCAGGATGGTACTGGCGGGCCAGGCGCTTGTAGGCCCGTTTGATCTCCTCCTGCGTGGCGTTTCTCGGTACCCCCAGGATGGCGTAGTAGTCCTTCATGACCTACTCCAGGCCCTCTTCTTCCGGGCTTTTTTCCTCACCCACGGCCACCCGGGCCGGCCGCACCAAGGTTTCTCCCAAGCGGAAGCCCCGCTGGAAGACCTTGGCCACCTTTCCGGGTTCTCCGGGAAGGAGGCCGATGGCCTCGTGGTAACGGGGGTCGAAGGTTTGCCCCTCCCCGGGCACCTCCTCAATGCCAAGCCCCGCCAGGATGCGGAAGAAACCTTCCCGCACCGCCTTCACCCCCTGGAGGATGCTCTCCGGGTTGGCCTCGGCGAACTCTAGGGCCCGTTCCAGGTCGTCCAGGACGGGAAGGAGGGCGCGGACCGCCCGGAGGGTCCCCTCCCGTTCCCGGAGCCTAAGCTCCTCCTCCATGCGCTTGCGGTAGTTGTCAAAGTCGGCCAGGAGGCGCACGTACCGGTCCTTTAGGGCTCGGAGTTCCTCCTCTACGGCCAGGAGGCGTTGTTCCAGGGCCAAGGCCTCCTGGCCTACCGCCTGGAGGTCTTTCTCCACCTGGGCGGCCTCCTCTTGTTGGATTTTCTCGCGTTCCTTGTCCATGCTTCCTCCGAAAGGGGGGAAGGAGAGGCCCCTGCCCTGGCAGGGGCCAGGGCAGGAGGGCTTTAGTCAGCAGGCTTGTAGTCGGCGTCAATCACGTCGTCAGGGCCGCGGCTGGATCCCCCGGTGGCCCCGGCGGTGGCGGCCTTCTCGTAGGCCTCTACCGCCTTCAAAAGTTCCTCCGTGGCGGCTTTCAGCTCGGGATCGGAGGCGTCCTTTTCCGAGAGCTCCTTGGCCCGGGCGATGGCCGCCTCGAGGCGGGCCTTGGCCTCCGGGGTGCTCGACTTCTCCTGGAGGATTCTTTCCGCCTGGATGCGGGTGGAATCCAGGGTGTTCTTG
Source organism: Thermus albus (assembly GCF_022760855.1). Taxonomy (NCBI): domain Bacteria; kingdom Thermotogati; phylum Deinococcota; class Deinococci; order Thermales; family Thermaceae; genus Thermus; species Thermus albus. Next base: position 167,090 of record NZ_JAKTNR010000003.1, read on the forward strand.
AGCTCGGCGTGCTCCCGCCGGCGCCGGTCCTCCTCCGCGTGCCGCTTGGCCTCCTCAATCATCCGCTCTATCTCCTCCTCGGACAGGGTGGTGGTGTTCTGGATGGTGATGGAGGCCTCCTTCCCCGTGGACTTCTCCTTGGCGGTCACGTGGAGGATGCCGTTGGCGTCTATGTCAAAGCAGACCTCAATCTGGGGCACCCCCGCGGGCATGGGGGGGATGCCCTCCAAGCGGAAGCGGCCCAGGCTCTTGTTGTCCGCGGCCATGGGCCGCTCGCCCTGGAGGACGTGGATCTCCACCGCGGTCTGGTTGTGCTCGGCGGTGGTGAAGATCTCGCACTTGCGGGTGGGGATGGTGGTGTTCCGGGGAATCAGGACCGTCATGACCCCGCCCTTGGTCTCCACCCCCAAGGAGAGGGGGGTGACGTCCAGGAGGACCACGTCCCGCACCTCCCCCATAAGGACCCCCGCTTGGATGGCGGCCCCCATGGCCACCACCTCGTCGGGGTTGACGGAGCGGTTGGGTTCCTTGCCCAATAGCTCCTTCACCACCCTCTGCACCGCCGGCACCCGGGTGGCCCCGCCCACCAGGATCACCTCGTCGATCTGGGCAGGGGTCAGGCCCGCATCCTTAAGGGCCTGCTCCACGGGGCCCCTAAGGCGCTTCAGAAGGGGCTCAATGAGCTCCTCAAACTTGGCCCGGGTAAGCTTCTTCTCCAGGTGCAGGGGGGTTTTGCTGGCGGGGTCTAGGGCGATGAAGGGGAGGCTGATGGTGGTCTCCAGGGTGCTGGAAAGCTCAATCTTAGCCTTCTCCGCCGCCTCTATCAGGCGCTGGAGGGCCTGGCGGTCCGCCTTGAGGTCCACCCCGTACTCGCGCTTGAACTCCTCGGTCAGCCAGTTCACGATGGCGTGGTCCATGTCGCTGCCGCCCAGGTGGGTGTCCCCGGAGGTGGACTTCACCTCAAAGACCCCCTCGCCGATCTCCAGCACCGTCACGTCAAAGGTCCCGCCCCCCAGGTCAAAGACCAGGACGGTTTCGTTGCCCTTCTTGTCCAGGCCGTAGGCCAAGGCGGCGGCGGTGGGCTCGTTGATGATGCGGAGCACCTCGAGGCCCGCAATGCGCCCGGCGTTGGCCGTGGCCTCCCGCTGGGCGTTGTTGAAGTAGGCGGGCACGGTGATCACCGCCTTGGTGATGCGCTCTCCCAGCTTCTTGGAGGCGTCCTCCACCAGTTTGCGGAGGACCATGGCGCTGATCTCCTCGGGGGTGTAGAGCTTGCCCTTAATCTCCACCCGCACCCCGCCATCGGGCCCGGGGACCACCTTGTAGGGCACCCGCTTGGCCTCCTCCTGGACCTCTTCAAAGCGGCGTCCAATAAAGCGCTTGATCTCAAAGATGGTGCCCTCGGGGTTTAGCACCGCCTGGCGCTTGGCCATGCGGCCCACCAGGGTCTCCCCGTCCCGGAAGGCCACCACGCTGGGGGTGGTCCTTTCGCCCTCGGCGTTTTCCAACACCACCGGCTTGCCGCCCTCCATGACGGCGATCACGCTGTTGGTGGTACCCAGGTCAATGCCCACTGCCTTGGCCATAGCTACACCTCGCACCTTAAGCATAGAGCATTCCACTTTGACGTGTCAAGAGAGTTGAGTGTAGCTATATCATGGTGCGCTGGACTACCCGGATTCCCCGTTTGCCGTGTACCCTAAGAGAAGACATGTCCCGGCTTCCTTTGAACTTTTTGGTTTTCATCCTGGGCCTGCTCCTTTTGGCCTGGGCCTTTAGCCTGGCGGGCACGGCGGGGAACCCGGCAAGCGGGGTCAACTACACCACCTTCCTCGAGGACCTGCAGGCGGGCAGGGTGAAGGAGGTGGTGGTGCGGGCTGGGGAGACCCGCATCCAAGGCACCTTAACCGACGGTTCCACCTTCACCACCTACGCCGCTAGCCCTCCCGATAACCAGACCCTCGAGGCCTGGACCAAAAGGGGCGTGAGCGTGCGGGTGGAGCCTCCACAGGGGCAAAGTCCTCTGGGTTTCCTCTGGCCGCTTCTTTTGGTGGGGCTTCTCATCGGGGCGCTTTTCTACTTCTCCCGTGCGGGGCGTTCCGGGCCCTCGGACTCCGCCTTCAGCTTCACCAAGAGCCGGGCCAAGGTGCTCACCGAGGCCCCCAAGGTCACCTTCAAGGACGTAGCCGGAGCCGAGGAGGCCAAGGAGGAGCTGAAGGAGATCGTGGAGTTCCTGAAGAACCCCGCCCGCTTTCACGAGATGGGGGCCAGGATTCCCAAAGGAGTCCTCCTGGTGGGCCCCCCGGGGGTGGGGAAGACCCACATCGCCCGGGCGGTGGCGGGAGAGGCCAAGGTACCCTTCATCACCGCCAGTGGCTCCGACTTCGTGGAGATGTTCGTGGGGGTGGGGGCGGCGAGGGTCCGGGACCTCTTTGAAACCGCCAAGCGCCATGCCCCCTGCATCATCTTCATTGACGAGATCGATGCCGTGGGCCGCAGGCGGGGTGCGGGGGTGGGAGGCGGCAACGACGAGCGGGAACAGACCTTAAACCAGCTTCTGGTGGAGATGGACGGCTTTGAAAAGGACTCCACCATCATCGTCATGGCCGCCACCAACCGCCCCGACGTTCTGGACCCGGCCCTCCTGCGCCCGGGCCGCTTTGACCGCCAGGTGGCCATAGATGCCCCGGACGTAAGAGGCCGGGAGCAGATCCTGCGCATCCACGCCCGGGGCAAGCCCTTGGCGGAGGATGTGGACCTGGCCCTTTTGGCCAAGCGCACCCCAGGCTTTGTAGGGGCGGACTTGGAAAACCTCCTGAACGAGGCGGCCCTCCTGGCGGCCCGGGAAGGCCGGAAGAAGATCACCATGAAGGACCTCGAGGAGGCCGCCGACCGGGTGATGATGGGCCCGGCCAAGAAGAGCCTGGTCCTTACCCCTCGGGACCGGAGGATCACCGCCTACCACGAGGCAGGGCATGCCCTGGCCGCTCACTTCTTGGAGCACGCGGATGGGGTGCACAAGGTGACCATCGTGCCCCGGGGCCGGGCTTTGGGCTTCATGATGCCCAGGCGGGAGGACATGCTCCACTGGAGCCGAAACCGCCTCCTGGACCAGATCGCCGTGGCCTTGGCTGGGCGGGCGGCGGAGGAGCTCATCTTTGAGGACGTGACCACGGGGGCGGAAAACGACTTCCGCCAGGCCACGGAGCTGGCCCGGCGCATGATCACCGAGTGGGGCATGCATCCCGAGTTTGGTCCCGTGGCCTATGCCCATCGTGAGGACACCTATCTGGGCGGTTACGACGTGCGCCAGTACTCGGAGGAGACCGCCAGGCGCATAGACGAGGCGGTGCGCCGCCTCATTGAGGAGCAATACGGGCGGGTGAAAAACCTCCTGCAGGAGAAACGGGAAATCCTGGAGCGGGTGGCGGAAACCCTCCTGGAGCGGGAGACCCTTACCGCTGAGGAGTTCCAAAGGGTGGTGGAGGGTCTGCCCCTGGAGCCAGACGGGGAGGACCAAGGGGAGACGCCCCAAGAGCGCCCGGAAAAGGAAACCCCCCGGGTGGTGCCCAAGGTCAAGCCGGGGGGAGCCTTGGGCGGCGCTGGATAGCATTCCCTCCTGGCTTGGGCCAGGGTGGGGGTCTAGGAAGGGCCCTGGTGTGGGTGTTATCTCGGTGGGGCTTAGCGAACGAAACGGTAGGAAAGGGGTTGAGGCTGGAAATAAAGCTGGGGGGCCTTGGCCCCCCAGGGGAAGGGAATACGTTACTTCTTGACCTTTTCCTTGAGAGCCTTACCCGGCTTGAAGGCGGGATACTGGGTAGCGGGGATCTTGATCTTCTCCTTGGTGCCGGGCTTCACACCGGTGCGGGCCTTGCGCTTGCGCACCTCAAAGGTGCCGAAGCCGGTGAGCTGCACCTTGTTCCCCCCAGAGAGGGCTTCTTCCACCTTGGAGAGGAACGCATCCACCGCCGCCTTGATGTCCTTCTTCTTAAGGCCCGTAGCGGCTGCCACCTGATCCACTAGATCCGCTTTGGTGACCGTTTTCTTTGCTGCCATTCTTCACCTCCTTCCTCTTTTCCCTTCCGCAAGGACTATAGCACGCTTGAACGGGGCTACGCAATACTCTGACCCATTCGTATACCTGTGTAAAGCAATGTGTGATAACGGAAGTATTGGCTCTAGCGGTACTGGGGTGGCAAAAGTTCCCGTACCCGGGCCTCTATCTCCCGGGTCAAGATTTCCAGCTCCTGGTGGGTAAAGCGGGAAAGCTTCGGAACCGGTATAGGTTTGCCATAGATCACCCGGATGGGCTTGCGCAACCGGAAGAGCTTTCGCCCCACGGGCCAGGCCTGGTCGGTGCCCACCACCGCCACGGGTACCACGGGGCTTCCGGTGCGCAGGGCGATGGCCGCCACCCCGGTCTTAAAGGGCTGGAGCTTACCCGTGCGGCTTCGGGTTCCTTCCGGGAAGATGCCAAAAGCCAAACCCTTTTCCAGGGCGCGGATGGCACCTTTGATGGCGGAGAGATCGCTTTGCCCCCGCTCCACGGGGATGGTGTAAAGCCGGGGTAGAAGCCAGGAGAGCAGGGGTAGGCGGAAGACGTCGGCCCGGGCCAGGAAGCTCACGGGGCGTCGTACCCCGGCCCCCACGGCGATGGGATCCAGGATGGAAAGGTGGTTGGCGGCCAGAATGACCGGGCCTTCCTTGGGTACGTTTTCCACGCCCTCTGCCCGATAACCGAAGAGGAGGTGCAGGAGAAACCGGGCCAGATACCAGGCGGCCCGGTAGACAGGGTTTGGCTGGTGGGCTTCCACGGGTTCCAGTTTACGGGTCCAGGCTTCGCAAGGCCTTGCCCGCCTCGAGGTGGGCTAGGCGCAAGGGTTCTGGCAGGCGGAAGCGGGTGGGTAGGCGCTTCACGAAGTCCAGGGCCTCCTCCAGGCCCACCCGGTGGCCCGGGGAGACGAAAAGGGGCTTTATTCCTCTTCGGCTACGGTAGGCGTAGCCCAGGGGGCGGCCCTCTGGAGAAAGAAGCCTTACCGCGCTTCCCGCTTCCAAGGGTAAAGGCGCCTCCAGGCGGCCGTAAAGGAGGCTTTTGGCCACGCCGATGCTGGGTAGGTCCAGGTGCACCCCCAGGTGGCTGGCGATGCCCAGGCCCCGGGGGTGGGCGATGCCCTGGCCGTCCACCAGTAGGGCTTCGGGAGGCTCGGGGAGGTTTTTTAAAGCCTCCAGGTAGGCGGGGGCCTCGCGGAAGGAGAGGAAACCCGGGATGTAGGGGAAGAGGGCTTCCTCGGGTACTACCCCTAGGCCTACGCAGAGTAGGCCCTTTTCCAGGTGGTAAAGCACGGCCACGGCCACCAGGGGCTTGCCCCGCCGGTGGGAGGCGTCTAGGGCGGCGATTAGCCTGGCACCCTCGAGGCTACCCTCCAACACCACCCTTTCCGCCAGGCTTCTTTGCAGGGCCACGGCCGTTTGCAGGTCTTTCGGCTCGGGAAAGGGCTCCATGGGCTTTTAAGGGGATCAGGTGGCCTCCCGCAGGCGCTCCAGGACCTCGGGGTCGGAGGGGTCCACCCCGTAGAGCAGGGCCAGGTAGTAGGCGGTCCAGGCCAGGCGGTACCAGAGGGCCAGGGCTTGGGCCAGGCGGCTGCCTGAGGGAGCGGGCACCTCGGCGATGGCGTCCACCCGGGTTTCCAGGATCTCCTTGGCCAGACGTACCGCCTCCCCCTCCCCCAGGAGGAGGGCGGCCAGGGGGTCTCCCTGCTCGTGGCGGGCCTCGAGGCCTGTGAGGAAAAACTCCAGGGCGCTATGGGGTGGGGTGAGGGCTAGGCTTTTCCCAATCCGGGCAAAAAGGCTCTGCCCTGCTTCCTCCAAGGGGCGGAAAAAGGGAGCGTAGAGGAGGGGGATCCTCTCCACCAGGGTGTAGGCCAGGAACTTGGCGGGGTTCTCCTCGAGGGGGATCTCCGGGGTAAGGCGTCTCCTTTCCTCCAACAGGACCTTATCCGCCTCGGAAAGGGCTTCCTCCTGCCTCGTGGCCAGAAGGAGGAAGCGCAGGTAGCGGTAAGGGTTCAAGGGGCTCGGGGAGAGGTAGACCTCCACACCAGGGCGGAGGCCCAGCTTGACCACCTGTACCCGCTCCGTTTCCGCCAGAAGGGAAAGGGCCGCGGCCTCTCCCAGGTCGTACCCCCCCTCCAGCACGAATAGGGTCCCTTCCTCTGTCCAGTCGGGGAGGCCGGAGAGCCGGGCGGCGAAGTGGCCTTCCCCATAGCCCAAGGCGGCGTAGGGCCCGGGATAGTTTTCGGTGGGCACGGGCCCCGAACCCACCAGGTCGCGAAGCTCCAGGGCTAAGCCCCGGCGGTCCACCAAGTAGGTCTCCTCACGGTCTAGGTCGCGCATACCCCTTATGCTAACCCTCGTGCAGCCCTTTAGCCCCAAGCCGGTGCCACGTCCCTGGGGAGGAGGCGCTTTGGGCTTTGGCCCGGGGGTGGGCGAGGTATGGCTGGCGGAAGCACCCCTTCTGGTGAAGATTTTGGACCCGGTGGAGTGGCTTTCCGTCCAGGTCCACCCACCCCATGGTTATGCCTTAAGGGTGGAAGGCGGGCCCGGCAAGTACGAAGCTTGGTATGTCCTTACCCCGGGGGAGATAGTCTACGGCTTTTCCAGGCCGGTAACCCCGGAGGAGGTGCGGAGGAGGGTGGCGGAAGGAACCCTAGAGGAGGTTTTAAACCGCATCCGGGTTGCCCCTGGCCAAGTGGTCTACATACCGGCAGGGGTGGTGCACGCCCTGGGCCCAGGGGTGCGGGTGTACGAGGTCCAGACCCCCTCGGACCTCACCTACCGACTTTATGATTACGACCGTCCCCGGGAGCTCCACCTGGAAAAGGCCCTAGAGGTGGCCGTTTTGGAGCCCACCCCCTTACCCCCAGTCCGGCCTGAGCCCGTGGCGAGAGGGGAGTGCCTGCTCAAGACCCCTTATTTTCGTCTCTATCGCTACCCCCTTCCCGGGGGGCTAGGCCTCCATCCGCAGGCGCCCCTTCTCCTAACCCTCCTGGAAGGGAAGGCCCAGGTGCAGGGAATCCACCTGGAACCCCCAGCTACCTTCCTCCTGGAGCCGGGGGAACAGGTCTGGGTGGAAGGGGAGGGGTGGTTTCTTGGGGCTAGCCCTGAAGGCTTTTGATGAGGGCCTCCACCTTGGAGGAGGGCTTCTCCCCCAGTTCTTCCCACAGGCGTTTGCGGTAACGCTCCAGAAGCCTTAAGGCCCGGGCCCTTTGGCCTCGGGCCAGGTACGAGGCCGACAAAGGGAGGAGGGCTTCCTCGTCCAGGGGGTCAAGCTCCAAAAGACGTTCTAAGAAATGGGGCTCCGCCCGTTTGAGAAACAGGGCCCGCACCCGGTGGAAAACCTCCTCCCGCTTCCGGTCCAAAAGGGGGTGATCCAAACCCGGGAAAAGGGGTTCTCGGTAAAGCTCCAAAACCCTTTCCGCCTGGCCCCGTTGCAAGGCTTCCTCTAGGGCAGAAAGATCGGCTTCCACCCGCATCAGCCCCTCCTCCCCCAGGTAGGTGGGCACCCCCCAGGGCTCCAGGACCTTGCGAAGGCGGGCCAGCCACACGTAAAGGTTGTTCAAGGCCGCCTCCTCGGTCACGTCCGGCCAAAGGGCAAAGGCCACCTCCTCCCGGGGCAGGCCCAGGAGCATAAGGGCGAAGACTTCCCTGGCCTTTCCCTTTAGGGTTACAGGCCCCAAAGGATGTTCCACTTGGAAGCGCCCCAGGACCTGGACCCTTAAGGGTGGGATCTCAGGGAGCCTCAGGGCGATGGCCTCCTTCCATCCGGAACGCAGGACCTCGAGGAGGGGATAGGCCCGGGCCAGCTCGGGGCGCTTCCTGGGGAGGGCCTCCAGGGGAAGGAGGTCTGGAAGAAGGCCTTCTCCAACATCGGTTAGGGTGAGGAGGGCCTTTAGGTCCTCCTCCCCGCCCAGGAGGCGGTAGCGGGCAGCGTGCCAGAGGAGCCTTTCCTCTAGGTTTCCGGGATAAGGGGGCAGAAGCCCCGGGTCTTTTCGTAAAAGGGCCCGGGTGAGGCTGGGGAAGAAACCCGAAAGACCCTCCAACAGGCCCGGATCCCCCCTGAGCTCCGCCAAGAGGGCCCTTCCCCTTTCCACCAGGTAGGCGTTTTCCCAGAGTTCCGCCTGGGCCACCAGCCGGGCGAGGGTTTCGGCATCCTTGTCCATGTGAGCCAGGAGCATCTTGGCCTCCAGGGAGGCCAGGGGGTGGCCAGGAGTTTGGCTGGCCCTTTCCAAGTAGCCACGCGCCCTCTCCCTCTGCCCCAGGAGGAGGTGGAGCCTGCCCAGGTCCCGGAGGTGGCCGGCGAGGTTTTGCGGGATATGGCGCTCCATCAGCCCCAGGGCTTCCTCGAGGGCCTCTATCCTTTCCCGAAAGGCCCCCTTTAGCTCAAAGCGCAGGAGGGCCAGGTTGCTGAGGGGGGCGATCCGGTAGGGGCTTTCCGGGGGTAGGTGGCGGAGGGCCTCTTCCAAAAGCCTTGCTGCCTCCTCGGGCCGGCCTTCCTCAAAGGGTACCCGGGCGGCGTCGTTCAAGAAACGGCCGGCCAGCTCGGGGCTGACCTTAGGGAGGAGGGCCAGACCCCGTTCCAAATAGGCCCGGGCCCGGGGAAGGTCTCGGCCCAAAAGGGTTTCCGAGAGGTAAAAGGCCAGGTGGCCCATGGCGGTGAGGGCTAAAGCGGGGTCCTCGGGGGACTCCGCCAGTTCCGTCAATAGGGCAAGCCCCTCCTTCCTGCCGCACTGGGCCAGGGCCTCCCCCAGGCGCAGGTGGGCCCTCGGGCCCCCTTGGCGGAGAAGGTCCTGCCATTGCAAAAGCCTTTCCGCGGGGATCGGCAGGGTGATGGGGCTCTCTAGAAGGGACAAAAGTTCCCCCTTGAGGCCCGCTTCCCAGTAGGCTTCCGCCAACAAGGCGGGGGGAAGCCTTCCCGCGGCTTGGCGCACGGCCCGTTGCACCTCCTTTAGGAGGCTCTTTCGGGCCATCTCCTTAAGGAGGGGATGGAGGGTGTAGCCCTCCGGCAGGCGCCTTAGGAGGCCTTTTTGGAAGAGGCTTTCCGTTTCTTGGCGGGCCAGGGAAGGGGGTAGGTGGGGAAGAGCTGCCAGCAGAAGACCTTCTTGGAACTCCCCGGGGGACAGGCTTTCCCTTAAGCCCTGCAGGAGGGCCTTGGGCTCAGGGGGGTTTCCCGTGAGGGCGGAGAGGAAAAGGGGAAGGGGCCAGCCCCCCGTGGCCCGGTGGGCCTCCTCAAAGCCTTCCGTGCCGGCGAAGAGGGCCTCGGCCTCCTCGAGGGTAAAGGCCAGGTGGGAAGCCTTTAGGTGAACGAGCCTTCCCTCGGCCAGGAGCTTGGGAAGTTCAGGGTAGGGGAGGGGCTTGCGGCTGGCCAGGACCACCAGGGCGGGAAGGGTGCGAAGGAGGGGAGAAAGGCCCTCCTTACCGGTAAGGTCCTCCAGGACCACCAGGGTGGGCTCGGACTTGAGGGCCTCCACCACCGCGCCCCAGGGCACCTCTTCGGGAAGCCCCAAGGCCTTGGCCAGAAGGTTCTTTGGCGGGCCCAAAAGGGCGCTGGCCCAAAGGGTCCTTAGGCCCAGGCGGGCAGAAAGCTGGCCGGCTAGAACGCTTTTCCCAAAGCCCGCAGGGGCCTCCAGCCATACGGCAAAGCCCGGTTCTTGGGGCAGGAGGTCCAAAAGCCTCTGGCGTTCCAAATAGGCCGGGCTTTGCCAGGCCAGGGCCATGCTTGTCCTCCATTTTAGCCAGGTTCCGGCCTTGACCAAAGCCCACGGGCCTTTCAGACTGGGGGGCATGGACCGGCCCTACCTGGACCTAGGCCCCTTGGGCCCCTTGCGGGGACGCTTGCGCGTTCCTGGGGACAAGTCCGTGACCCATAGGGGCCTCATGCTCCTGGCCCTAAGCGAAGGGGAAGGAAGGCTTTTTTACCCTCTGAAGGCGGGGGATACCCTTTCCACCGCCCGGGCCATGCAGGCCTTGGGGGCGGAGGTCCTCGAGGAGGGCCCCCACTTCCGGGTGCGGGGGCAGGGGCTTCGCTTGAAGGAGCCTGAGGATGTGGTGGACTGCGGCAACGCCGGCACCCTCATGCGGCTTCTCTTGGGCATCCTTTCCGGGCAGGAGGGCCTTTTTGCCGTCCTGACCGGGGATGCCTCCTTGCGCCGCCGCCCCATGGGCCGGGTGGCGGAGCCCCTCAGGGCCATGGGGGCGGCCATAGAGGGCAGGGAAGGCGGGAGGAAGGCGCCTTTGGCGGTGCGGGGCGGGACCCTGCGGGGGATTACCTACACTCTCCCCGTGCCCAGCGCCCAGGTGAAGAGCGCCCTTCTCCTGGCAGGGCTTTTTGCCGAGGGCGTCACGGAGGTGGTGGAGCCTGTTCCCACCCGGGACCACACGGAAAGGCTTTTCCACCACTTTGGCCTGCCCCTGGTAAAGGAGGGACAGCGCATCCGCACCCAAAGGGCCGAGCCCTTCCCCGCCAAGGACCTTACCGTGCCCGGGGACTTCTCCTCCGCGGCCTTCTTCCTGGTGGCGGCCCTCATCGTTCCGGATTCGGAGGTTACGGTGGAGGGGGTGGGGCTAAACCCCACCCGCACGGGGCTTTTAGAGGTGCTCCGAGAGATGGGGGGGGATTTAGAGTGGCAGGTGGTGGAGGGCGAGGCGGGGGAGCCTGTGGGCTGGATCCGGGCCCGGTATAGCCCCTTGAAGGGGGTTTCCGTGGACCCAAGCCTCATCCCCCTCATGGTGGACGAGGTGCCCATCCTAGCGGCGGCGGCGGCCTGGGCGGAAGGGGAGACCTATATTCCCAACCTTTCCGAGCTAAGGGTGAAGGAATCGGACCGGGTTGCCGCCATCGCCCAAAACCTTAGGGCCCTAGGGGTGGCGGTGGAGGAAGGGCCGGACTGGCTTAGGATCCAAGGGGGTGGGGTGCGGCCGGGAGAAGTGGAGCCCTTCCACGACCACCGGATCGCCATGGCCTTCGCCGTGGCGGGCCTTAGGGTGGGGGTGAGGATCCATGAACCCCAGTGGGCGGAGATCTCCTATCCCGGTTTTTTCCGGGACCTGAAGCGGCTATGCGGGGCATCGTGACCATAGATGGGCCTTCTGCCTCGGGGAAAAGCTCGGTGGCCAAAAGGGTGGCGGAGGCCTTGGGGGTGCCCTATTTGAGCAGCGGCCTCCTCTACCGGGCGGCCGCCTATCTGGCCTCGAGGGCCGGGGTGGAGCCAGGGGATGAGGAAGGGGTTTTGCGCCTTCTCAAAGGCTTGTCCATCCGCCTCCTGCCCAAGCCGGAGGGGAACCGGGTGGTGGTGGAAGGGCCTTCGGGGCTGGAGGACCTTACCCCCCACCTCCATACTCCGGAGGTGGACCAGGTGGTTTCCTCCGTGGCCCGGCATCCTGGGGTGCGCTCTTGGGTCAACGAAAGGCTTAAGGAAGTTCCACCGCCCTTCGTGGCCGAGGGGCGGGATATGGGCACGGCGGTCTTCCCCGAGGCGCCCCACAAGTTCTACCTCACGGCCCGGCCTGAGGTGCGGGCTAGGCGGCGCACCGCCGAGCGTCCCCAGGACTACGAGGAGGTGCTTAGGGACCTTTTGCGGCGGGACGAGCTGGACAGGGTCCAAAGCGCGCCTGCTCCGGAGGCCATCGTGATGGATACCAGCGAGATGGGCCTCGAGGAGGTGGTGGCCCGCGTGCTCTCCCACATCCGTGACTGAGCATGGTTCCCGGAGCCAAGGAAAGGCCGGTCCACGAGTTCTTGAACATCGTCCTCTTCCGCCCCCTGGCCCACCTGGTGGTGCGCCTTCTCCTCTTCACTCCGGTTAGGCCCCACCACCTGGTCCTCCTCCACACCTTTTTGGTCCTTTTGGCCTCCTGGTATATCCTTAGGGGCCTGGATTTGGCGGCGGCCCTTCTCCTTCAACTAAAGACCATTCTGGATAATGCCGACGGGCAGCTGGCCCGCCTGAGGGGGGAGGTTTCGGAGCTGGGCCGGTATCTGGACACGGAGCTGGACCTCTTGGGAAACCTCTTCCTGTTTGTGGCCTTGGGGGCGCGTACCGGGGCTTGGGAGCTTGCCGCTCTGGCCTTTTTGGTCTTCACCTGGGTCCAGTCCTACGACTTTAACCTGGAAAGGCTTTATAGGGAAGCCCGGGGTCTCCCCCTGCCCGCTGAGAAACCGGATCCCCCTGGCCCCCTCCTCGGTTTTTTGCGGGGGGTTTACCGCGGGTTTTTCCTGCCCCAGGACCGGGCTGTAAGGGCTTTGGAGACCTTCTTGCTTCGCCGTTTTCGCCTTTCCCCCCTGCGGTTTTGGGACGAAGGGGCCTTGGCGGGGGTGGTGAACCTGGGCCTCACCACCCAGCTTTTCTTCCTGGGGGTCTTCTTGCTCTTTCACCAGCCTAGGGCCTATCTTACCTTCGTGGTCCTTCAGGCCCTGTATCTTATGCTTTGGTATTTATGGAGGATTCTCCGCGCCATCCCATCCCCACGGTAGGAGCCTTGGTGGAACAGGAAGGTAGGGTGCTTCTGGTGCGCACCCAAAAGTGGCGGGGGCTATGGGGGGTGCCCGGGGGGAAGGTGGAGTGGGGGGAGTCCTTGGAGGCGGCCCTTAGGCGGGAGTTTTGGGAAGAGGTGGGCCTGGGCCTTAAGGAGGTGCGCTTTGCCTTGGTGCAGGAGGCCATCTTTAGCCCGGAGTTCCACAAGCCCACCCACATGCTCCTTTTCAACTACTTTGCCCAAGGGGAAGGGGAGGTGCGGCCCGGGGAGGAGATCCTGGAGTGGGCCTGGGTAAGGCCGGAAGAGGGCTTTTCTTTTGCTCTGAACAGCTTCACCCGGGTTTTGCTGGAAACATATCTGGAGGGAAGATGAGGGTCGCCTTGGTCACGGGGAGCGCCAAGGGCATTGGCCGGGCCATCCTCCTGGCCCTGGCCAAGGAGGGCTTCCAGGTGGCGGTCCACTACCGCACCTCGGAGGGTCTGGCCGAGGCCACCCGCCTCGAGGCCGAGGCCTTGGGGGTAAAGGCCATCAAGGTGCGGGCCGACCTCACCCAAGAGGAGGAGGTGGCCCTTTTGGTGGAGGAGGTGCGCTACCACCTGGGGGGGGTTGGCGTCCTGGTGAACAACGTGGGGGACTACCTCTTTAAGCCCATTGAGGAGGTTTCTCTGGAAGAGTGGCGCTGGATTTTGGACTCCAACCTCACCAGCACCTTCCTCCTCACCCAAAGGGTCCTTCCCCTCATGGTGGAGCAGGGGTATGGGCGCATCGTTAACCTGGGCTACGCCGGGGCCCAGAACCTCTTAGCCCGGCCCCACATCACCCCCTACGCCATCGCCAAAACCGGGGTGATCCTCTACACCAAGGCCATCGCCAAGCGCTTCGCCCAGGCGGGGATCACCGCCAACGTGGTGGCCCCGGGGGTGGCGGAGAACTCCATTTCCAAGCCCCTTCAGGAGATCCCCATGGCCCGGCTGGCCCTCCTGGAGGAGATCGCCCAGGCGGTGCTCTTCTTCGTGCGGGAGCCCTACGTGACGGGGCAAGTCCTCGAGGTGGCCGGGGGGTGGAACCTCTAGGGCCACTTGGTCTACGCGTGTGCCCGCTCCACCCCGGCCAAATGGGAGTGGGCGATCCTTCTCCTTGTGGGCCTGATGGGGAAGAGGCGGTCAGGCCTATCCCTGAGGTGAAGAACCCCTTCGCATGGTAGGTTAGAAGCCATGGACGGCAACGCTCCCGACCCCAAGTACTGGGAAAAGATGCGCCTGGTGGCCGAGGTCCTGAAGGCCGTGGAGGGGCCCATCTACATCGCTACCCACGTGGACCCCGACGGGGACGCCATCGGTAGCTCCTTGGGGCTTTACCGGGCCCTCAAGGCCTTGGGGAAGGAGGCCTACTGGGTGGCCGAACCTCCCAGGTTCCTCCGCTTTCTGCCCAAGGAGGAGGAGTACTCGGACCCTCTGGAGAAGCTTCCCGTGGGGGCCACCCTGGTGGCCCTGGACAGCGCCGAGCCGGGCCGGGTGGTGGGGGTGCCGGTGGAGGGATTGGTCATCAACATTGACCACCACGGCACCAATCCCCGTTTTGGCCACATCGCGGTGGTGGACCCCTCCAAGGCGGCCACCGCCCAGATGGTGAAGGACCTCATTGACCTTTTGGGGGTGGAGTGGACAGCGGAGATCGCCACCCCTGTGCTCACGGGCATCCTCACCGATACCGGCAACTTCCGCTTCGCCAACACCACCCCGGAGGTGCTCAAGGTGGCCTCGGAGCTTCTGGGGTATGGGGTGAAGCTTCCCGAGCTCACCGATAGGCTCCAGTTCCGCCCGCCCTCCTACTTCCGCCTCATGGGGCAGGTGCTTTCCACCGTGGCCTTCCACTACGGGGGGCTCTTGGTCACCGCTCACCTTCCTGAGGAGGCCAAGCGGGACGAGGAGGACTCCGACGACTTCGTGGGCCTTATCCGCTACGTGGAGGGAAGTGTGGTTTCCGTCTTCCTGCGCAAGCGAGGGGAAGGGGTGAAGGTCTCCATCCGCTCCCGGGGTGGGGTTTCCGCCCAGAACATCGCCGTAAGGCTTGGGGGCGGGGGGCACGTGCCTGCGGCCGGGGCTACCCTCGAGGGGGTAGACCTGGACCGGGCCTACGAGATGGTCCTCGAGGCGGTGGCGGAAGAGCTTCGGCGGGCGGGATACCTCTAGGGCCTTGGGGGGTGCCAGAGGAAGGGGGGCACCCCTAGGCCCTCTGGGGCCACCTCTTCGCCCGGTTCCACTAAGCGCCTTAGCCGGTAGAGGCCTCCACGGGGCTCCCGGAAGACCTCCAAAAGACCGGTTTCCCCGTCCACCAGCCAGCTTTCCGGGATACCCGCTTGGGCGTAGAGGGCCAGCTTTTTTCCATCCAGGTCCTTGGTGGGATAGGCCACTTCCACCACCAGGAGGATGTCCTTTGGCTCCGGGAAAGCCTGGATGTAAAAGTCCTCACGGGGTTTTAGAAGGGCTATGTCCGGCTGGGGGATGGAGAAGGGATTTAGGAGGATGGGGTTTTGCACCGAAACAATGGTCCGGTCCCCGTAAAGCCTTTCCAAGGCCTTGGCCAGGTAGGAGACCAGCCCCGCATGTCCGCTGCCGATGGGGGCCATCTCGTAAACCTCCCCGTCCAGGAGTTCAAGCCGCACCCCTTCCGGCGCCTCCTTAAGGAGGGCCTCAAACTCTTCCTTGCGGATGCGGTGGCGGACCATGTTTCTTCAGTTTACCAGGGCCTAGGCCCCGTACTTGAGGAGCCTCCCCGCATGGGCCAGGAGAAGGGGCATAAGCTCCATCCCCCTTAGGTGTCCCAGGCTGCCCCTTTGGGCCTCGCTTTCGGTGAAGCGGCGGGCGGCATCCTGGCGTAGGTAAGGGGCCTTGAGGAGGAGGGGCACCGGGTGCCAGGAGTGGGCCTTGAGGAGGGCAGGGGTGGAGTGGTCCCCGGTGAGGGCCAGGACGTCCGGCCTTAGGGCTAGGATTTCCGGCAACAGGGCGTCAAAGCGTTGGATCTCCGCCACCTTACCAAGGAAGTCCCCATCCTCCCCCTTGGCGTCGGGTTTTTTGAAGTGAAGGTAAAAGAAGTCGTACTGGTCCCAGTGTTCCCTGAGGGCCTGAAGTTTCCCCTCATGGGCATCGCCTTCCCCTTCCACGGGCAGGACCTCCATGCCCACCAGGCTGGCCAGGCCCTTGTACATGGGGTAGCTGGCGATGGCCGCCGCCCTCAGGCCGTAGACCTCCGCCATGCTGGGGAAGGAGGGCCGCCTCGAGGCCCCACGGAAAAGGGCCCCGTTGATCTTGGGCTCGTCCTTGAGCACCTCCCGGATGCGCTCCGAAAGGAGGTTCACCAACCGGGCGGTTTTCCTCGAGGCCTCGTCCAAGGCCTCCGCCTTAAGGGGGGGAAGCCCCGCCTTTTGGGGGTCGGTGTCCGTGACCCCATCCCCTAGGCCTTCCCCCCTCAGGACCACCAGAAACCGGTGCTCACTCTCCGTATAGAAGCGAACCTCCACATCCTCTACCCGAGGGATGGCCTCTTGGAGCTTGGCCACTACCCGCCGGTTTTCCTGGGTGCTGGGACGGCCTGCCCGGCGGTCCAGCACCTGGCCCTCGGGGCTTAGGGTGGCGAAGTTGCCCCTTAGGGCCACATCCCCATCCCGGAAGTCCACGCCAAGCCCCAGGGCGCTGAGGGCTCCCCGGCCCACCAGGTAGCGGAAAGGGTCATAGCCGAAAAGGGCCAAATGCCCGGGGCCGGAGCCGGGGGTAAGCCCAGGGTAGACGGGGGTGAGGAGGCCCAGGGCGCTTTCCTCCGCCAGGCGGTCCAGGTTGGGGGTCTTGGCGGCCTCCAGTTCCGTGGGCCCTCCGGGCTCCAGGGGAAGCCCTCCCACCCCGTCCAGGACCACCAGAAGGATTTTGGCCTTGCCCTCTTGCCGAAGCTCTTGGAAGACGGAAAAGAGGTCCATGGGGCCATTTTAACGGCCAAGGAAAAACCCCCGGTTTCCCGGGGGTTTCCCCGCTTGTTTGCCTTAGCGCGTGGCCTGATCGGCATTCACCAGGCCGTGGCCGAAGAGTTGCCGGCTTCCTATGTCCTCTGCGGTGGCCTTCAGGTGGGCCCGCACCTGGCCCGGGGTCCAGTCCTTGTGCAGGGCCTTCACCAGGCCGGCCACCGCGGCCACGTGGGGGCTGGCCATGGAGGTACCGGCATACCAGGCATAGGCGGGGAGGTTTTCGTGGATGATGATGGTGGAAAGGATTAGGTGGTAGCGCCAGCCAGGGGGGCGATCGCTACGGGGCCGATCGCACCAGCTCTGGCCGTTTTCGTCCAGGCCGCAATCACCCCCGGGGGCCGAGAGGTCCACGGCTGCCCCGTAGTTGGAGTAGAAGGCCAGGACGTCCTGGCCGGGCTCGGCGTTCAGGGTCTCGTTGGTGGGGTAGGGGTACCGCCAAAGGGGGGTGGCGGTACCGGTGGCGGAGACGGAAACCACCGTGGGGAGGTCAGAGGGGATGTGGACGATGTAGCCGTTGGCGTTTTGGGCGCTGTTCCCCGCTGAGGCCACGATCACCGTGCCCATGCGGTTGGCGTACTTCATCACCCGGTCCCAGGCCACCATGGCGGCCACGTCGTCCTTATTGCGGGTGTCTAGGGTGCCACCCAGGCTCATGTTGATGACGTCGTAGCCCTTTTGGGCAGCATCTATGATAGCCTCAAAGATGGGGCCGTCAAAGGCGCCAACGTCGTCGTATTCCTGACCGCCTTCAGTAAAGTGGATCCGGTCAAACACCTTGTAGGCGGCGATCCTCAGCCCCGGGGCCACCCCCACCACCCGGCCCCCACCGAAGGCGGCGGCGATGGTACCGGAGACATGGGTCCCGTGGGCTTCGTAGAGGACGCTGGGGGCAGGGGTGCACAGGTTGTTGGGGTCAAGGTTATCAAAGTCAATCCACAGGGTGTACTTGGGGTAGCTGGGGGTGTTGTTGGGACCTGCGGTTTCATAACAGTAGTTGGTGGCCACGAAAACCGTGATCTGGCCCACCAGGTCCGGGTGGTTGTCCATGACCCCGGTGTCCAAGACGGCCACCGTGGCCCGGCCCTGGGCCTCGAGGGGCACCCTCCGCCACACCTCAGGAGCGCCGATCCGCCTGATGTCCCACTGGTACTTGTAGAGGTTGTCGGCTGTGGTGGGTGCGCCATAGGTTTCTTCTTGGAAAAGGATGCGTTCCGTCTTGGGCAAGGTGTAGTACCGCTCGGGCCCCACCGCCAAGACCTGGGGATTCCGGGCCAGGCGGTTGGCTGTGGCTCGGTCCGCCACCACCGTCAGGGCCCCGATGGGCTCCAAGGCCTTGACCACCCGTGCGCCAACGCTTTGGGCCAGGGCCTGGGCGTTGGGGGGCAGGGTTTCGCTCTTGAAAACCACCAGGTACCGCTCCTTAGGTGCCACTCCTTGAACGGAAAGGCCGGAACCCATGGGCCCCTGCTGGGTGCAGGAGAACAGCCCTAGGGCCAAGAGAGCCAAGAATGCAAAGCCAACCATCTTGCGCATGGTCCACCTCCGGTGTTGCCCCCGCATTCTATTCCCCTAGCCAAGATCAGGCAAGTAAGATGAACGGGTATGGCGAAGGAGAAGGGTCTTACGCCGCAAAGCCAGGATTTCAGCGAATGGTACCTCGAGGTCATCCAAAAGGCGGAGCTTGCCGATTATGGCCCGGTACGGGGCACCATCGTGGTGCGTCCCTATGGGTATGCCCTTTGGGAAAACATCCAGGGGGTCCTAGACCGCATGTTTAAGGAAACCGGTCACCAAAACGCCTACTTCCCCCTCTTCATCCCCATGAGCTTCCTGCAAAAGGAGGCCGAGCACGTGGAGGGTTTCTCCCCGGAGCTGGCCGTGGTCACCCATGCGGGGGGCGAGGAGCTGGAGGAGCCTTTAGCCGTGCGCCCCACTTCGGAGACCGTGATCGGCTACATGTGGTCCAAGTGGATCAAAAGCTACCGCGACCTTCCCCAGCTTCTCAACCAGTGGGGCAACGTGGTGCGCTGGGAGCTTCGCACCAGGCCCTTCTTGCGCACCAGCGAGTTCTTGTGGCAGGAGGGACACACCGCCCACGCCACCCGGGAGGAGGCGGAGGAAGAGGTGCGCCGGATGCTTGCCATCTACGCCAAGCTGGCCCGGGAGTACGCCGCCATCCCGGTGGTGGAGGGGATGAAGACGGAGAAGGAAAAGTTTGCTGGGGCGGTCTACACCACCACCATTGAGGCCCTCATGCGGGACGGCCGGGCCCTGCAGTCGGGTACCAGCCACTACCTGGGGGAGAACTTCGCCCGGGCCTTTGACATCAAGTTCCAGGACAAGGACCTCCAGGTGAAGTACGTGCACACCACCAGCTGGGGGCTTTCCTGGCGCTTCATCGGGGCCATCATCATGACCCATGGGGACGATCAAGGCCTCATCCTGCCCCCCCGCCTGGCCCCCATCCAGGTGGTGATCGTGCCCATCTACCGGGAGGAAAGCCGGGAGAGGGTCCTGGAGGCGGCCTTTGCGCTGAAGCGGCGCCTTTTGGCGGCGGGGCTTCGCGTGCACTTGGACGACCGGGATCAGTACACCCCGGGTTACAAGTTCCACGAGTGGGAACTCAAAGGGGTGCCCTTCCGCGTGGAGCTTGGGCCCAAGGACCTCGAGGCGGGCGAGGCGGTATTGGCCAGCCGCTTGGGCGGCAAAGAGCGCCTTTCCCTAGAGGTTCTTCCCGCCGTGCTACCCGAGAAGCTGGACGCTTTCCACCAGGCCCTCTACCAAAGGGCCCTGGAGTTCCGGGAGGCCCACACCCGCAAGGTGGACACCTACGAGGCGTTCAAGGAAGCGGTGCAGGAGGGCTTTGTCCTGGCCTTCCACTGCGGGGACCGGGCTTGCGAAAGGGCCATCCAGGAGGAAACCACCGCCACCACCCGTTGCGTGCCCTTTGAGGCGGAGGCGGAGGAGGGGGTGTGTGTGCGTTGTGGCCGGTCTAGCGCCTACGGCAAGCGGGTGTTTTTCGCCAAGGCGTACTGAGGGGAAGGGGTGGGGTGCCCTAGGGAAGGGCTAAAGGAGAAGAAAAGGCGGGCCTTGGCCATCTTGGAGGCCCTAAAGGAGGCTTACCCTGGAGCCAAGACGGAGCTTAAGCACAATAGCCCTTTTCAGCTCCTGGTGGCCACGGTGCTTTCCGCCCAAGCCACGGACAAAAGCGTCAACGAGGCCACCCCAGCCCTCTTTGCCCGCTTTCCCAACGCCCAGGCCTTGGCCCAGGCTTTGCCGGAAGAGGTGGAGCCCTATATAAAGCGCATCGGCCTTTACCGCACCAAGGCCAGGAACCTGGTGGCTTTGGCCCGGAAGCTTTTAGAAGAGCATGGAGGGGAGGTGCCGAAGGATAAAAGGGCCCTGATGCGGCTACCCGGGGTGGGCTGGAAGACGGCCACCGTGGTTCTGGGGGCGGCTTTTGGCGTGCCAGGCATTGCCGTGGACACCCACGTGGCCCGCTTGGCGAGAAGGCTATGCCTCTCCCAGGCCAAAAGCCCCGAGGGGATTGGCAAGGACCTCGAGGCCCTGTTTCCCAAAAAGGACTGGGTATTCGTCCATCACGCCCTGGTGCTCCACGGGCGGTACGTGTGCCTGGCCCGGAAGCCTCGCTGTGGGGACTGCCCCTTGGCGGCCCATTGCCCTAGCCGGCAGGAAGGGTAGTTGGGGGCTGTAGCCCAGGTTTGCCCTTCCGGGGAGAGGTCTGTAATGAAGAATGTACTGAGTACAGCAGAGTACCGGCTTGTTCTCGCCAGTTTCCTGTGGTCCTTCGGGGCCAATCTGGTCTATTTTTTTCTCAACTTCCACCTCGAGGCGCTGGGCTATAGCCGCCAGGCCATCGGGTTTGCCCAAGCCCTTTTGCTCCTGGTGGGGGTGGTCTTTGCCCTGCCTCTGGCCTACCTCATCCCCCGTCTGGGCTACCGCAAAAGCCTGCTCTTGGCCTTGGCCTTAGCCATGGGAAGCGGGCTATTTTTGGGGCTTGGCCTTGGGGTATTCCCCTCCTTGGCGGGGTATGGCTTGGCCGGGGCCTTGGTGCAGGGGGCGGGGGCTCCGCTTATGGCCCGGTTGGTGCCGGCGAAGAGGTGGGTTTCCCTTTTCAGCCTACAAGCGGCTTTGACCACGGCCTCGGGGTTTTTCTCCACCCTTCTTGCCGGATTCCTTTCCGAATGGGTGGGGGCCCGATGGGTGCTTCTTTTCGGGCTGCCCTTTTTCCTCCTGGCCCTGCCCTTTCTCCTTGGGCTTCCCGAGGGCCAGGGGACACCCCCAAGGCTCTCGGGGCGGTTTGGCCTTTGGCTTCGCCTTTTTGTGCCCCAGGCGGTTATCGGCTTTGGGGCCGGGCTGGTGATCCCCTTCTTGAACCTATATATGCGGGAAAAGTTCGGCCTTAGAGAAAGGGAGGATGTGGGGGGCTATAATCCCCCGGTTTTGAAACCGGGGATACATGGGTCAGCGAAGCTACATTAGCCCCCCACAGTGTGCTACGCTAAAAGCAAATGGTCCAGCGGTGTGACACCCACCCTGGACCTGGCACCACCTGATGGGGAGGTGATGCACATACAGAATAGCACCCACAAGAAGGCTTTCAAGTACCGTCTCTACCCCACCAAACCCCAAAAGCGAGACCTGGAAAAGGTACTTTCCTTGTGCCGTCAGCTTTACAATGCCGCACTTCGGGAACGCAGAGAGGCCTACAAGAAGGCCCAAAAGACCATCGGTTTCTATGAGCAAAAGAGGTACCTTCCAGAGATACGAGCCGCCCTTCCAGAGTACAAACTTGTCCATTCCCAAGTTCTGCAGGATGTGATAAAGAGGGTAGACAGGGCCTTTCAAGGTTTCTTCCCGCGGGTCAAGAAGGGACAAAGGGCTGGTTATCCACGTTTCAAAGGAAAAGGACGCTACGACTCCTTCACCTTTCCCCAAGCTGAAGTTACCGGGGTCAAACTTCAGAAGGACGGCAAACGGGTTTTCCTCCATGGTGTCGGTTCGGTGAAGGTAAAACTTCACCGCCCTTTGGAAGGAAAGATAAAGACAGCTACGGTAAAGAGGGAAGGGGATGACTGGTACATCATCTTCGTCTGTGAGGTTGAACCCAAACCCCTACCCGAAAGCCATGAAGCCATTGGGATAGACTTGGGCACCAACCCTCACTTTCTCGTTACCTCCGACGGGGAGATGGTAGAAGCTCCCCGCTACTACCAGAAGACCCAAGAGAAACTGGCCAAAGTACAAAGCGAGCTTTCCCGAAAGAAAAGGGGTAGTAACCGCTACAGAAAGGCCAAAAGACAGCTTGCCAAACTGCACCGAAAAATCGCCAATCAGAGAAAAGACTTCCACCACAAGCTTGCCAGGAGGCTTGTAAACCGCTATGGCACCATTGTCCATGAGGACTTAAACATAAACGGTTTATCCCGTTCCTACCTTGCCAAAGGGGTACTTGACGCAGGATGGGGACAGTTTCTCCAAATCCTTGCCTACAAAGCGGCGGAGGCTGGTAGGCGGGTCATCGGGGTAGACCCCAAGTACACAAGCCAAGATTGCCCTGTCTGCGGTCACCGGGAGAAGAAGCCCCTGTGGGTCAGGGAGTTTAAATGTCCTTCTTGTGGTACTCTTCTCCATCGTGACGTGGCAGCGGCAGTGAACATCTTGGCTAAGGCCTGGACGGGGCCTTCGGCTACGGGTCTATACCCGGAACCGAGAAGCCTCGCTCTTTAGAGCGGGGAGTCGTCACCTACGGCACCACGGGCTTCATCTTTGCCCTTTCCGCCCTGGCTACGGGAGGGGCCATGCTCCTTCAGCCCCCTTTGGTGAGCCGCATGGGGAAGCTGGGGGCCATCGTGTTTGTCCAGGCCCTATCCCTACCCTTTTTGGCCATTTTGGCCTGGGTCTCTTGGCTTCCTCTGGTGACCTTGGCCCTCCTCATCCGCGGGGCCCTTATGAACGCTGCCGGGCCGGTCTACGCCGCCTTGGTGATGGATTACCTGGAGGAGGGGGAACGCCCAGGCTTCTTCCTGGTGGAAGCGGCCCTTTGGAGCCTGCTCTTTTCCCTGGGCAGTGCCCTTTCCGGTGCCATGCAGGAGGCCCTGGGCCTTGGGGCCTTCAACTACCTCTTCGCCACCACCCTGGGCCTGTACGCCCTGGGGATTGCCCTTTGGCCCTGGGCCCTGGGGGGGCTTCGGAGGGCCTATGAGGAACGTACTTCCTGAAGCGGGGCGGTCTGTCTTAGACTGGGCCTATGCGCACGGGCATTAGCGTGGAGGAAGCCTTGACCCTGGTTTTGAGGGAGGCCCAAGGGGAGCTTTCCGTGGAGGAGGTTCCCCTAAGGGAGGCGTATGGCCGGGTTTTGGCGCAGGACTTGGCCTCCTTGGTGAACCACCCTGACCAGGACGATACCGCCGTGGACGGCTATGCCTGCCGGCGAGAGGATACCCTGGGGGCCAGCTGGGAAAGCCCTGTGCGCCTTCGGGTTATCGGGGAATCCCCGGCGGGAAGGCCGTTTGCCGGAAGGGTTGGCCAAGGGGAGGCGGTGGCTGTTTACACCGGAGCCCCCATTCCCCAGGGAGCGGATGCCGTCATCCGGGTGGAGGATACCCATAGGGAGGGGGAATATGTGCTCCTCTTGGCTCCCGCGAGCCCTAAGGACATCCGCCCTCAGGGGGATGACCTAAAAAGGGGAGAGGTGTACCTGCGGCGGGGGGACCTCCTCACCCCGGGGAGGCTGGGCCTGGCGGCGGCCATGGGATATCCGCGCCTAAAGGTATTCCGGCGTCCTCGAGTGGGCATCCTTTCCACGGGGGATGAGGTGGTGGAGCCGGGAGAACCCCTGCCCTTTGGTGGGGTGTACAACTCCAACGCCTATAGCCTTCTCGGCCTGGTACAGGAGGCGGGGGGCGAGCCGGTGCTCCTGGGCAAGGTGGAGGACCAGCCCGATAAGGTTTTGGAAAGTCTGGAGGCGGCAGGGCCTTTGGACCTCCTCCTCACCTCCGGGGGGGTGTCCATGGGGGAGTACGACGTGGTGCGCAAGGTTTTGGAGCAGGTGGGGGAGGTGGTGTTCTGGAAGGTGCAACAACAACCAGGAAAGCCCCTCCTTCTGGCCCGCCTGCGGGGCATCCCCGTCTTGGGGCTTCCGGGAAACCCGGTTTCCAGCATGGTTTCCTTCTTCCTCTACGGCCGGCCCTTCCTCTTCCAGCTCCAGCGCCGCACCGACCCTCCCTACCGCTCCTTGAAGGCCAAGGCCCTCACCCCCTTTAAGGGAGCCCAGGATAGGAAGGCCTTCCGCCGCGGGGTGCTTTCCTTTGAGGGGGAGCTGGTGGTGCGCAGCACGGGGAACCAGTCCAGCGGGGTCTTGCGCTCCATGGCCTTGGGCAACGCCTTGGTTGCCCTTTCCCCGGGCCAGGATGCCCAGGAGGGGGAGATGGTGGAGGTCATTCCCTTGACTTTTGTGCTCTAGTTCACTAAACTTAAAGGGTTTTACGGGCTTTACCCCCTCCTTTTCGGGCGCGGGTGGGGCCCGGGAAGTGAGAGAGAATGGAGTTCAAAGATTTTCCCCTGAAGGACGAGATCAAGGAAGCCCTTTTGCGCCGGGGCATCACCGCCCCCACCCCCATCCAGGCGGCGGCGTTGCCTTTGGCCCTCGAGGGCAAGGACCTCATCGGCCAGGCCCGCACGGGTACGGGCAAGACCCTGGCCTTCGCCCTGCCCATCGCCCAGGCCCTCGAGGCCTCCAAGGAGCGGGGCCGCCCCCCTAGGGCTTTGGTGCTCACCCCCACCCGGGAGCTGGCCCTGCAGGTGGCCTCGGAGCTGGCGGCGGTGGCCCCCCACCTCAAGGTGGTCACCGTGTACGGGGGCACGGGCTACGGGAAGCAAAAGGAGGAGCTGGCCCGGGGGGCCGATGTGGTGGTGGCCACCCCTGGGCGGGCCCTGGACTACTTGAGGCAAGGGGTTTTGGACCTTTCCCAGGTGCGGATCGCCGTCTTGGACGAGGCCGACGAGATGCTTTCCATGGGGTTTGAGGAGGAGGTGGAGGCCATCTTGGCCGCTACCCCCAAGGATCGCCAAACCCTCCTTTTCTCCGCCACCTTGCCCTCTTGGGCCAGGAAGCTGGCGGAGCGGTACATGAAAAGCCCTGTGGTCATCAACGTGGTGCGGGAGGAGGGGGTCACCTACCAGGAGGAGGCCATCCCTGCCCCCAACGACCGGCTTGGCCTCCTTTCCGACATCCTTTTTGTAAAGGCTCCGAAGCGGGCCATCGTTTTCACCCGCACTAAGGCCGAGACCGAGGAGGTGGCCACGGGTCTTATCCGCCTGGGCCATGCCGCCCGGGCCATCCACGGGGACCTTTCCCAAAGCGACCGGGAGAGGGTCATGAAGGCCTTCCGGGAAGGGGAGGTGAAGGTGCTGGTGGCCACGGATGTGGCGGCCAGGGGCTTGGACATCCCCGAGGTGGACCTGGTGGTGCACTACCGCCTGCCCGACAAGCCGGAAACCTACCAGCACCGCTCGGGGCGCACGGGGCGGGCGGGGCGGGGGGGTGAGGTGGTGATCCTCTATGGGCCTCGGGAAAAGCGGGAGCTTTCCGAGCTGGAAAGGGCGGTGGGCCGCACCTTCAAGCGGGTGAACCCTCCCACGCCCGAGGAGGTCCTCGAGGCCAAATGGCACCACCTCCTGGCCCGTCTGGCCCGGGTGCCGGAACGGGACTACAAGCTGTACCAGGACTTCGCCAGCCGTCTTTTTGCCGAGGGGCGGGTGGAGGTGGTGGCGGCCCTCATGGCGCTTCTTCTGGGTGGGGCGCCCAAGGAGAAGAGCCTCCTTACCGGGGAGGAGGGTTGGCTCACCTTCAAGGCCACGGGGCCCAGGCTCACCCTGCCCCGGCTGGTGGCCCTCCTTAAGGAGGTGGGCCTCGAGGTGGGTAAGATTGCCCAGGGGGAAGAGGGTTTCTACGTGGACCTCCGCCCCCAGGACCTACCGAGGCTTTCCGAGGTCCAGGGCGTGAAGCTGGAAAGGGCCAAGCGGGTGGAGGCTATCCCTGAGGCTTATGCTGGCGCTAGTCGGGGGAGCGCTTCCCGGAGCCGCCGTCCGGGTAGAGCCTGAGGGCCGGATACGAAAAGGCCCCGCCCCTTAGGGGGGCGGGGCTTTCTTGGTGCGCCCGGAGGGATTCGAACCCCCGGCCTAGGGCTTAGGAAGCCCCCGCTCTATCCTGCTGAGCTACGGGCGCCCACACCTAGAGGATTCTAGCAGCCTTCTTGGGCCAAGGCAAGCGGCGTGCCTGCTGGGCCTTTGAGGCTTGAAGGATGGCAAAGGGAACGTCCTTGCCCCCTAGTGGGGGGAGTAGGCACCGCCGAAGGCTTTGGGGCTTTGCGTGGGCTTATAGGCTAGCCTGCGGGGACCTTGAAAGGCCTTATGTGGACTGTACCCCCTTTATGCGCACTTAGAGGGGGGTCAGAGGGGATTCTTGCCGTCTGGGTCAAGGCGTAGTCCCCACGCACGTGGGGATGGCCCGGCGGCTTTATAGTTATCCCCCAGTGCAACGGACCGAAGGATAACAGTAAGCTTATAGAAGCGGGTCCTGGCTCCGCTTGTGCCCTCCTTCACGGAGGCGTACCCTGGAGGCAACATGACCGAGACCAAGGACCTCACCAGCCTTTCGGTGAACGCCATCCGGTTTTTGGCCATAGACGCCGTGGAGAAGGCCAAAAGCGGCCACCCCGGCATGCCCATGGCCATGGCTCCTCTGGCCTATCTCCTGTACCGGGAGGTCATGCGCCACAATCCCCTGAACCCCACCTGGCCTAACCGGGACCGCTTTGTGCTGTCCGCGGGCCATGGTTCCATGCTCCTGTATGCCGTTTTGCACCTCACGGGCTATGACCTTTCCCTGGATGAGATCAAGCGCTTCCGCCAGTGGGGCTCCAAAACCCCGGGCCACCCCGAGTACGGCCACACCCCTGGGGTGGAGGTGACCACGGGGCCCTTGGGCCAGGGCATATCCACCGCTGTGGGCATGGCCTTGGCGGAGAGGAAACTGGCCGCGGAGTTCAACCGCCCAGGGCACCAGGTGGTGGACCACCACACCTATGTCTTGGCGTCAGATGGGGACTTGATGGAGGGGATCTCCGGCGAGGCCAGCTCCCTGGCAGGGACCTGGAAGCTATCCAAGCTCATCGTTTTCTGGGACGACAACCACATTTCCATTGACGGCTCCACGGACCTGGCCTTCACCGAGGACGTCCTGGCCCGCTACCGGGCCTACGGGTGGCATACCCTGCGGGTGGAGGACGCCAACGACCTCGAGGCCCTCCGTCACGCCATCCGCCTGGCCCAGCTGGACGAAAGGCCCTCCCTCATCGCCGTTCGCAGCCACATTGGCTATGGCTCTCCCAAGCAGGACTCCCACAAGGCCCACGGGGAGCCCTTGGGCCTCGAGGCGGTGGAAGCCACCCGCAAGAACCTGGGCTGGCCCTATCCGCCCTTTGAGGTGCCCGAGGAGGTCTACCGGCACATGGACATGCGGGAACAGGGAAGGGCCTGGCAGGAGGCTTGGGAGGGGCTCATGGAAGCCTACGCAAAGGCCTATCCTGACCTCCACCAGGAGCTCGTGCGCCGCCTAAAGGGGGAACTTCCTTCCTTGCCCGAGGAACCCCCCGCCTTTGACAAGCCCGTGGCCACCCGGGCCGCAAGCGGCAAGGCCCTGGACGCCATCGCTCCCCGGATGCCGGAACTCCTTGGGGGTAGCGCCGACCTTACCCCTTCCAATAACACCCAAGCCCAGGGCATGGCGGATTTCTCCCCGCAAAATCCTACCGGGCGCTACATCCACTACGGGGTGCGGGAGCACGGCATGGGGGCCATCCTAAACGGCCTCAACCTTCATGGGGGCTATAGGGCGTATGGGGGCACTTTCCTAGTTTTCTCCGACTACATGCGCCCGGCCATTCGCCTGGCGGCCCTCATGGGCACCCCCACGGTCTTCGTTTTCACCCACGACACCATCGCCCTGGGTGAGGACGGCCCCACCCACCAGCCGGTGGAACACCTCATGAGCCTTAGGGCCATCCCCAACCTCTGGGTGATTCGGCCGGCCGACGCTTACGAAACCTTTTATGCCTGGCAGGTGGCCCTAAAGCGCAAGGAAGGACCCACGGCCCTCATCCTTACCCGGCAGGCGGTGCCCCTCCTTTCCCCGGAGAAGGCCCAAGGGGTTCTAAAGGGTGGGTATGTGGTAGACGATGCGGAGAACCCCGAGGGGGTCATCGTGGCCACGGGAAGCGAGGTGCACTTGGCCCTCAAGGCCAAGGCCCTTTTGGCGGAAAGGGGCCGCCGGGTGCGGGTGGTGAGCCTGCCTTCCTTTGAGCTCTTTGCCGCGCAGCCGGAAGCCTACCGGCAAAGCGTCCTGCCCCCGGGCCTGCCCACGGTGGCCGTGGAAGCTGGGGCCACCTTGGGCTGGGAACGCTACGCCCACAAGGTGGTGGGCCTGGACCGCTTTGGGGCCAGCGCCCCTTACCCTGAGGTCTACGAGAAGCTGGGCTTTACCCCCGAGCGGGTGGCGGAAGCTTTGGAGTCGCTCTTGTGAAGTTTCGGATAGACCCTTTGCCCCAACCTGGCTCGTATCCGGGCACGGCCATTGTGGTGGACGTGATCCGGGCCACCACCACCGCCGCCCTTTACCTAAGGGCGGGGGCTAAGGCCTTGGTCCTGGCTCCGGGGGTGGAGGTGGCCCGCAGTCTTCGCCAGGATGGGGAGATCCTGGCCGGGGAGGTGGGTGGGCTTCCCCCAGAGGGGTTTGACTTGGGCAACTCCCCCCGGGAGGTGGAGGGGGTGGCGGGGAAGACGGTGGTCATGGCCACCACCAACGGCACCCGGGCAGCCCATGCGGCCTTAGGGGCCAGGCATATCCTTCTGGGTTCCTTGCAAAACGCCCAGGCGGTGGCGGAGGTGGCGGCAGGCTCAGGTGGGGAAGTGGCTATCGTCTGTGCGGGCAAGGAGGGCAACATAGCCCTGGATGACCTTTACACGGCTGGGGTCATTGGAAGACGCCTGCAGGCCCTAGGGTTTGCCCCGGAAGGGGAGATGGCCCACCTGGCCCTTTTTTGGCGGAGAACCCTCCTTTGCCGGTGCTCACTGCCAGCGAGGCGGCCAAGGCCCTGGTGGCGGTGGGGCTTGGGGAGGATGTGGCGGAGTGCGCTCGGGTGGATGCCCATGGGGTGGTCCCCCGCTTCTTGGGGATGCGGGGGGAAGGTATGGTGTTTGGGCTATAGGAGGAGGGATGCTGGCCACTTTGCGGGAGGTTTTGCCGGAGAAGGGCCGGGCGGTGGGGGCCTTTGACGTGGTGGGCCTGGAGTGGGCCGAGGCCATCCTGGAGGGAGCGGAAACCTTAGGCCTTCCCGTAATCCTAAGCGTGGCTCCGCATCTCGGGGGGCCGCCCTTGGAGGCCTTAGCCCCAGGGCTTGTCCATCTGGCCGATGGGGCCAAGGTGCCCGTGGCCCTGCACCTGGACCACGGGGAGAGCCTTCAGGAGGTGGTGCGGGCCCTAAAGCTGGGCTTCACCAGCGTGATGCTGGATGGAAGCCACCTTCCCCTGGAGGAGAACATTCGCCTGACCCGCCTGGCGGTGGAGGTGGCCCGGGCCTATGGGGCCACGGTGGAGGGGGAGGTGGGGGCGGTGCCGGGAAGCTACGGGGGGGAAGTTTCCCACGAGCCCGTGGCCTACACCGACCCCCTGGAGGCCAGGCGCTACTTGGCGGAAACCCGCGTGGACGCTTTGGCGGTGAGCATCGGCACCCGCCACGGCCTCCACAAAGGGCCGGTGCGCCTCAACTTGCCCCTTTTGGAGGAGTTAGGCCAGCTACCCGTTCCCCTGGTCCTGCACGGGGCCTCGGGCCTAAGGCCGGAGGAGTACCGGGCCTTGGTGGACCGGGGGATCCGCAAGATCAACCTGTATGCCGACCTGGCCATCGAGGCGGCCTCCCTTCTCAAGAAGGTGGAGGCGGAGGACTATTTGGGCCTGGTAGCGGGCATGAAGGAGGGCCTCAGGGATTTGGCCATGGCGAGGATGCGCCTATGGTGGGGAAGCTGAAAGCCCTTCTTTGGGACTTGGATGGCACCTTGGCCGAAACCGAGGAGCTTCACCGCGAGGCCTTTAACCGGGCCTTTGCCCACTTCGGCCTTCCCCTTTACTGGGACCAGGAGACCTACGCCCGCCTCCTTTGGACCAGGGGGGCAAGGAGCGCCTTAAGCGGGCCTTGGAGGAAACCCCTGGAGCGCCCAACCTCACCTGGGAGGAGATCGCCGAGGTCCACCGGTACAAGACGGACCTTTACCTAAAGCTTTTGCGGGAGGAAGGGGTCACGCTTCGGCCTGGAGTGCGCCGGCTCCTTGGCGAAGCCCGGGAGGCGGGGGTAGCCTTGGGCCTTTGCACCACCACCAGCCCGGAAAACGCGGAGGCCTTCTTGGAGGGTACGGGGCTTTTGGGCTGGTTTGACCTGGTCCTGGCGGGGGATGTGGTCCCCAGGAAAAAGCCCGACCCGAGCATTTACCTCCTGGCCCAGGAGCGGCTGGGTTTGGCCCCTGAGGAGGCCCTAGTGGTGGAGGATTCCCGAAACGGCCTCCTAAGCGCCAAGGGGGCAGGTTTTCCGGTCCTCATCACCCCTAGCCTCTATACCCTGGACCAGGACTACCGGGAGGCCGAGGCCCTCCTTCCTCACCTGGGGGAGCCTGGGGATCCGGCCCCGGTGCTCCAAGGGCCGAGGGCCAGGGAGCGGGTGGTGGTGGATCTGGGTTATCTGGAGGAGGTACGGAGATGGTGGAGCACTTGATCGTGTTTAACACTGAGGCCAGCCCAGAGGAGGTGCGCCGCATGGTGCAGCAGGCGCGGGAGGTCCTGCTGCAGATTCCTGGGGTCTGCGGCCTACGCTATGGGGAGGCCCTTTCCCCGGAGGCCCGCTACCGCTACTGGCTTTCGGTCCTCTTTGAGGGGCCGGAGGTGGTGGAGTTCTACCGGGACCATCCCCTGCACGTGGAGTTCGCCAACCGGGTCTTCCGCCCCATGGCCAAGGACCGGATCACCACCGACTACCTGGTGATGACGGAGGTACCATGCGGCACCTAACCCACCAGGAGGCGGAGCGCAAGGCCCTTAAGATTTTGGTGGACGGGCTGGGGGAGGGTTTGGTGGTAGAGGGGGAGGGGGGGTACTACGCCCTCTACTACTTCTACAGCTGGTACGGGCGCAAGGCCCCCGACCCCGAGGAAACCCCCGACTGGGTGGAAGGACCTAGGCCCTCCCCCGAGGGGTTCCGCGACCCCTACGACCAAGCCCGCTGGTTGGAGGATAATGGGTATACGCTCTTCATCAACGAGTCCAAGTAGGAGGTGGGTATGGACTACTCCGAGATGCCCTACCAGGAGGCCAGGAAGCAGGCGGTTAAGGTGCTGGAGGACGGCTACGGGGATGCGGTGATCCTCAAGGACGCCCACGGGTACTGGGCCCTCTACTACCTCTATGGCTTCCAGGCTCCACCCCCCGAAGCCCTGCCCCACTGGATGGAAGGACCCTTGCCCACGGAGGAGGGTATCCGCTCCCCTTACGAGATGCAGAAGTTCTTGGAGGAACAGGGGGAGTTTACCTACCTCAACGACGTAGACTAGACCCATGAAGCGGGATGCCTACCGGGTCCTCCAGGTTACGGAAACCGTCATCTATCTCTTCGCCGGCTTCCTGATCGCGGCTGGGGCGGCGGTGCTCCTCCTTTCCACCCTGGTGGAGGGGGTTCGCCACCTCATGGAGGGGGACTATGGGGAGGTGGCCCTAGCCCTTTTGGACCGGGTACTCCTGGCCTTGATGTTGGCGGAGATCCTCTACACCCTGCTCCGCTTTGCCAAGGAGGGGACCCTCGAGGCCACCCCCTTTCTGGTCATCGGCCTCATCGCCGCCATCCGCCGCATCCTGGTCCTCACCGCAGAGGCGGTGGAGAAGTTTGACCTGGCGGACCCGGCCTTCATGGCGGTGCTGGCGGAGCTAGGGCTTCTTTCCCTCATGGTGGTGGCCCTTGCCCTAGCCATGCGCCTGGTTAGGAGCGAAGCAGGGCGATGAGGGCTTGGGCTGCGGGGTTGGCCACGCTCTTGGGGTGCACCAGCCAGAAGTAGCGGCGGATCTCCCCCACGGGCTCGGATAGCCTTAAGGCGCGCAGGTTCCCCACCTTTAGGTTGGGTTGAACCACCACCCGGCTCACAATACCCACCCCGGCTCCGGCCAGCACCAGGCGCTTGGTCACCTCGTTGTTGTCGGTGTAGAAGATGGGGTTAAGTTCCAGGCCCACCTGTTCAAAGGCCCGCTCCAGGGCCCGCCAGGTCATGGAGCCGGGCTTCCGCACGATAAGGGTTTCCTCCATGAGCCACTCCGGGGGTATGGTATCCCGCCCGGCCCAAGGGTGGTCGGGAGGCACGATGAGGACCAGCTCGTCCTCGTAGAAGAGATGGCGCTCATACCCTTCCCAGTGCTCCACGCCTTCTAAAATGGCGAACTCCACCTCCCCCATGCGCAGGCGTTCCGCCAGGCGTTCGGAGGAGCCGCTTTCCACGTGGATCCGTACTCCCGGATGGGCCTCGTGGAAGTCCTTTAGGAACAGGGGGAGGACGTAGGTGGCCATGGTGGTGGCGGCTCCCAAGGTGACCTCCCCCAGCTCCAGCCGGCCCATGGCCTGGGAGACCCGCTGAAACTCCTCCAGGGCCTGGACCACCCGCCGGGCCTCGGGCAAGAGGGCCTCCCCTACCCGGGAAAGGACCAGGTGCCGGCCCTGGCGCTCAAAAAGGGGGTGGCCTACCTGCTCCTCCAGGCTTCGCAGGTACTGGCTTACCGCAGGCTGCGTGATGCCCAAGGCCAAAGCCGCCCGGCCCACGCCTCCTTCCTCCACCACCGTCACGAAGACCCGTAATGCAGCGGGGTTGGGCAGTTTAGCGTTCTTAGTTATCAACATTTTCTTATGGTATCACCAAAGATACATAATGACAATAAGGGAACATTGGTCACTCAGTTTAGCAGTTCCTTATATGGTTGTATGCTTATGGCGTGCGTCAAAACATATGATTGCAGTAATCAAACGCCCCCCCTAAGGTAAGGGCATGGCTATGCCCACACGCAACCTAGGCCTGGACCTGATGCGGGCTACGGAGGCTGCGGCCTTGGCCTCGGCCCGCTTCGTGGGCCGGGGGGATAAGGAAGGAGGGGACCAGGCGGCGGTGGAGGCCATGCGCCTTCTCCTGAACAGCCTGGATTTCCGCGGCCGGGTGGTGATCGGGGAAGGGGAGAAGGATAAGGCCCCCATGCTCTATAACGGGGAGGTCCTGGGCCAAGGGGAGGGTCCCCTTTGGGACCTGGCGGTGGACCCCGTGGAGGGAACGAGGCTTCTGGCCCTGGGCCGCCCGGGGGCCATCAGCGTGATCGCCGCTGCCCCGGAAGGCACCCTCTTCAATCCGGGCCCGGCCTTCTATGCCGCCAAGCTGGTGGTGGGCCCTGAGGCCAAAGAGGCCATTGACCTGAAGGCCTCGGTGGCCGACAACCTCAAGGAGATCGCCCGTGCCCTAAAGAAGGAGGTGCGGGAGCTCACAGTCTTTGTCCTGGACAAGCCCCGCCACGGGCGGCTCATTGAGGAAATCCGCATGGCGGGGGCCCGGATCAGCCTGCAGACCGATGGGGATGTGGGTGGGGCCCTGGCCGCGGTCTTGCCCGACACCGGCATAGATGTCCTCATGGGGACCGGGGGTACGCCGGAAGGGGTTATCGCCGCCGTGGCGGTGCGGGCCCTCGGAGGAGGGATGCAGATGCGCCTGGACCCCCAGAGCGAGGAGGAACGTTGGAACGTGGTGCATGCCGGGTATGACCTGGATCGGGTCTATACCCTCGAGGAGCTCTGCGCCGCCGAAGACACCCACTTTGCTGCCACCGGCATCACCGATGGCCCCTTCCTCCGAGGGGTACGGTATGGGGAGAGCCGGGCTTGGACCGAAAGCCTGGTGATCCGCGGGGCCACCCGTACCTTGAGGAAGGTGGAAGCGTGGCACCAGTTAGGGAAGCTTCGGGGCATCAGCCCCGTGGCCTATTAGGAGGGGAGCATGACGGATAAAAAGGCCATTTACAAGAAGGGCGGGGTGGTGGAGTACAAACAGATGGGCTACTGGCAGCCCGACTATGAGCCCAAAGATACCGATACCATCGCCCTTTTCCGCGTCACCCCGCAACCGGGCATCGAGCCCGAGGAGGCGGCGGCGGCGGTGGCTGGAGAGTCCTCCACCGCCACCTGGACGGTGGTCTGGACCGACCGCCTAACCAGTTTGGACCGGTACCAGGCCAAAGCCTTCCGGGTGGAGCCGGTGCCGGGGAACCCGGAGCAGTTCTTTGCCTGGATAGCTTACGACCTGGCCCTCTTTGAGGAGGGGTCCATCGCCAACATGACCTCCTCCATCATCGGGAACGTCTTCGGATTCAAGGCCCTTAAGGCTCTCCGCCTCGAGGACCTCCGCATCCCCGTGGCCTACCTTAAGACCTTCATGGGGCCTCCGCACGGCATTCCCGTGGAGCGGGACATGCTGAACAAGTATGGCCGTCCCCTTCTTGGGGCCACGGTGAAGCCCAAGTTGGGCCTTTCCGGCAAGAACTACGGCCGGGTGGTTTACGAGGCCTTGGCGGGAGGCTTGGACTTCACCAAGGATGACGAGAACACCAACTCCCAGCCCTTCCAGCGCTGGCGGGACCGTTTCCTCTACGCCCAGGAGGCGGTGATGAAGGCGGAGCAGGTCACGGGGGAACGCAAGGGCCACTACATGAACGTGACCGCCGCCACCATGGAGCAGGTCTACGAGCGCTTGGAGTTTGCCAAAGAGATCGGCGCCATCGTTGTCATGGTGGACCTTACCATGGGCTACACCGCTTTGCAGTCCGTTTCCAACTGGTGCCACAAAAACGGCATGCTCCTGCACATGCACCGGGCCAGCCACTCCACCTTTACCCGCCAGAAGAACCACGGGGTGAACTTCCGGGTGGTGGCCAAGTGGCTCCGCATGTTGGGGGTGGACCACCTGCACGCCGGCACCGCGGTGGGCAAGCTGGAGGGGGACCCCAACCTGGTACGGGGCTACTACGACATCCTCAGGGAGCAGTACGTGAAGGCGGACCCTGTGAAGGGCATCTACTTTGACCAGGACTGGGGCTACTTGGCGCCGGTCATGCCCGTGGCTTCCGGTGGCATCCACGCTGGCCAGATGCACCTTCTCCTCTCCCTCTTTGGGGACGATGTGGTGCTCCAGTTTGGTGGCGGCACCTTCGGCCACCCCATGGGTATTCAGGCGGGAGCTACGGCCAACCGGGTGGCCCTCGAGGCCATGGTCAAGGCCCGCAACGAGGGCCGGGACATCCTGGCGGAGGGCCCCGAGATCCTCAAGAAGGCGGCCCAGCACTCCCCGGCGTTGGCGGCGGCCCTGGAGACCTGGGGTAGCGTTACCTTTGACTTCGCCTCCACCGACACCCCGGATGTGGTGCCTACTCCCAGCAACTAAGGAAAGGAGCTGAGAAAGATGCGGATCACCCAAGGGACCTTTTCTTATCTGCCCGATCTCACGGACGAGGAAATCCGGGCCCAGATTGAGTACATCATCAAAAACGGTTGGGCGGTTTCCATTGAGTACACCGATGACCCCAGCCCCTACAACGTCTACTGGAACATGTGGGGCCTGCCCATGTTTGACCTGGAGGACCCGGCGGCGGCCATGTACGAGTTCCAGAAGTGCCGCGAGGCCTTCCCCAACCACTACATCAAGATCAACGGCTACGACCCCTCTCCCATGTGGCAGGCGCAAAGGGTGTCCTTCATCGCCCACCGCCCCAAGAAGGAGCCCGGTTTCCGCCTGCACCGGCAGCTTTACTCGGATGGCCGCCGGCTTCGCTACACCTTGGAGGCCTACGCCACCATGAGGCCGGAAGGCGAGCGTTACTCGGACTAACCCGGTAGCTTCCAAGGGGTCCTGGACAGCGCCAGGACCCCTTGGAAAGACCCAAAGGAGGCCCATGCTGGATGCGCAAAGCCCAAACCTCGCGGTGGTGAAAAACCCCGAGATCGAGGCGGTTCTGGAAACCCTGGATCGGGAGCTGATCGGTCTTAAGCCGGTAAAACAGCGCATCCGGGAGATTGCTGCCTACCTCTCCGTGGACAAGCTCCGCCGGGAGCTGGGGCTTACCGCCGACCGCCCCACCTTGCACATGGCCTTCGTGGGCCCCCCGGGTACAGGCAAGACCACCGTGGCCATGCGGATGGCCACCATCCTCCACAAGTTGGGCTACATCCGCCGCGACCACCTGGTGGTGGCCAGCCGCGACGACCTGGTGGGCCAGTACATCGGCCACACCGCCCCCAAGACCAAGGAGGTCCTGAAGCGGGCCATGGGGGGAGTGCTCTTCATTGATGAGGCCTACAGCCTTTACCGGGCGGAGAACGAGCGGGACTACGGCCAGGAAACCATAGAGATCCTCCTCCAGGTGATGGAGAACCAGCGGGAGGACCTGGTGGTGATCCTGGCTGGCTACAAGGACCGCATGGAGGAGTTCTTCGCTTTGAACCCGGGGATGCGCTCCCGCATCGCCCACCACATTGAGTTTCCCCCCTATAGCGCCGAGGAGCTCTTCCAGATCGGCAAGCTCATGCTGGAAAAGCAGGGCTACCGTTTCACCCAGGAGGCGGAAAGGGCTTTCCTGGAGTACCTGGAAAGGCGCATGCAGCTTCCCAACTTCGCCTACGCCCGTAGCGTGCGCAACGCCCTGGACCGCTTCAAGCTTAGGCAGGCCTACCGGCTTTACCAGAAGGCGGGGCCGGTGACCCCAGAGGAACTCATGACCATCACCGCCGACGATATCTACGCCAGCTCGGTCTTTAAGGAGGAGAAGGAGGAAGAAGATGCCCCATAGGCCTTTTATGCTAGGCATTGCCGGAGACTCGGGGGCGGGGAAGACCACCATCTCCGCAGGGATTGCCCGGCTTTTGGGAGAGGAGCGCACCACCAACATCTGCGTGGACGACTACCACAAGTACGACCGCAAGCAGCGCAAGGAGCTGGGCATCACCCCCTTGAACCCCGAGTGCAACTACATGGACATCATGGAGCAGCACGTTAGGCTTCTTTCCGAGGGGGAGCCCATCCTGAAGCCCGTGTACAACCACTCCACGGGCACCTTTGATCCCCCGGTCTATATTCCCGCCCCCCGGGCGGTGGAGGAGGAGGGGCGGCTCGTGCCGCGGGTGGTGATCCTCGAGGGGCTCCTCACCCTCTTTTCCCCGGCTCTCCGGAGCCGTTACCACCTCACCGTCTACCTGGACCCCGAGGAGGAGTTGAGGCGGGAGTGGAAGGTAAAGCGGGATGTGGCCAAGCGGGGCTACACCCCGGAGGAGGTCATCGCCGACATTGAGAGGCGCATGCCCGACTCCCGGGCCTTCATCTGGCCCCAGAAGGAGCACGCGGACCTCGTGGTGCGCTTCTACCGCCCCCCTGGCTACAACCCCGAAAACCCCAGCACCCTGAACGTGCGCATCGCCCTAAAGCACACCCTGCCCCGGCTGGACCTTTCCGAGGTGCTCCATACCGCCTACGAGGACGAGGCGCCCATCCGCTTGGAGACCCGCAAGGAGGCGGATATCCTGGATATCACCGGCAACATTCCCCCTGAGCGGGCCCTGGCCTTTGAACGCATCATCTGGGACCACCTGGGCCACCACGTGGAGCACTTTGACCCCAGCTTGGTGGGTACCTTCCTGGACAAGGCGGGGCAAAGCTATCCCTTGGCTTTAACCCAGTTGGTCATTGCCTACTACCTGGTTAAGATGCGGGAGCTGGCCATTGAGCGGGGGCACCTGCGGGTGGCCTAGGGGGAAAGGATGCTGAAGTTTGCGCCCTCCATTCTCACCGCGGACCTAGCGAGGCTCAAGGAACAAATCCAGGAAGCCGAGGCGGCGGGGGTGGACTGGATCCACCTGGACGTGATGGATGGGGTGTTCGTCCCCAACCTTACCTTCGGGCCCCTTCTGGTGGAGGCGGTGCGGCGGGTCACCTCCTTGCCCCTGGATGTGCACCTCATGATCGTGCAGCCCGAGAGGTACCTGGAGGACTTTGCCCGCGCCGGGGCTGACGTCATCACCGTGCACGTTGAGGCTACCCCCCATGCCCATCGGGCGGTGCAGAAGGTGAAGGAGCTGGGGAAAAAGGCGGGGCTCGCCATCAACCCCGCCACCCCCCTGGAGGCCTTTGAGCCCCTTTTGCCTGAGCTGGACCTGGCCCTGCTCATGAGCGTGAACCCGGGGTTTGGAGGGCAGAAGTACATCCCCACCGCCACCGAGAGGCTTCGCCGCCTCAAGGCCATGCGGGACCGGCTGAACCCGGCCTGCTTGTTGGAGGTGGATGGGGGGGTGAACCGGGAAACCGTGGCCGAGGTGTACCGGGCGGGCGCGGACGTGGCCGTGGCGGGAAGCGCCCTTTTCAACAAGCGGCCCGTGGCTGATAACCTAAAGGAGCTAAAGGAGGTGCTGTATGCCCTTGGCGATCGGTAAAGAGGTTCTGGATAAGGCGCGGCGGGAAGGCTATGCGGTTCCTAGTTTCAACACCAATAACCTGGAGATCACCCAGGCTATCCTGGAGGTAGCCGATGAACTACGGGCTCCCGTCTTCATTCAGGTTTCCGACGGGGCCCGGAAGTACGCCGGAATGGAGAACCTGGCCAACCTGGTGAAGGATATGGCCAGCCGCACCAAGGTGCCCGTGGTCCTGCACCTGGACCACGGGGCCGACTTCAAGATGGTGATGCAGGCCCTGAGGGCGGGCTTCACCAGCGTGATGATTGATGCCAGCCACCACCCCTTTGAGGAGAACGTGGCCGAGACCAAAAAGGTGGTGGAAGCCGCCCATGCGGTGGGGGTGAGCGTGGAGGCGGAGCTGGGGCGGCTTCAGGGCATTGAGGATAACATCCAGGTTTCCGCGGCCGAGGCGTTCCTCACGGATCCTGAGGAAGCGGAGCGCTTTGTGGCGGAAACAGGCATTGATTACCTGGCCATCGCCATCGGCACCAGCCACGGGGCCTACAAGGGAAAGGGCCGGCCCTACATTGACCACAAGCGCCTCGAGGAGATCAGCAAGCGGGTTTCCATCCCCTTGGTGCTCCACGGGGCCAGCGGGGTGCCCACCTGGCTTAAGGAGAAGCTTTTGGCCACGGGGGCGGAACTCAAGGAGGCTACGGGCATCCACGACGAGGATATCAAGAAGGCCATTCCCAACGGCATTTCCAAGATCAACATTGACACCGACCTGCGCCTGGCCATGACCCTGGGGATCCGGGAAGTGGTGGTGGGCAATCCCAAGGAGTTTGACCCCCGCAAGATCATCGGCAAAGGCCGGGACTACCTGAAGCAGGTGATCCGGGAAAAGTTTGAGCTGATGGGCACGGTGGGCCGGGCATAACCCACCCCACCCTGGCACGGCCAGGGTGGAAACCCCGGGCCGCGCCAGCCAAAGACAACCCCCCGCCCGTTTGGGCGGGGGGCTTTTGGTCGGGGAGGCCGGATTTGAACCGACGACCACACGCACCCCAAGCGTGTGCGCTACCAGGCTGCGCTACTCCCCGGCGCGCAAAGGTTAGTGTAGTGCCCCGCTTGGGCTTTCGTCAAGTAGACTCTAGCCATGGAGATTAAGGACCTAAAGAGCCTTGTGCGCTATAACCCGGAGAAAATGGCCAAAATCCCGGTTTTTGAGTCCGAAAAGCTCTTCTTTGACCTTTACGCCCTCCTTCCTGGCCAGGCGCAAAAAGCCCACGCCCATGAGGGTTCCGATAAGATCTACTACGTGTTGGAAGGGGAGGTGGTGGTACGCATCGGGGAGGAGGAGGCCCTTTTGGCCCCAGGGATGGCGGCCATCGCTCGCTCAGGGGAGGCCCATGGCGTGCGCAACGAGTCGGCAAACCCCGCCCTCCTCCTGGTGGTGATGGCCCCTAGGCCTTAGGTTTTCACAGGCCTTTCAAGGGCCTCGAGTAGCGTGGAGTAGATGGTAAAGGCGCCGCCCGCTCACTTAGGGTTTCTGGCGGAGGTCCTCCGCCGCTACCCGGTGCGGGTTTTCTTCCGGGGTGAGGTCCTTCCCGAGGGGCCCTTGCGGGGCGAGAAGCTTTTTGAAGAAGGGGACCTCGCCCTTTACTGGGAGGGACCGCCCCCTTCCCGGGAGGTCCAGGAGGCCCTGCGGCTTCTCCTTCAGGTCTTTCGGGAGGTTTTGGAGCTAAGGGAGCGGGAGCTCGCCCTCTTAAGAAGCCAGGAGGAAAGCGCGAGGCTTCTGGGTCTCCTCCTCCACGAGATCAAGAACCCCTTGATGAGCGTTCTGGGAGCCTTGGAGCTTGCCTTAGAGACCGAAGGTCTTCCCCAGGAAGGCAAGGAACTTCTGGCCATTGCCGAAAAGAGTGCCCGTCGTATTCAAGAGCTTCTGCAGAAAGCTCAGGAATACCTACGCCTGGGCCAGGGGGTTCGGCTCAAAAGCGAGCGGGTAGACCTAAAGGCCCTTCTCCGCCAGGTGGCCGACGAGATACGGCCCTTGGCCGGCAGGAAGGGAATCCAGCTCCGCTTGGTCCTGCCGAAACGGGAGGCCTGGGTGTATGGGGACCGGGAATGGCTCTACCAGACAGTGCTGAACGTCCTTAACAATGGGGTGAAGTACACCCCGAAGGGGGGTAGGGTGGCCGTGCGCCTCCTGGTGGGAAGGGACCGGTATGGGATTGCGGTCTCCGATACGGGTCCGGGTATCCCCCAAGAGGAGCAGGGCAGAGTCTTTGAACCTTTTTACCGTGCCTCCACCCGGGGCGAAGCGGAGGGTACGGGGCTCGGTCTTGCCCTGGTGAAGCGGGTCCTCGAGGCCCATGGGGGCGAGGTCCGTCTAAGGAGCCGCGTAGGCCGGGGGAGCACCTTCTTTCTCCTCCTGCCCAGGCCCCGGCCGGGCCAAAGGGCCCCGGTGGGAAGGCTTCTTCTCTTGATGGTGGCCCTGATCGCCTTGGCCCGCGTGCCCATCTTCCCCGCCCCCTTGGGTTCCCAGGCCTTCGGCCGGGTACCGGCCGGGGAGGTGGTACGGCTTCCTGGGCTGGAGCTGGCCTTTAGCCCTGAGGCTCACGGGGAGGCCCGGCGTTGGCGGAGCCTTTGGGGTGGGGGAGAGAGGGTGCAGGTGCGCCTGGAAAGGGGAGGGGTGGAGGCGGTGCGGGAGGCCCCTGTGCCCTTGGCCCTTTCCACCCCCGAGGGCCAGGTGCGGCCCACGGG
Organism: Thermus albus; assembly: GCF_022760855.1. Classification (NCBI taxonomy): domain Bacteria; kingdom Thermotogati; phylum Deinococcota; class Deinococci; order Thermales; family Thermaceae; genus Thermus; species Thermus albus. The sequence goes on from NZ_JAKTNR010000003.1 coordinate 207,980, forward strand.
GACCCACCTGCGCCTTTCCCGGGAAAGCGGGGCCCGCCTTTCCCTTTACCGGGGAAAGGTGGCCTTGGGGCAGGAAAGGCTTCCTGCCGGGGAAGGAGCGGTTCTGGGAACGGGGGTTAGGCGAAAGCTTCTTCCTGCTCCCCTGGTGCGCCCGGCGCCGGGTTCGGAGGGAGAGGTGGTGTTCCGCATGCTGGGCCCCGAGGGGACCCGGGCCTTCCGGGTGGAGGTTCGGAGCGGGGATGCCGTGGTCCTTTCCGCCAGGGTGGAGGGTAACGTGTTCCGCTACCTGCCCCAGGCGGACCGCATGAGCCAGGTGCGGGCCATGGCCTTGGATGAGCTGGGCCTCGAGGGCTACCCCTCGGACCCCGTGCCCTTCCGGGAACGGAAAAGCTTTTACGAGGGTCGGAAGAGGCTTCCCCAGGACCCGGCTGGGGCGGAGGCCTTTTTGCGCCAGGCGCTATCCGCTTTCCCGGACGATGCCGAGGCCTTGGGCGAGCTGGCCTTTGCCCTTTACCTCCAAGGCCGCCATGGCGAGGCTAAGCCCCTTTACGAGAAGGCCCTAGCCCTTTTGGATAGCCCTGATACCCGGGTGCGCTACGCCCGGCTCCTCTACCACCTGAAGCGTTATGGGGAAGCGGAGGAGAGCTACCGGAAGGTGCTTAGGGAAGACCCCGGCAACCTGGATGCCCGCTGGGGACTTTCCGAGGTGGCCCTGGCCTTGGGCCGGGCCAAGGAGGCGGAACTCCTTTCCCGGCAGGTGTTAACGGTGGAGCCCAACTATCCCCTGGCCCGCTTCACCTTGGCCAAGGCCCTTTTGGAACAGGGGAAGGCAGCCGAGGCCAGGGGGCTTTTGCTGGAGGAGCTTAGGCGGAATCCAGACCCTGAGGTGGAGGCTTTGCTAAAGCGGATTCCCTGAGGTGGAGGGGGATGGGGAAGCGCATCCTTGTGGTGGAGGACGATCCTGCCGTGGCTAGGGTTTTGACCATGGCCATTATGCGGCAAGGATACCAACCCCATCTGGCCAAAGACTATCCCACGGCCAAGACAGCTTTGGCCGAGGATTGGGACGCCATCGTTTTGGACATCAACCTGCCGGGGGGTTCTGGTTTGGACCTTCTTCGCTACTTGCGAAAAGAGCTTCACAAGGCCACCCCCGTCCTGGTTCTTTCGGGTCTGAAGCAAGAGCGGAGCCTAAAGGAAGCCCAGGCCCTGGGGGCCCAGGAGTACCTCACCAAACCCTTCAGTCCCAGTGACCTCCTGAAGCGCCTGGAGAAGTATGTGGCGGCGCGGTGAGAGGCTTTATGCCCTTCTGGTCTTCCTTGTGGTGGTCCTGGAAAGCCTGGCTTTGGGAGGCTTGGTGGCGGTTTTCTCGGGAAGGCTTTTCAACCTCTTCGGTTACCCCGTGGCCTACCAAGCGCTTTTTTGCGCCCTCCTCCTCACCGGCGTAGCCCTGAGTCTTCTTTCCGCATATATCTTGCTCTACCACGCCTATACCGCAAGCCGTGAGTCTTATGAGGGCAAACTGTACGAGACCTGGCTCACCCGGACCCCGTCCTGCGTTTGGCGGCGGCCCGGGCTGGGGCCCGGGTGGCCCAGGGGCAAGGGCTCTTGGACTTGGCTAACGCCCTTTTGGAAGGCGCCTTACCCCGGGGGGCCCTTTTGGAGGTGCTCCTCCTTCTGGAAGACCGGGCGGAGCCGGTGGTGGAGTATTTGCTTTCCCAAGGTGGTGGGGAGGAGGTTTGGGCGGCCCTGGAGGCTGTGGGCCGGCTTAAGCTGGTGCCCTTGGTGGAAAGGGTCCTTCCCTTCTTAGACCAGGCGGATCCAGAGCTTAAGGCGGCGGCCATGCGTGCCCTTTACCGCCTGCGCTACCCACCCCAGGGCTACGAGGGGCTTTTGCTGGCGGCCTTGAAGGATGAACGGGAGTTCTTGCGGGCCCATGCCGCCCGGCTCATGGCCCTTTTGGGGAACGATCTGGCCCAGCGAGCCTTGTGAAAGGCGCTTTCTGACCCTTCTTTTTACGTGCGCCGGGCGGCGGCGGAAGGGCTTTTGCAGATGAACAAGGGCTTTCTGGCCCAGGCTGCGGAACGCCACCCCGATCCCTTTGGCCGGGCCATGGCCCAGCAGGTATTACGGGAGGCGGCGTGAACCTCCTTTTGGATTTCTTGTTCTTTTACCAGGTGGTGATCCTGTGGTATTTCGCCCTTTTGAACTTCTTTTATACCCTTTTCGCCTTCTTTGGCCTGGGGATGGTGGCCCGGTATGCCCGGGAGCTTTCTGAGCTTTCCCTGAAGGACCTCTTGGAGCGCGAGGCCTACCTGCCCGTATCCATCCTGGTCCCCACCTACAACGAGGAGAAGACCATCGCCCACTCGGTGCGTTCCTTTTTGGCCTTGCATTACCCGGAGTTTGAGGTGATCGTGGTGGCGGACGGGCCCAAGGATCGGACCCTGGAGGTGCTCAAGGAGGCCTTCCGCCTGATGGAGGTGGAATGGGTGTACCGTCGGGCCCTTCCCACCAAGCCCGTTCGGGCCGTGTACCGCTCATTGGTATACCCTAACCTTATCGTGGTGGACAAGGAAAACGGGGGCAAAGCCGATGCCCTTAACGCTGGGCTGAACCTGGCCCGGTATCCCCTGTTCTGCGCCGTGGATGCGGATAGCCTCCTGGATGCCCAGGCCCTTTTACGGGCGAGCCGCCTTTTCTTGGAGGATGACCGGGTATTGGCGGTGGGGGGGACGATAAGGCCCTTGAATGGGGCTGTGGTGCGTGAGGGTATTGTGGAGACCCTGCGCCTTCCCCAAGGGTTTTTGGAGCGCATGCAGGTGATAGAGTACGCCCGGGCTTTTTTCATGGGGCAGGCGGGGTGGAGCGCCATGGGGGCTTTGCTCATCGTCTCCGGGGCCTTTGGCCTTTTCCGGCGGGAGGAGGCCTTGCGGGTGGGGGGGTATCGCACGGACACCGTGGGGGAGGATATGGAGCTGGTGGTCCGCCTTCACCGCCGGGCCCGGGAGGAGGGAAGGGAGTACCGCATCCTTTACACTCCAGACCCCATCTGCTATACGGAGGTGCCTGCGGACTGGGCCACCTTAAGGAGGCAGCGGAACCGTTGGCACCGGGGCCTGTGGGAGGTCCTTTGGAACCATCGGGTCATGCTCTTCAATCCCAGGTACGGACGCCTGGGCCTGGTGGCCATGCCCTACTTCTTCCTCTTTGAGGCCCTGGCTCCCGTGGTGGAAGTTTTGGGCTACGCCCTCATGCCGGTCTTTTACTTCTTTGGCCTCTTTAATCGCGAGTTTGCCCTTCTCTTCCTCCTTTGGGCCGTGGGGTATGGGGTGCTCCTCTCCCAGCTGACGGTGGGCATGGAAACCCTGCTTCTTAGGCGTTATCCCCGGCTTTGGGACTGGGTGGTCCTCCTCTTCTTGGCCCTCCTCGAGGGCCTGGGTTACCGACAGATCCTGGCCCTGGAACGCTTTTTGGCCACCTTCCAGGTATGGCGCAAACGGGGGGTGTGGGGGGAGATGCGGCGGAAGGGGGTGGGGTTTTGAACCCAGTAAAATCCCTCCTATGGAAACCGCCATCACCCGCATGCTGGGCATCCGTTATCCCATCGTGGCCGCCCCCATGTTCCTGGTGTCCGGGGCTAGGCTTCTCCAGGCCGTGGCCGAAGCCGGGGGCATTGGGGTGATTCCCAGCCTCAACTTCCGCACCCATGGGGCCTTTCGGGAGTTCCTGGAGGGTTTTCCCCAAGGCCTTCCCTTTGGGGTCAACCTGATCCTCAAGGACAACCCCCGCCTCGAGGAGGACCTGGAGGCGGTGGCCGAGCGCCGGGTGCCCCTGGTGGTCACCTCCTTGGGGGATCCCACCCGGGTGGTGGAACGGGTTAAGGCCTATGGCGGGGTGGTCTGGTGCGATGTGGTGGGCCTGAGGCACGGGAGAAAGGCCGTAGAGGCGGGGGCTGATGCCCTGGTGGCCGTGGCCAGCGGGGCCGGGGGGCATGCGGGGACCGTGAGCCCCTTTGTCTTGGGACCTTGGCTTCGGGAGGAACTCGGGGTGCCGGTGCTCATCGCTGGGGGAATCGCCACGGGGAGGCAGCTTTTAGCGGCCTTGGCCCTAGGGGATGGGGCCTACATCGGCACCCGCTTTATCGCCACCGTGGAGTCCGAGGCCCCTTTAGAGTACAAGGAAGCCCTGCTTAGGGCCACCCCCGAGGATATCCAGTACACCCCCGAGGTCACCGGGGTGCCCGCCAACTTCCTCCGGGAATCCTTGGAGCGCTTCCGCCAGGGTGGGGGTAAGGCCTGGAAGGAGGTCTACTCCGCCGGGCACGGGGTGGCGTTCATCCGGGACCTTCCTTCCGCCAAGGAGGTGGTGGCCCGGCTGGTGGTGGAGTATCAGGAGGCCAAGGCCAACCTTCCATAAGATGCTATCCGGGGCCTTGGGTGGGGAAGGCCCATTGGCCTATGCGCTTCCTTCTCCTAGCCTTCGTTTTAGGGTGGAATCTGGCCTGGGCCCAGTACGACCTGGTGGTCTACGGCGCCACCCCCCAGGGGGTGACGGCGGCGGTGGCTGCAGCCCAAGAGGGCCTTAGGGTGCTTTTGCTGGAACCCGGCCGGGGAGTAGGGGGGGTTCTCACCCAAGGGTGGCTGGCCACCCTGGACCTGGCCAAGGACCAAGAGGGTCTTCTCCAAGGAGGTCTCTTTCGCGACTTTTACCGCCGCATCGGGCAGGAGGCTTCCTTCCATGTGAAGCGGGCGGAGGAGGCCTTCTGGGCCATGCTCCGGGAGGCAGGGGTGGAGGTAAGGCTCCAGGCTTCCTTGGACCGGGTGGAGGTGGAGGCGGGCCGCCTGACCCGGGTGGCGACCCCGGAGGGTCCTGTTCTAGCCCCTTACTTTGTGGATGCCAGCGATACCGCGGACCTGGCCTTTCGCGCTGGGGCCAGTTTCACCCAGGGCCGGGAGGATACGGGTCTGGACTCCAGGAGCATGGCGGCCACTTTGGTCTTCCGCTTGGAGGGGGTTCCCTGGGGCGCCGTCTTCCTAACCCTTAACTACGAGGGCCAGGTGCTGCGTACAGGGGCGGGGGCCTGGGGGCGAAGCGGCTGGGGCTTTGCGAGTCTGGTGCGGGGTTACCTCCCCTCCGATCCCAACCGCTATGCCCTTCGGGGCTTGAACCTGGCCCGCCAGGATGACGGGAGCCTTCTGGTGAATGCCCTCCTTCTATTTGGGGTGGAGGGTACGGATCCTTTGGCCCTCGAGCGCATCCGGGCAGAGGCGGCTTTGGAAGCGGAACGGGTGGTGTCGTATCTGCGGGAAAAGGACCCCCTTCTCTTCGGTACGGCCCGGTTAGCCGGGGTAGCTCCCGCCCTTTACCTGCGGGAAAGCCGGCACCTTAAGGCCCTCTACCGCCTTAAGGCCGAGGAGGTCCTCCTTGGCCAGATCTTTCCCGATGCTGTGGCCTTGGGAGGCTATCCCTTGGACGGCCAGGCCTACTTTCCTGGGGAAACCCCTTACCTTCTGGGTACTCCGGTGCCCTACGGGGTGCCCTTCCGCAGCCTGGTGCCCCAGGAGCTGAGGAACCTGCTGGTGGTTTCCCAGGCGGCGGGATTTGACAGCGTGGCCGCCTTCTCCGCCCGGGTGGTGCCCCTAGAGATGGCTTTGGGAGAGGCGGCAGGGGTGGCGGCGGCCCTCTTGCGCAAGGCCCTCCAGGCAGGGCTTGGCAAGGTGCCTCTGGCCGGTTTTCCCGAGTTGGCCGGGAGCGCCCCGGGCCTCGAGGCCCTGCGCAAGCGGCTGGCCCAAAGGGGGGCCAGGCTCTCCTCCCCGGAGGGGGGGCGGGTGGAGGCGGATAGGCCGGGGTACCGGGAGGCGGTGTCCCTCCTAAGGCGGGGGTTGTTCGCTGGCCCCTATTACCTAAAGGGTTCCCTGGGCCTTTCTGAACCCATTCTTCTGGGGGACTTTTTGGCTAACCTGGAGCACTACTATCGGGCGAAGGGACCCGAGGAACGCCTCAGGGTGGTGTTGAAGGCCCGGGAGCTTTTCCGGGGAGAGTTGCAGAGGCCCTCGAGGAGGTCCGTGCTGAACCAGATCCTTCAGGCCTTGGGAGAGGGCAGGCTTGCGGGTGGCGATCCCGTCACCCGGGGGGAGGCCGCCGTTATTTTGTACCGGCTTCTGCCATAATGGGTTAACGTGCTGGCCATCCTCCTCCTCCCCGAGTTTTCCGAGCTGGAGGCGGCCTTAGCCCTGGAGGCGGCTCGGCGCCTGGAATACCCCGCCTACACCGTGGCCAAGGGGCGGAAGGGAACTCCAGCCCTGGCGGGTTCCGTCTGGACCCCCACCTACGCCTTTCCCGCAGCCCCCCCTCCTAGGGCCCTCTTCATCCCCGGGGCTAGGAGGCCCGGCCGCATGGCCCAAGACCCCACCTACCTGGCCTTTTTGGAGGAGATCTGGGAGGGTTTGGAGGCGGTGTTTTTAGGCTTTAACGCCCACCTTTTCCTGGCCGAGGTGGGGAGGCTTCCTACCCGGGTGGTGGCCCCGGGGGAGGTGGCCCGGTCCCTGGCCAGGCAGGGGTACCAGGTGGGGGAGGGCTCCTTCCACCGGGAGGCGAAGGTGTATTCCACCCTAGGAGGCTTGGCCCTCCTCCAGGCCTTAGCGGACTGGGCCCAAAAGGTGATTGAACTTTAAGTTTGGGCGGGAGTACACTGCTTTCATGACCGTGAGGGAGTACCAGAAAAAGCGCCGCCGTGACCGCATCTTCCAGGCGGCCATGGCCCTTTTCCGCCAACAGGGTTTTCGGGAGACCACCGCCAGCGACATTGCCAAAGCCGCCCACGTGTCCCGGGGTACCTTCTTCAACTACTATCCCTACAAGGAGGCGGTGCTCCTGGAGTACGGAAGCCTCCTGTTGGCTGACCTCCGGGAGCAGGTTAGGCGTGGGCTGGCCCAAGGGGAAGACCCTCTAGCCCTTCTGCGCTTCCTATTCCAGAGGCTTGCGGGTTTTACCCAAGCGGAGAAGGACCTTCTTCTGCCTCTTCTTTACGAGCTATTAAACCCTGACCCCATCCGGGCCAAGGCGGCCTTTATGGCCCTGCCTTTGGGCGATCTAATCGCGGAGGTGTTGAAGCCCCTAAAGGAGAAGGGGGTGGTGCGCCAGGACCTCTCCCTGGAGCGCATGGGTCGCACCCTGGCTGACCTTTACTTCCTGGTCGCCTTGCGCTGGGCGGCCTATACCCCTAATCGGGATTTCGCGGAAGAGCTGGACAAATCCCTGTCCTTGGCCCTGGAGGGGATCCTGGCCCGCAGCCAACCTGCCCAGGTTTCCAGGAAATCCGCCAAGACCAAGGCTTAATCCGCCGCCACCTTTAGCCTCTCGGCGATCTCGGGGATCCTGGCCAGGAAGAGCCCCGTGGGGCTTCCCGAAAGGGCTACCTCCTCCGGGGTGCCCTCGGCCACGATCTCCCCTCCCCGGTCCCCTCCCTCGGGGCCCAGGTCAATGACCCAGTCCGCGGTCTTCACCACGTCCAAGTTGTGCTCAATGACCACCACGGTGTTGCCGGCGTCCACCAGGCGGTGGAGCACGTCCAGGAGCTTGGCCACGTCGTCAAAGTGAAGTCCGGTGGTGGGCTCGTCCAGGATGTAGAGGGTGCGGCCCGTGGCCTTGCGGCCCAGCTCCGTGGCCAGCTTGATCCGTTGGGCCTCCCCCCCGGAAAGGGTGGGGGAGGGCTGGCCCAGGCGCATGTACCCCAGGCCCACGTCCACCATGAGCTGGAGCTTGCGGGCAATGGTGGGAACGTGCTGGAAAAACTCCAGGGCTTCCTCGGCGGTCATGTCCAGCACATCGGCGATGCTCTTGCCCCGGAGCTTCACCTCCAGGGTCTCCTTGTTGTAGCGCTTGCCCTTGCACACCTCGCAGGGCACGTAGAGGTCGGGCAAAAAGAGCATCTCGATCTTCACCGTGCCGTCGCCCCCGCAGGCCTCACACCGCCCCCCTTTCACGTTGAAGGAGAAGCGGCCTGGGCCGTAGCCCCGTTTCCTGGCCTCGGGGGTTTTGGCGAAGAGGTCGCGGATCTCGTCAAAGATTCCGGTGTAGGTGGCGGGGTTGGAGCGGGGGGTGCGGCCGATGGGGGACTGGTCTATTTCAATGACCTTGTCCAGGTGCTCGAGGCCCTCCAGGGCATCAAAGGCCCCCGGGGTGGTCTTGGCCCGCATGAGCCTTTGCGCCAAGGCGGCGTAGAGGACATCGTGGATCAGGGTGCTCTTGCCCGAGCCCGAAGGCCCCGTGACCGCCACGAAGCGGCCCAAGGGGATGCGTAGGGTGACCCCTTTCAGGTTGTGCTCCCGGGCTCCCCTTAGCACCAGCCACTTGCCGTTGCCCTTCCGGCGCTCCTTGGGCACGGGGATTTTCTTCTCTCCCCTTAGGTAGGCCCCGGTGAGGCTTTGGGGGCTTCGGAGAATCTCCTCCAAGGGGCCTTGGGCCACCACCTCCCCTCCATGGATGCCGGCCCCCGGCCCCATGTCCACGATCCAGTCCGCGGCCCGCATGGTCTCCTCGTCGTGCTCCACCACGATCAGGGTGTTGCCGAGGCCCTGTAAGCGCTTCAAGGTGGCGATGAGGCGCTGGTTGTCCCGGGGATGCAGGCCGATGCTGGGCTCGTCCAGGACATAGAGCACTCCGGTGAGGCCGCTACCCACCTGCGTGGCCAGGCGGATCCGCTGGGCCTCCCCTCCGGAGAGGGTGTTGGCGGCGCGGTCCAGGGTGAGGTAGTCCAGCCCTACCCCCACCAAAAACCCTAGCCTTTCCACGATCTCCCGCAGGATGGGGCGGGCGATCTGGGCCTGGAAGGGGGGGAGATGGGCCTCGAGGTCCCGGAAAAACTCCAGGGCCTCGCGAACCGGCAGGGCCGAAACCTCGGCGATGTTTTTGCCCGCCACCTTTACGGAGAGCACCTCCTTCTTGTAGCGGGTGCCGCCGCAGACCGGGCAGGGCTTTTGCGACATAAACCCTTCCAGCGCCTCCTTGACCCCTTCGGATTCCGCCTCCTGATAGCGCTTCTGCAACCAGGGGATCACCCCCTCGTAGTGGACCTCCACCCGGAAGGTTTCCTTCCCTCCCCGGCGGAAGACCACCTCAAAGGGCTCGGGAAGGCCATGGAGGACCGCCTGCTTAGCCTCCTCGGGCAGGTCCTTAAAGGGGGTCTTCAGGTCAAACCCCAAGTGCTCCGCCAAGGCCCGAAGCCGGTCCCAGAGGTAGCTCCTTCCCGTGTCCCGCCCCCTTGCCCAGGGCAGGATGGCTCCTTCGGCCAGGGAAAGCTCGGGGTTTACGATGAGCTCGGGGTCAAACTCCTGCTTGTAGCCCAGGCCCGAGCAGGCGGGGCAGGCCCCGTAGGGGGCGTTGAAGGAGAAGATGCGGGGCTCCAGCTCCTCCAGGACGCTCCCATGCTCGGGGCAGGCGAACTTTTCCGAGTAAAGCTCCTCTTGGCCACTATCCGGGTAAAGGACCCGCAAAAGCCCCTCGCCCCTAAGAAGGGCAAGCTCCACCGCCTCGGCGATGCGGGGGCGTTCCTCCTCCTTAAGGGCCACCCGGTCCACCACCAGGTCGATGTCGTGCTTCTCGTACTTTTCCAGGTTGAGGTTCTGGGCCTCTTCCAGGAGGTAGATGACCCCGTCCACCCTAACCCTGGCGTACCCCTCCTTGATGAGCTGTCCAAAGAGCTTTCGGTACTCCCCCTTTCTGCCCCGCACCAAGGGAGCCATGAGGATGGCCCGGGTTCCCGGGGGTTTCCCCAAGAGGCGGTCGGTGATCTCGCTGGCGGACTGCTTCTCAATGGGGCGGCCGCATTCCGGGCAGTAGGCGGTGCCGATGCGGGCATAGAGGAGGCGGAGGTAGTCGTGGATCTCCGTCACCGTGCCCACAGTGGAGCGGGGGTTGTGGCTGGTGGTCTTTTGGTCAATGGAGATGGCGGGGGAAAGGCCCTCTATGCTTTCCACCTCGGGCTTGTCCATGACCCCCAGGAACTGGCGGGCGTAGCTGGAGAGGCTTTCCACGTAGCGCCGTTGCCCTTCCGCGTAGATGGTGTCAAAGGCCAGGGTGCTCTTGCCCGAGCCGGAAACCCCAGTGATGACGATGAACTTGCCCCGCGGGAGCTCCAGGTTGATGTTCTTGAGGTTGTGCTCCCGTGCCCCCCGGATGACGATGCGGTCCATCCGTGGAAGTATACCACTTCCCTCTGGCAAGGACCAGGTGGCAGGGGGGTGCTTCCCGTGGCCTATAGTGGACTCATGGCCTCTTGGATGCGCGCCGAGGCGGAGGAGGCTCCTAAGGTCATAGAGCGTCTCCTTCGGGAGAACGAGGGTGAGGTGCAGGGCCTGGCCCGCTTCCTGAGGAAGCGTCCCCCGAGCCTTACCCTTACCGTGGCCCGGGGCAGTTCCGACCACGCGGCCCTTTTGGCCAAGTACCTCCTCGAGGCCCGCCTGGAATGGCCGGTCCTCTCCTTGGCCCCTTCTGTCCTCACCCTCTACCGGGCCCGGCCCCGGGTGCCCTTTCCTTCGCTCCTTCTGGCCTACAGCCAAAGCGGGGAGAGCCCGGATCTCCTGGAGGCCGTGGCCGCCTACCGGGCGCAGGGTGTCCTCACGGTGGCCCTGGTGAACCGGGAGGAGAGCCCCCTGGCCCGAATGGCGGAGGTGGTCCTTCCCCTCCATGCCGGGGAGGAGAGGGCGGTGGCCGCCACCAAGAGCTTTCTCGCCATGCTGGCCGCCACCCTTCACCTGCTTTCCCACCTGGTGGAGGAATCCCGCCTGCGCCAGGTCCTTCCCACCTTACCCGAGGCCTTGCACCGGGCCTTGGAAACCTCGGGGGAGCTGGATTACCTGGAGGATGGGGAAAACCTTTTCGTCCTGGGGCGGGGGTTTACCTACCCTGTGGCCCTCGAGGCGGCCTTGAAGCTCAAGGAGGTGGCGGGGCTTCATGCGGAGGGGCTTTCGGCGGCGGAGTTTCTCCATGGGCCCCAGGCGCTATTGGAGCCCGGCTTTCCTGTGCTGGCCCTGGTGCAAAAGGATGAGGCCTCGGATACCCTTCTTGCCATCCTGGAGGGGCTAAGGGCTAAAGGAGCCCATCTTCTCGTCCTCTCCCCTGAACCCGACGCCCTAGCTTTGGCGGATTCCCCCCTGGCGCTTCCTGTGGCCTCTGAGCCCGAAACCACCCCTCTTCTCCTAGCCCAGGCCTTCTACCCCAAGGCGGAGGCCTTGGCCCGGGCCCGGGGCTTGGACCCGGACCGGCCCCGGCACCTCACCAAGGTGACCCGGACCCGTTAGAAGACCTTCTCCCCCAGGGGCACCTCCCGCTCCACGGTGAGGAGGACCACCCGGCCCTCCCCATCCTTGGCCCCCAGGACCAGGACCTCCGAGGGAAACCCGGCAATGAGGCGGGTACCTAGGTTCACCGCGCACACCACCAGCCGGCCCAAGAGGTCTTCCGGGCGGTAGAGTTCGGTGATCTGGGCGGAGCTTTGCTTGATGCCCAAAGGACCCAGGTCTATCCAAAGCTTATAGCTGGGCTTGCGGGCTTTCTCGTGGGGCTCGGCCTTAAGAATACGGCCCACGCGCAAATCCAGGGCTTGGAAGGCTTCCAGGGCGTCCATGCTTTGATTCTGCCAGAAGGGTCGCCGTACCAAAAGCATCCCCGCCCCCACAAGGGGGCGGGGGTTTTGCCGTCCTGGAGCTGGTGGGCCGTGCAGGACTTGAACCTGCAACCAACCGGTTATGAGCCGGCCGCTCTCACCGATTGAGCTAACGGCCCCTGCCAGAAGGCTATATTAGCATAGCAGGTGGGGTGGGGCTAGATATCCGGGGCCCAGAGGTGTAGGGTGGAAGCGGAGGTGAGCCATGACGGTGAACGAGAGCACCACCGATAGGGTGATCCGGTTTATCCTGGCCCTCATCCTCTTCTACTTCGCCTTCCAGTCGGCATCCCCTTGGAACTGGATTCTGGGCATTGTGGCGGTGGTCCTCCTCTTCACGGCGGTTACCGGCTTCTGCGCCCTTTACAAGGTCCTGGGCATTAGCACCAAGAAGTAAGCGACCGGGCTCTTTGGGTTTTGGGAATGGGGGCCTTGCCCTGGCCGGTTGCTCCCGGGGACCTCGTGCGGGTAGAGTTTTACAAGTTCCCGGGAGATAGCCCGCACTATTTCTGGGAGGCCCGGGTGGTGGAGGTGCGCCCCGAAGGGGTCCTCACCCTTTTGCCCCAAGGGGAAACCTTCCACCATGTGGCCAAGGGTAGGAGGGTGGTGCTGGACCACGACGCCTACGTGGCCTTTTTCCCAGGGGCCTGGTACTCCGGGGGGCCGGACGTGCGGGAGGGGCGGGTTTTGGAATACTACTGGAACGTGCAGACCCCGGCCGAGTGGACGGGAAAGGGTTTTCGCCAGTACGACCTCGAGCTGGACGTGAGGTGCCGGGCCGACCACTCCTGTGAGGTCTTTGACCGGGAGGAGTTTTGGGCCAAGCGCCCCCTTTACCCCAAGGCTTGGGTGGAGGAGGCGGAAAGGGCGGTGGAGGCCATCTTCCGCCACATGGAAGAAGGGCGCTGGCCGGTTTTGCCTCCGGGGGAACCCCTTCCGTGGTTGGAGCGGATCTAGGGGGTAAGGCTGGGTAGGGGGTTGGGTCTGGGGTCCTGATTCCCGGGCCCCCAGGCTTTAATGGGGAGGAGGGCGCGGCCCTCTAAGTGCCAGCGTCCTTCCAGGACCACCTGGTAGAGTAGGCCTTTGAAGAAGCCATGAAAGCTATCCTCCCAGGTTTCCAGGTTCTGGGCCCTAAGGGGGTAGTTGTGCCAGGCGGGACCCAGGTAGTAGAGCCAGGGGTCCTCGAGGGGCCGGGTGTCCTTAGGGGGGAGGCCTAGGAGGGCGTTGAAGTAGCCCCGGAGGCGGCTTGCGGTGAAGAGGAGGTTGAGGTAGGGGTCTTCCAGGGCCTTTCTGGCCTCGGCCTCCGTCTTGGGGAAGGGCCTAGCGGGGTCCCAGGCCCCGAAAAGCCGCAGGCGGTCCCCTTGCTTAAGGGCATCCTCCCAGCTCATCTGGGCCAGGCCCAGGGTGCGGCTTAAGGGGGCGTGGCCTTGGGTCTCGGCCAGGCCTTGGGCTAGGCCATCCGCCGCTTCCCGCACCCCCCGGGAAAGCCCCAAGGCCTTGTCCCCGCCATACTGCTCGTTGTCCACGATGGCCGCCAGCACCCCGGAGGGAAGACCTAGGGCAAAGGCGGCGGCACGGATCTCCCGGGCATAGGGAAGGACGTGGTGGGGGGCGGTGGGCAAACCCTCCAGGTTCACCCTCTGGCCGCGCCTGGCCTGGCCGATGGCTTCTACCCAGCGCCTGGCCGCCAAAAGGGCGCTTTGGGCCTCGGGATAGGCAGCCCGCTTGCCGGAACGCTGGTTTCTGAGCTCGAGGCGCATAAGGTGGTCGTAGGCCCTTGCAGCTTCCTCTCCAAGAAGCTGGTGCAGGCTGGCCTTTAAGGCCAGGTGGAGGCTAACCAGGCTCTCCCGCTTCTCCTTGGGATAGGGGAGAAGGTCCCTAAGGCTTGGGGAAGGGGGTAGGGAAGGGGGAATGGGAAGGGTAAAAAACAAGAGACCAGCCACCAACAGCACGAGCCAGGGGCCCGGGGGCATGGGCTAGGGCTGGGTGTCTTCCACCGGGGCAGGGGCGATCTCCACCGTGGCCTCCACCGGATAGCCGGCGTAGGTGCGGCGGCCCCCGAGGGTTCTCTCCAATACTTCCCGCCACTCAGGCAGGTTCAGGAAGCGGTCTGCTTGGTTGCGGAGCTCGAGGTCGGCCAGCTCGTGGACGCCCAGAAGATGGATCTCCTTTCCCAAGGCCCTAAGGGCGGCAAAGGTATGGGCCAGGTCTCCCGAACCGCTGGCCACGATGGCCCGGTCCCAGCGGGGAGCGGTGGTGAGGAGATCCGTGGCCATCATAGCTTCAAACCGGGCGTCCCCCCGCACCAGGCGGCTTCGCACCGTGTAGCCCATGAAGACCAAGGCGTCTATGAAGCGCTGCTGGCGCTCGTCCTCGGGGTCGGTGATGGGGACATAATAAAAGGCGTTGTAAAGCTGCTCCGGGGTGGCGAACTGGGTGAGGACCCGGCGGTGGTCCACGTTCCATCCCAAGCGCTTGGTGGCCAGGTACATGTAGGATCCGTCAATGAAAAGGGCAACCCGCATATGCCCCCATCTTAGAACAAACCGGGGCCCCGGGGTAGCCCGGAGCCCCAAGGGTATTCCCTTCTAAGCGGGGGTTTTTTCCTCGGCCTTTTCCGAGGAGTGGCCGGGGTTAACCTTGAGGGCGGGGTTGGCGTAGGCGGCGGCGTGGTTGGCGGCGATGGCGGCTTCGCCAAAACCTAGCACGATCAAGGGCAGCTTTCCCGGATAGGTGACGATGTCCCCGCAGGCGTAGACCCCCGGGATGCTGGTGGCCATGGTGGTGTCCACCTTGATCCTGTTCTTTTCCAGGTCCAGACCCCAGTTGGCCAAGGGCCCCAGCTTGGTGAGGTAGCCTGCCAGGATCAAGACGGCGTCCACCTCCAGCTCCTTTTCCTCTTGGGTGGCGTTATGGAAGATCACTGCCTTTTCCACGTGCTCCTTCCCCTCAATCCGCCGCACCTCGTAGGGGGTGAGCACCCTAAGCTGGCCTTCCTCATGGGCCTTAAGAAGCTCCTTCACGCTGGCCTCGTGGGCCCGGAACTGGGGCCTTCTGTGGATCAAGGTGATCTCCTTGGCGGTGCCGAGGAGGTTTAAGGCCCAGTCCACGGCGCTATCGCCTCCACCAACGATGAGGACCCGCTTGTTCTGGAACTCCGCCTTGTTCTTCACCGCATAGTAGACGCCCTTGCCTTCCAGCTCCTTCTCCCCAGGAGCTCCCAGACGCCTGGGTTCAAAGGCCCCCACCCCGGCGGCGATGATCACCGCTTTAGCGGTGTAGGTGTTGCCCAAAGAGGTGGTGATTTTGAAGAAGCCTCCTTCCTTTTCTAAGGTTTCCGCCCGCTCCCCTAGGCTGTAGATGGGGTTAAAAGGAGCCACCTGCTCCACCAGGCCCTGGACTAGGTCCTTGGCGTACACCTTCGGGAAGCCAGCTACGTCGTAGATGTACTTTTCTGGATAGAGGGCGGAGAGTTGTCCTCCGGGTTCGGGCAAGGGATCCACAAAGCGGAAGGAAAGCCCCCGCATCCCCACGTAAAAACCCGCAAAAAGCCCAGCGGGTCCTGCGCCAATGATGATCACATCGGTGTGCTCCATGGCCTCACCTCGCCCTGCATTCTACCCTTACGGAAACCCCTTTAGGGGCGGCTTTCGGCAAGGGACAAAGGTCTTAGGTCCATCCCATAACCTTCTCCCTATGGTCCTAAGGCGGGACCTCGGTTCCGCCTTGGCTAACCCATCTGGAGCACCACTTTGCCAAAGATGCGCCGTTCCTCAAGAAGCCGGTGCCCCTCCGCCGCCTCCTCTAAGGGAAGCACCTGCCCCAGCACGGGCCGGAGCTTGCCTTGCTCCACAAAGCGCAAGATAGGGAAGAGGCGGCTTTTGGAGCCCATGGTGGAGCCCAGGATGGAAAGCTGCCGGAAGAAGACGTGGGCGAAGGGAAGGGTGCCCTCATAGCCCGAGGAAGCGCCGGCGATGGCGATCCTGCCCCCATTGGCCGTGGCCCGGATCACCCCTTCAAAGTAAAGGGCCCCGGTGTGGTCCACCACCTTGTCGGCGCCTTTGCCGCCGGTTAGACGGCGCACCTCTTTAGGCCAGTCGGGATGGGTGTAGTTTACGGTTTCGTCGGCTCCCAGCTCCTTGGCCTTCCTCAGCTTTTCCTCCGAACCTGCGGTGGCGATGACCCGGGCCCCGAAGAGCTTGGCGATCTGGATGGCGGCCACGCTGACCCCGCTACCTGCGGCCATGACCAAAACATCCTCCCCGGGCCGTACCTGGAGTTTATCCACCACCATCTGCCAGGCGGTAAGGAAGGTGAGGGGGATGGCGGCGGCCTCTTCAAAGGAGAGGTTTTGCGGTTTTTTAAGAAGGTTGACCTCCGGTACCACCAGGTACTCGGCGTAGGCTCCGAAGCGGAGCTCGCCCAGGATCTCGTATTTGGCGCAAAGGTTATCCTCCCCGGCCAGGCACCTTTCGCAGTGGCCACAGGAGAGGCCAGGATTGACCACCACCTCGTCCCCGGGGGCAAAGCCGGTTACCCCGGGGCCCACCGCATCCACAACTCCCGAGGCATCGGCTCCCAGGATGTGGGGTAGGGGGAGCTTGGGGCTGGCTACCCCCTTTCTTACCCAGATATCCAGGTGGTTGAGGGCTGCGGCCTTTACCCGGATCCGCACTTCTTTGGGGCCGGGCTCGGGGGTAGGCATCTCGGCTACTTTTAGGACCTCTGGGCCGCCTCGAGCTTCCATGACCACCGCCTTCATCATGGCCTCCTTATGAAGGGGATTCTTTCATGAAGGGCAGCCGGGGTCAAGGTACGGCTACCCTTGACAGGGTCCAGAAGAAGCGGGTACCCTGTCCAGCGTAAGGCTAAGAGGAGGTAAACGCTATGAGGAAAATTGTGGCGGTTTTGGTGAGCGTCGCGGCTCTGGTCGGCATGGCCAGCGCCCAGACTTTTGTTTGGCCCCAGAAGTGGACCGTGGCCAAGCCTACTGAGGTAAAATGGGGCGGCACCATTCGGGAAGCGGTGATCTCGGACTACCGCACCTTCAACCCCTTCATCACGGCGGAGGCGGGCAATGTTCCTAGCCTTCTCGCCGGGCCCATTGGCCTGGTGCGGCGCGACCCTACCACGGGGGACTGGATCCCCTACATGGCCGAGTCCTGGACCATCAGCCCGAACAAGTTGGAGATAACCTTCAAGATTCGCCGGGGGATGAAGTGGTCCGACGGCAAGCCCATCACCGCCGACGACTGGATCATGACCTGGCGCATCCACACCGATAAGGCCGTGGGGTCCAACAGCTATGACTCCTTCTTCCTGGACGGAAAGCCCATCACCCTGCGCAAGATAGACGACTACACCATCCGCTTCATCTACCCCAAGACGGATGCCGAGGCCTTTAGCGTGGCTAGCTTTACTCCTTGGCCCGCCCACATTTTTGGCCCCGTCTACCAAAAGGAGGGGGCTGAGGGCATTAAGAAGATGTGGACCCTCAACGAAAAGCCGGAGAACATCGTTTCCGGTGGGCCCTGGCTCATTGAAAGCTACCGGCCCGGGGAGCGCCTGGTTCTGAAGCGAAACCCCGCCTTCGGCGAGTGGAACAAGGACGAGGCGGGGAATCCCCTGCCTTACCTAGACCGCCGGGAGATTCGGATCGTTAAGGACACCAATGCCCAACTGGCGGAGTTCTTGGCGGGCAACATTGATGTGATGGCCCCTTCCACGGTGGACCACATCTCCCAGATCCGCCAGGCCATCCAGCAGGGCCGTTTGGACGCCACCATCAAGGTGAACGCTTCCCCGGTGGCCAGCAGCCAGTTCATGGTCTTCAACTGGAACAAGGCCTCGGATCCCTTCAAGCAAAGCCTTTTCCGCTCGGACAAGTTCCGCCGGGCCATGAGCCACATCGTCAACCGCCAGGCGGTGATTGATATCGTCTACGGCGGCCTGGGCACCCCCATGTACAGCAGCGTTTACCCGGTGCTCACCCAGTGGGTGAACCCCAAGGTGCCCAAATACGAGTACAACCTGCAGGAGGCGGCCAAGCTCCTGGCAGAGTTGGGCTTCACCAGGAAGGACCGGGAAGGCTTTTTGGTGGATGCCAGGGGGCGCAGGCTAGAGTTCAACCTTTCCACCAACGCCGGCAACGCCCAACGGGAGCAGATTGCCAAGCTCATCGTGGACGAGGCCAAGAAGGTGGGGGTGAAGGTGAACTTCACCGCCATTGACTTCAACACCCTGGTGGGGCAGTTGCTCTCCTCCGGTCCCGACCGGCCCTTTGACGCCATCATCATCGGCCTTACCGGTGGGGGGCTGGACTGGCCGTTTGGCAGCAACGTGGTTCCTTGTAAGGGCAACCTGCACATGTGGAACAAGTCGGGCCAGTGCCTGGATCCCAGGGAGACCCAGCTGGATGCCCTCTACTCCCGTGGCCGTAGCGAACTGGACTTCAAGAAGCGGGTGGAGATCGGTTACCGCATGCAGGAGATTGAGGCCCAGCTTCTTCCCGTCATCTACATCGCCGGCCCCAACTACCATCCCGCCTGGAACAACCGCCTGGGTGGGGAGCACCCCGATGCCATCATCAGCAGCATCTGGGGCCAGCGGCAGCTGGAGCTGACCTTCATCAAGAAATGAGCTAGTTGTACGGTATCCCCGGGGTCAGCGGACCCCGGGGATACTTTGGGAAGCCATGACCGCATACATCCTTCGCCGAATCCTCTACCTGGTGCCCACCTTTTTTGGGGCGACCTTTTTGGCCTTCCTCATCATCCAGTTGGCCCCCGGGGACTACCTGACCCAGCTGGAGCTGGACCCCAAGGTGACCCCCGAGACCATTGCCCGCCTCAGGTCCCAGTTTGGCCTGGACCGGCCTGTCCATGAGCAGTACCTCCTTTGGATGCACAACCTTTTGCACCTCAACTTGGGCTATTCCTTCGCTTACCAGGCCCCGGTGCTGGACATCGTTTTGCCTCGGGTGGTCAACTCCATGGTTATCGTGGTGCCATCCACCCTTTTCCTATTCCTGGTGGCCATTCCCGTAGGGATCTACGGGGCCTTGCGCCAATATTCCCTGGGGGACCGGGTGATCTCCTTTCTGGCCTACATTGGCTTGGCCATCCCCAACTTTTTCCTGGCCCTTATCTTCATGTACCTGATCCTGCAGGTCTACTTCCGCACGGGGGTGATGGTCTTTCCGGTTTCGGGCATGACCAGTAGCGGCTTTGAGCAGTTTGACCCTTGGAAAAAGATCCTGGATATCGCCTGGCATGCGGTGATTCCCATCATCGTGGTAACCACCAGTGACATCGCGGGTTTTTCCCGGGTCATGCGGGGGCAGATGCTGGAGGTGCTCTCCCAGGATTACATCCGCACCGCACGGGCCAAGGGCTTGGCGGAGCGGGTCGTGGTCTACAAGCATGCCCTTAGGAACGCCGTCATTCCCTTTGTGGCCAACATAGGGGGCATTTTGCCTGGGCTGATTTCGGGGGCGGGGCTGGTGGAGGTGGTCATGGCCTGGCCTGGGATCACCCCACTCCTTCTGGACTCATTGCAGCAACAAGACCTTTACATGGTGGCCGGCTTCCTCACCATAGGTCTAATCCTCCTGATGGTGGGCAATCTGCTTTCCGACCTCCTTTTGACCTGGGTGGACCCCAGGATCCGTTACGAGTAGAGGGCTCTATGCGGGCATCTGCTGCCAAAACCCACCAATCGCAAAGCCTCACCCAGGTGGCCTTGCGCCAGTTCCGCAAGCACCCGCTGGCGGTTTGGGGTCTCAGGATCCTTCTGGTGCTCTACACCTTTGCCCTTTTTGCCGGCTTCTTTACCCCTTACGATCCCAACTATTACGAGCTTTACCCCCCTAAGGGGCACCACCCGCCCACCCGCATCCATTTTGTGGATCCGGAGACGGGAAAGCTTAGCCGGCCCTTTGTTTACGCTACGAAGCGGAGCATTGACCCCGTTTCCTTGCAGCCGCGCTACGAGGAGGATCCTTCCCAGGGCAAGTTCTACCTGCGGTTTTTCGTGCGCACCCCCGACCAGCCCTACACCATCCTCAGGGTGTTTCGTTCCGATTTGCGCCTTTTCGGGGTGGATCCCCCAGGCCGCATCTTCTTGATGGGCACGGATAACTTTGGCCGTGACCTCTATAGCCGCCTGGTCTATGGGGGGCAGGTTTCCCTTACCATTGGCATCCTTTCCGCCCTGGTCTCCTTCGTTTTGGGGCTGGTGCTGGGAGGGATTGCCGGGTATTTCTCCGGTCGCCCCTTCGCCCTTTCCCTGCCTCTTCGGGCGTGGCGGGGACGGGGTTTGCTCTTGGGGCCCATTTCCTGGGCCATCTGGGGTGGGTTGGCCTTTGGGGCCTTGTACCTGGCTTGGACCTACTACTCCCTCACCGGCCTTGGAGTGCTTCAGTTGCTGGCGGCCGGGGTGGCTTTGTGGTTCGCCTTTTTTCTCCTCAAGACGTTGCCTTTCCGGCCCCTCCTCTTGGACCCGGATAACCTGATCATGCGCCTGGTGGAGATCATCGCCGCTATTCCCACCCTTTTCCTTCTTATCTCCTTGCGGGCGGTTTTCCCTACCAACATTGACCCGCTTTTCACCTTCTACCTGGTGGTGGGCCTATTGGGGTTCATCGGCTGGGGCGGGTTGGCCCGGGTGGTGCGGGGGATTGTGCTTTCGGTGCGGGAGATGGACTACGTGCAGGCGGCAAGGGCCTTGGGGGCTTCCGATGCTCGGATCATTGCCCGCCACGTGTTGCCGGCCACCGCCAGTTACATCATCGTGAGCCTCTCCTTGACCATCCCGGGTTTTATCCTGGGGGAAAGCGGGCTCTCCTTCTTGGGGCTAGGGGTCACGGAGCCTTACACCAGCTGGGGGCTTCTCCTGCAAGCGGCCCAACAGGGTGGTTTTGCCAGTTTTGTGGACCGCCCCTGGGTGCTTTGGCCGGGGTTTTTCATCTTTGTTTCCATCATGGCCTGGAACTTCGTGGGGGATGGTTTGCGGGATGCCTTTGACCCCAGGCGGAGGCGGTAGCCCCTTCTCTTTTGACTGGGTATGGCGTATAACGGGTGAGGTGTCTTGAGGGCGGTGCCCGAAGGAGTGCGCATGGACGAAAAACGGCTACTGGAGGTGAGAGACCTTAAAGTCCACTTCTTCACCGATGATGGGGTGGTGAAGGCGGTGGACGGGGTTTCCTTCCATGTGGAGAAAGGGGAAACCCTGGCGGTGGTGGGGGAATCGGGTTCGGGGAAGAGCGTGACCGCTCTTTCCATCATGCGGCTCATACCCACGCCCCCGGGAAGGATCGTGGGTGGGGAGATCCTCTTCCGCGGCAAGGACGGGGAGGCGCGGGACCTGGCCAGGCTTTCTGAGGCGGAGATGCGGAGGATTAGGGGCAACGACATCGCCATGATCTTCCAGGAGCCCATGACCTCCTTAAACCCCGTGTACACGGTGGGGGACCAGATTGCCGAGGCCATCATGCTCCACCAAGGGAAAAGCCGCAAGGAGGCCCTGGAGCTTGCCGCCCACATGCTGGACCTGGTGGGGATTCCTGAGCCCAAGAAGCGCCTTGCCAACTACCCCCACCAGATGTCGGGCGGAATGCGGCAGCGGGTGATGATCGCCATGGCTCTTTCCTGTAATCCCTCCCTTCTCATTGCGGATGAGCCCACCACGGCTTTGGACGTGACCATCCAGGCCCAGATCCTGGAGCTGATGAAAAAGCTCCAGGAGGAGATCGGGATGAGCATCCTCTTCATCACCCACAACCTGGGAGTGGTGGCGGAGATGGCGGACCGGGTGGTGGTGATGTACGCGGGGCGGGCGGTGGAGGAGGCGGATGTGGTACCCCTTTTCAAAGACCCCCTGCACCCCTACACCCGGGGGCTCCTCCACTCCGTCCCTCGCCTGGACTTAGCGGCGGAGCGGAGGGAGCGCCTCGAGGCCATCCCCGGCAACGTACCCAACCCCTTGTACCTCCCCCCGGGGTGCGCCTTCCACCCGCGGTGTAAGCACTACGTGGAGGGCCTTTGCGATCGGGAGGTCCCTCCCTTGGAGGACACGGGTGACGGCCGCCAGGTGCGGTGCGTGCGCTGGCGCGAGATCCGGGAGGTGCGGGCATGAGGGAAAACCATGTCCTCCTGGAGATCCAGGACCTCAAGAAGCACTTCCCCATCCGCGGTGGGATCCTCTCCCGGGTGGTGGGGAGTGTGAAGGCGGTGGACGGGGTTTCCTTTGCCATCAAGAAGGGAGAGGTCTTGGGCCTGGTGGGGGAGTCGGGTAGCGGCAAAACCACGGTGGGCCGCACCCTGCTCCGCCTCATTGAGCCCACGGGGGGGCGGATCCTCTTTGACGGACAGGACATCACCGACCTGCCCAAGGACAAGCTCCGCCCCTACCGCCGGCGGATGCAGATCATCTTCCAGGACCCCTTTAGCTCCCTAAACCCCCGCATGACCGTGGGGGATATCATCGCCGAGCCCCTCATCATCCACGGCCTGGGCAAGACGCCCCAGGAGCGCACGGAGAGGGTGGCGGAGCTCTTAAAGCTGGTGGGGCTTTCCCCGGACCACATGCGCCGCTACCCCCATGAGTTTTCCGGTGGGCAACGGCAAAGGATCGGCATCGCCCGGGCCCTGGCGGTGGCCCCGGAGTTCATCGTGGCCGATGAGCCGGTTTCCGCCCTGGACGTGTCCATCCAGGCCCAGGTGGTGAACCTACTCCAGGACCTCAAGGAGGAACTGGGCCTCACCCTGCTTTTCATCGCCCACGACCTGGCGGTGGTGGAGTACATCTCCGACCGGGTGGCGGTGATGTACCTGGGCAAGGTGATGGAGATCGCTTCTTCTCGGGAGCTCTACCGGAATCCCAAGCACCCCTACACCGAGGCCTTGCTCTCGGCAGTCCCCATCCCCGACCCCACGGTGAAGCGGGAAAGAATCGTTTTGCAAGGCGATATTCCCTCGCCCATCAACCCGCCCTCGGGCTGCGTCTTCCGCACCCGGTGCCGCTACGCCCTTCCCGAGTGCGCCCAGGTGGTTCCCGAGCTCAAAGAGGTGAGTCCGGGCCACTACAAGGCCTGCATCCGGGACGATATCTTGTAGGTTTTTGGGCGAAGGCCCCGGCGGATCCCGCCGGGGTATACTCTTCCCATGCTGGTCAAGGACGTGATGCGCTCGCCCGTGCTTACGGTAGAGCCGGGGATGACCCTGGAGGAGGCCTACCGCTTTCTCTTGGAAAAGGGTATCCGCCACCTTCCGGTGGTGGCCGAGGGAAAACTGGTGGGCATCCTCACCGACCGGGACCTACGGTTGGCCATGAGCCACCTGAACCCCGGCGGCCCCCTTCCCGGCTCCACCCCGGTGGCGGCGGCCATGACCCGGAAGGTGGTTACCGCCCACCCTCTAGATCCCGTGGAGGAGGCGGCCCGGGTGATGCGGGAGGGGAAGATCGGCTGCCTTCCGGTGCTGGAGGATGGCCGGTTGGTGGGCATGGTCACGGGCATTGACCTTTTGGATGCCCTCCTCAAGCTTACCGGGGTCACGGAGCCCTCAGGCCGCCTCGAGGTCCGCCTCCCCGACCGGGTGGGGGAGCTGGCCCGGCTCACGGGGTTTCTGGCGGAGCGGGGGGTCAATATCCATTCCCTGCTTTCCTACCCCGAGGATGGGGGGTTCGTGCGGGCGGTGGTGCGGGTGAACACCCTGGAGACCCATCTCCTGGCGGAAGGCCTGCGCCAGGAGGGCTTTGAGGTGATCTGGCCCCCCAAGAAGCCATGGTGATCTACCGGGACGAGTACCGCCTCTACGACTTCGGCCCGAGCCACCCCTTTAGCCCGGTGCGTCTGGAGATGCTCACCTCCCTTCTGCACGCCTTGGGGGTGTGGCGGCAACCCTTGGAACCTCCTGAGGCCACCCGGGAGGAGGTGCTTACCGTGCACTCTGAGCGCCTGGTGAAGCGGGTGGAGGCGGCAAGCCGGGGGGAGAGGGTGCCGGATTTGGAGTACTACGGCCTGGGCACCGGGGATACCCCGGTCTTTCCCGGCATGGACCGGGCGGCCAGGATCCTGGTGGGGGGTACCTTGGAGGGGGCCCGGCGCATCCTGGCCGGGGAGAAGCGGGTCCTGCAACTGGGCGGAGGCCTCCACCACGCCCAGTACGACCGCGCCAGCGGGTTTTGCGTGTACAACGATCTCTCCGTGGCCATACGCCACCTGACCCAAGCGGGCTTGCGGGTGGCCTATCTGGACATAGATGTGCACCACGGGGACGGGGTGCAGTGGATCCACTACGAGGAAAAGGAGGTTCTAACCCTAAGCCTCCACGAAACCGGCCGCTACCTCTTTCCCGGGACCGGGCACATCCACGAGATCGGCCGGGGGGAGGGGGTAGGGAGGAAGTTGAACCTTCCCCTGGAGCCCTTTACCGAGGACGAAAGCTACCTGGAGGTTTTTGAGGCCCTGGTGCCCTGGGCCCTAGGGGCTTTCCGCCCCGATGTGTTGGTGGTGCAGTCGGGGGCGGACGCCCACTACCAGGACCCTTTGGCGGACCTTCTCCTCACCACCCGGGCCTATGAGGCAATCCTTCGCCTAATCCTGGAATACGCCCAGGCCTACACGGGGGGAAGGGTGCTTTTCACC
The DNA here is from genome assembly GCF_022760855.1 of Thermus albus. Taxonomy (NCBI): domain Bacteria; kingdom Thermotogati; phylum Deinococcota; class Deinococci; order Thermales; family Thermaceae; genus Thermus; species Thermus albus. The sequence goes on from NZ_JAKTNR010000003.1 coordinate 232,294, forward strand.
TTGGGGGGCGGGTACAGCCTGGATGCCACGGTTAGGGTCTGGGCTCTCCTATACTTGGTCTTCCACGGTTTACCCCTCCCTGAGCGCCTGCCTGAGGGGTGGCTTAAGGAGTGGCAAGCCCGGCTGGAGAAGCCCTTGACCCCTACCCTTCACGACCCCCAGGCCCCCCGCGCCCCATACCCGGAAATCCCCCGCAAGGAGGAGATCGCCCGCCGAAACCTTCTTACCCTGGAGAGGCTCATGGAGCTTGTGCGTCCCCACCTGGTACACTAGCGGGATGAAGGTGGTGTTGCGCCTGCCGGAGCGCAAGGAGGTGGAGGTACCAGGGGATAGGCCCTTGAGGGAGGTTCTCCTGGAGCTGGGCTTGAATCCGGAAACGGTGGTGGTGATCCGGGGGGAGGAGCTCCTCACCCTGGACGAGAGGGTGGGGGAAGGGGAGACCCTCGAGGTCCTCTCCGCCATCTCCGGGGGCCAGGGGTGGGGCGGCCATGGTGTGTAAGGTCTGCGGCCAAAAAGCCCAGGTGGAGCTGAGGAACCGGGGCTTTGCCCTGTGCAAGGAGCACTACCTGGAGTGGTTCGTCAAGGAAACCGAGCGGGCCATCCGCCGCCACCGGATGCTCCGGCCGGGGGAGCGGGTTTTGGTGGCGGTTTCCGGGGGCAAGGATTCCCTGGCCCTTTGGGATGTGCTTTGGCGGCTGGGTTACCAGGCGGTGGGGCTTCATCTGCAGCTGGGGATTGGGGGCTACTCGGAGAGGAGCCTTCAGGTCACGCAACGCTTTGCCCAGGACCGGGGCCTGGAGCTTTGGGTGGTGGACCTGCGCCAGGCCTATGGCTTTGGGGTTCCGGAGCTGGCCCAGCTTTCGGGGCGGGTGGCCTGTTCCGCCTGTGGGCTTTCCAAGCGCTACATCATCAACCAGGTGGCGGTGGAAGCGGGCTTTAGGGTGGTGGCCACCGGCCATAACCTGGACGACGAGGCGGCGGTCCTCTTCGGCAACCTCCTGAACCCCCAGGAGGACGCCCTGGTCCGCCAGGGGCCGGTGCTGCCCGAGAAGCCGGGCCTGGCAGCCCGGGTCAAGCCCTTCTACCGCTTTAGCGAGCGGGAGGTGCTCTCCTACACCCTCCTGAGGGGGATCCGTTACCTGCACGAGGAGTGCCCCAACGCCCAGGGGGCCAAGAGCCTACTTTACAAGGAGGCCTTGAACCTGGTGGAGCGGGAGATGCCCGGGGCCAAGCTGCGCTTTCTGGAGGGATTTCTTGAGAAAATCCAGCCCCGGCTCCAGGCGGGCGAGGAGGTTTCCCTTAAGGCTTGCGAGCGCTGCGGCTACCCCACCACGGGGGCGGTCTGTTCCTTTTGCCGCATGTGGGACGCCGTGTACCGGCGAGCCAAGAAGCGGCGCCTTTTGCCGGAAGAGGCGGAGTTTGAGCCCCGGGTGCCGGTGGCCAGGCCTTAAGGGCAAAGCCCCCGGGAAGGTCCCGGGGGCTTTTGGTGGGCGCGAGTGGACTTGAACCACCGACCCCTACCGTGTCAAGGTAGTGCTCTGGCCACCTGAGCTACGCGCCCATACTTCTGGAGGCGCCGGCCGGATTCGAACCGGCGAATGGAGGTTTTGCAGACCTCTGCCTTACCACTTGGCTACGGCGCCAAGCCGTAAGGTATGGTAGCACGCGGGGAAAAACCCTGTCAAGGAAGCCCGTCCTCATAGGGAAAATGCTATGATGCCAGAGAGTGGCTGAGGTCTTCGTGCGCCTTAGGCGGGGCCGGTGGCCTCTATCCAAAGGTCTTTTGGTGGAGGCCCTTCTGCCCTTGGGTGTGCCCCTGGAGGCCGCCCAGGCCGTGGCCCATACCGTGGAGGAGCGTTTGAAGGCGGAAGGGCATTCGGCCGTGGCCCCGAGGCTCCTGCGCAAGGTCTTCCTGGAGGAGGTGGCCCGGGCCCTGGGGGCGGAGGTGGCGGGGAGGCTTTCCAGGCAGACCCTTCCCTTTGAGGAAATCCTGGTTCTGCAGGGGAAGAGGCGCCGTCCCTTCTCCAAGGGGCTCTTGGCCAGGAGCCTCGAGGAGGCGGGCTTTTCCTTGAAGGAGGCCCACGAGCTGGCCAAGGAGGTGGAACGGCACCTTAGGCAGGAAGGGGTCAAGCAGATCTCCGCCCGCCGCCTGGAGGAGGTGGTGGCCCAGGAGGTGGGCCGGGCCATGGGCAAAGGGGCCCGCAGGCGCTACCTCCAGCGTCAGGCCTTTGCCGGAGAGCTTTTCGTAGAGGAGGAAAGCGGTGAGCCCCGTATGCCCTTTTCCAAGGGCATCCTGGCGCAATCCCTGATGGGCATTGGGTTTTCCCCGGAACGGGCGTACCGGCTGGCCCGGGAGATGGAAAAGGCCCTGCGCCTGGAGGGGCGCAGGGTGATCCGGCGGAATGAGCTTCGGGAACGGGTGTACCAGGCCCTTCTCAAGGAAGCGGGGGAGGAGGTGGCCAGGCGGTACCTGCTCCTTAGGAGCCTGAGGCGGAGCGCTCGCCCGGTGCACATCCTCATCGGTGGGGTCACCGGGGTGGGGAAGAGCGTCTTGGCCTCGGCCTTGGCCTACCGCCTGGGCATCACCCACATCGTCCCCTCGGATGCGGTGCGGGAGGTCTTCCGGGCCTCACTTTCCCAGGACCTTCTCCCCACCTTGCACCTTTCCACCTTTGAGGCTTGGAAGGCCTTGTCAACCGAGCCCAGCGCGGCTGAGGAAGAAAGCCACGAAATCCGGGTGATGCGGGGCTTTCTGGACCAGGTGGCCCGGGTGGCGGTGGGCCTTAGGGCCATCCAGGAACGGAGCGCCCTCGAGGGGACCTCCATCGTGCTGGAAGGGGTGCATGTGGTCCCCCGCTACCTGGACCATCCCTACCGGGACAGGGTGCTCACGGTTCCCATGCTGGTGGTGCTTCAGGACGAAAAGCTCCACCAGGATCGCTTTCTCCTTAGGGACCGGGAAACGGCCCATGCCCGGCCTCGGGAGAAGTACCTCACCCATTTCTACGAGATCCGGCTTATCCAGGATCACCTCCTCCGTTGGGCCCAGGAGGAGGGGGTTCCCGTGATCCCGGGCGAGGACCTGGATGAGGCGGTGGAGAAGGCCCTAGAGGTCCTGGTGGCCTATCTGGAGGCCCAGGGGATGCGGGAGGGACTGCATGCTTGAGGTTTTGGGATTCCTCCTCCTTTTGGCCTTGGTGTTTCGCCTAAAGGGGCGGCTCCCCTTTTGGGCCTCGGGGATATGGCTGAACCTGATCTGGTTTGTGTACCAGAACGAGTGGGGTTCAGGCTGGCTGGCCTATCTGCGGGGCCTAGGAATGGGGTTTTTCCTGGCGGTGGGCTACGGGCAACCCGGCCTGGCCTGGGCCCTCACCCCTTGGCCCCTTCTCCTCTACCTTCGCCTGGACGTGCGGGAGCTGGCCTTTTACCTTCCCGCCTTGGGGGAGGGGATGGTCCTGGGGGCCCTCCTTTATCTGGCAGGTTTCCGCAGGCGGTAGACCAGGTAGGGAAGCCCCATCCCCAGCGCCCCACCCAGGAGGAAGGGAAGGGGGTGGCCGAAGAGGAGCTGAAGAAGAAAAAGAACCCCGTATAGGCCCAGGAAGAAGGGAACGGGGAAGGGTTTTTCCCCATAGGCCACCCCCATGGTGCCCACGAAGAGGCCCACCGCCAAGGCCATCCCTTCCTGGTGGGGGCGGAGGAAAAGGAAGTAGGCATAGGCGGCTACCCCTAGAAGGGCCAGGCTTTGGGAAAGGCGGCTGGGATTCATCACCTATGCACAAAGCGCTTTACCAGGAGTTGGGAAAGCACCAGGGCCACCCCACCCCAGGCCACCTGGGGCTCATGGCCTAAGAAACCCATGGCGGCCGAGAACATGCCCGCTATCAGGAAGAAGGGAACGTACTTGGGGTTCACGGTAAGGCCCAGGACGAAGGCCACGATAAACCCGGCTATTCCCGGGGGCAAGGTGGCCCCCAGGGCCAGGAAGAGGAGCATGAGGGCGATGGTGATGGCCCCTGCCAGGTAGTAGGCTCCGGGGAAAGGTTCTTTGGGCTTCCTACGGGCGTCTTTGGCCTCGGGCATGGCCCAAGCTTATCACAAGAGTCCGGCGGCTTGGGCCACGGCCTCGAGGGTGGCGGGCACCGGCGGAAGAAGCCCCGCCACCTTCTCCGCCGTGGCCGGGTCCTTGAGGCCATGGCCGGTAAGGGTGAGGACCACGGTGCTTCCCGGTTCCAGCCGCCCTTCCTTTAGGAGCTTCCACACCCCGGCCATGGCCGCCGCCGAGGCGGGTTCAGAGAAGATGCCCTCCTCCTCCGCCAGGTAGCGGTAGGCGGCGAGGATCTCCTCGTCCGTCACCGCTTCAATCAGACCCCCCGACTCCTCCTTGGCCCGGATGGCCCCCTGCCAGCTGGCGGGGTTGCCGATGCGGATGGCGGTGGCCAGGGTCTCCGGCTTCTCTATGGGATGGCCCAGGACCAGGGGGGCAGCCCCCGCCGCTTGGAAGCCCAGCATCCGGGGAAGGCGGCTGGCCCGGCCTTGAGCGAAGTACTCTTTGTACCCCATCCAGTGGGCGGTGATGTTGCCCGCGTTGCCCACGGGTAGGGCGTGGTAGTGGGGGGCATCCCCCAGCTCATCCACCACCTCAAAGGCCAGGGTCTTCTGGCCCTCGAGGCGGTAGGGGTTCAGGGAGTTCACCAGGGCCACGGGGTAGGCCTCGGTGAGGGCCTTGGTGAGGGCTAAGGCCTGGTCAAAGTTGCCCTCAATCTGGATGATCCGGGCCCCGTGCACCAGGCTTTGGGCCACCTTGCCCAGGGCCACGTACCCCGCGGGCAGGACCACGATGGCCTTGATCCCAGCCCGGGCGGCGTATGCGGCGGCGCTGGCCGCGGTGTTCCCGGTGCTGGCGGCGGCCACGGCCCGGGCGCCTTCCTCTACCGCCTTGGAAACGGCCAGGGTCATGCCCCGGTCCTTGAAGCTACCCGTGGGGTTCAGGCCCTCAAACTTGGCGTAGAGGCGGATGCCTTTCCTCCGGGCCTCCTCGGGGCCCTTCAGGGGGATCAAGGGAGTGGAGCCTTCCAAAAGGGAGATCACGGGGGTGTTCAAGGACACGGGCAGGTGGGCCCGGTAGCGCTCTATGAGGGAAAGCCGCATGGGGATATGTTTCCCCCGAAGGGGCCCAGGCGTCAAGGGTTATGCTTTTGGGGTGTATCCTGGGTACCCCTGAAGCTGGCCTGGAGAAGGGCTAAGCCGGGATTCCCACCACGGCGAGGTGGCATCAGGGGGGCTAGAGGAAGAGCTCCTGGGCGTCCAAGGTGAAGCCGGGAAGCTCGGGGTCTAGGGGAATCCTTTGCGGGTCCGGGTACTCCTCCGCGCCTCCTTGGCGGTGGACCTCCACCCGGTGGGTGTAAGGGTCCAGGAGGACCACCACACGGGTGCCGTTGGCCAAATAGGCCCTGGCCTTTTGCCGGAGTTCCTCCAGGGTCTGGCTTCGGGAGCGGATTTCAAAGGCCACATCTGGGGCTAAGGGGGGGAAGGCCTCCCGTTCCTCTGGGGAGAGGCCTAGCCAGTGATCCCGGAATACAAAGGCGGCGTCGGGGGAGAGGAGGGAACCATCGGGAAGCTTGAAGCCGGTGGCCGAGCTGAATACAAGGCCTAAACCCCTCTGCTGGTTCCAGCGGTAAAGCTGGCCTAGGAGGAGGGCTTCCAGGTAGCCGCTTTCTCTCCCTATCGGCGACACGATAAGCCTCCCGTCTTTCCACCGCTCCAGCTGCCAGCCGGGATTCTTGGCCGAAAGCTGGCGAAGTTCCTCATCGCTCACGGGGCGGAGAAGGTCCAGGAAGGGCACAGCCTCATTCTACCTTGGGCAAAAGGCTTACCTCCGCCAAGGGGGGGGTGGGGGCAGGGGCGGGCAGGTGGCCCAGGTGCCCGGAGAGGAAGCGGAAAAGATCGGCTAAAAGGCCGCTGGCCGTGGCCCCTCCCCCCGCCCCGGGGCCGGTGACGTAGGCCTCGCCTAGAGGGTGGCTTCGCACCCAGAGGATGTTGCCTTGGGCCCGGGCCAGGGGGTGGTCCTGGGGCAAGCGCCTGGGGGCCACCACCGCCCGCCAGCGCCCCCCTTCCCCAAAGAGGCTGGCCACCAGCCGTACCTTCTCCCCAGAGGCCTTGGCCTCTTTGAGGATTTCTGGGGCGAGGCGGGTAATGCCCCTAGCTTCCACCTCTTGGAAGGGAAAGGCCGGGTCCACAAGGAGCCTGGCCAGGAGGGTGAGCTTGTGGGCGGCGTCTATGCCCTCCACGTCCAGGGTGGGGTCGGCCTCCGCGTAGCCCAGGCGCTGGGCCTCGAGGAGGGCTTCCCCGTAGGTCTTCCCCTTTTCCATCTCCTGCAGGATGTAGAGGGTGGTGCCGTTCAGGATGGCGTGGAGTTCCAAAAGCCGGCTTCCCCTTAGGGTTTCCAGAAAGGAAAGGGCGGGGGTCCCGGCCATGACGCTGGCCTCGTGGTAGATGAGGCCTTCCTCGGCAAAGGGGCGTAAGGCCTCCCAGGCCTCCGCCAAGAGGGCCTTGTTGGCGGTGATAAGGGGGGTGCCGGCCTCCAGGGCGGGCAGGACCAGGGCTAAAGGCGTCTTTACCCCGCCCATGGCCTCCACCACCACGTCCGCCTGTAGGAGGTCCGGGGGTTCGGTGCGGAGGAGCTCCTCGGGAATGGGCCGGGGCTTGGCCCTATCCCGCACCAAGACCCCCAGGAACCTGGGAGAGAAGCCCAGGGCGTGGAAGTCTTCCAGGCGTTCTTGGACCAGGGCGTAGAAGGCACCGCCCACCGTGCCTCCGCCCAGGAGGGCGATCTTTACCTCTTCCATGCGGGGGATTATACCGGTTTTTCCCGGGCCCTTGCCCTAAAGTGGTGCCGTGGAGGCGCGCCTACTCCTGGAGGAAGCCCTTCGGGGGCGGGGACTCCTCTACGCCTGGGCCCCCTTGGCCATGCCGGAGGAGGCCGAGGGGCGCTTTCGCCGCTTTTTGGCCGAGGGCAGGCACGGGGGGATGGCCTACCTGGAAAGGGGGGTGGAGGCCCGCTTCCGCCCAAGGCTTCGCTTCCCCTGGGCCAGGAGTGCCCTCCTCCTATTTGCTCCTTACGCCTTCCCCGATCCCGGGGTGCCCCCTGGGGGCCTCAGGGTGGGCCGGGTGGCCCGCTACGCCTGGGTGCGGGACTACCACCGGCTTCTGGGGGAGGAGCTAAGGGCCCTGGAGGCCCTGGCCCAAAGCCTTGGGGTACAGGCCAGGGGTTACGTGGACCATGGGCCCATCCCCGAGCGCACCCTGGCCGCCCTTACCGGGGCGGGCTGGGTCGGCAAAAGCGGCATGTTTCTCTCCCCGGCCTTGGGTGTGCACGCTTTCATCGGGGTTCTCCTGACCTCCTTGGAGGTGGAGGCTTCTCCCCCGCACCCTAACCGCTGTGGGCGCTGTACCCGTTGCCTGGCCTCCTGCCCCACGGGGGCCCTTTTGGGGGACGGGACCCTGGACGCCAGGCGGTGCGTGGGTTACCTCACCGTGGAGCATAAGGGCTTTATCCCACCAGGGCTTTGGCCAGGGGTGGGGGATTGGCTTTTGGGGTGCGACCTCTGCCAGGAGATCTGCCCCTGGGACCGGTTCGGCTGGGTGTGGCGGGGTTTTCGGCCGGAGCCCGAGCTGGCCCATCCCAACCTGGAGGCGTTCTTCCGCCTTTCGGGAAGAGGCTTTCAGCGCAAGTTCGGGGATACCGCCTTCGCCCGCCCGGGAAGGGCCCGCATGGCCCGGAATGCCCTTATCGTGTTGAGCAATCTAGGCCTTGGGGAAGGCCTCATGGCGGTGGCGGCCAAAGACCCCCATCCCCTGGTTCGCCGCACCGCCCTCCACGCCCTCCACCGGGCGGGGAGGCCCATAGAGGGTTTCCTCCAGGACCCGGATGGGGAGGTGAGGGCCGAGGCCTTAATCCTCCTTGGGGAAGCGCCCCGTGCGGTAGACCCTTTCCAGGATGGGGGGGAGCTCCCAGGCCCGGAGGTCAAAGATGAGGGGGCCTAGGTCGTAGGGGACCTTAAGGGAGCGGACCTCGAGGGCCTCCGTGTCCAGGACCATGGCGTCGGCCCCGGGTTCCCCGCTCAGGCTCAGGCCCACGCTTCCAGGGTCGGCCACCAGGCCTGTGCCCAGGCGGCGGGATAGGGGGAGGTGCCGGCCCCCCAAGAGGAGGATCCTGGCCCCGTACCGTTCAAGATGGGGTAGGAGTTCCGCGGCCGGGCCCAGGAGGTCCAGGGGCTCTTCGGGGTTGCCTGGGGTGCCGTGGAAGGCCACAAGGCGGTTGCCCCCGTAGGTTTTGCGGTGAGAGAGCCTTAGGGAACGAAGGTAGTTGAGTTCCCTTTCCGAAAGCTGGGACCGGGTCCATTCCAAAGTGGCCTTGCCCACCCCCTCGGGTAGCGCTTCCGGCAGGGGGTAGGCCACCCTCAAGTCCCAGGCTCCGGCGATGGCGGAAAGCCCTTCCTTTATGAGGCGCCTGATGACCTGCTTGGGGTGGGGACCGTAGCCCACCAGGTCCCCCAGGACCAGGACCTCGTCCACGCCTTGGTGCCGCAGGGCCTCGAGGGCCGCCTCCAAGGCTGGCAGGTTGGCGTGAATATCGGAAATAACCCCCAGGCGCACGGAACCATTCTGGCACATCCTTGGGAAAGCCTTGTGAAAGTTTGCCTTGTGACCCCTTATCCTAAATGGGTGCGGCCCTTCCTCCTGGGTCTCCTTCTGGCCCTGACCCTGCCTCCCTTTCCCTTTGGTCCCTTGGCCCCCTTGGTGCTGGCCTTCCTCCTTACGGGTGGTTTTCGTACGGGGTTTCTCATGGGCCTCGGGTTTTGGGGCCTCCACCTCATCTGGCTTCCCCAAAGCTTCGCCCAACTTTTCGGCCCCTTAGGGGCCCTGCCCTTCGTCCCCTTGGTGCTGGTAAAAGCCCTTTCGTTTGCCCTCCTTTTCGCCCTTACCCCCTCGCCCTTGGCCCGGGTGGGGGGATGGGTGGTGCTGGAGTGGCTCACGGAGCAGGGGGACTTGGCCTTCCCTTGGGGTTTCCTGGGCTACAGCCTGGTGGAGGCCCCGGGGCGGGTGCTGGCTGCTTGGGGTGGGGTTTACCTTCTTTCCCTCCTGGTTTTGCTCTTCGCTTGGGGCTTTAGGGAAGGTCGTTACTGGCTTGTCCTACCATGGGCGGTCCTCTGGCTCTTCCCCTTACCCCCGTTGAGGGGTGAGGAGAAGGCCCTTCTGGTCCAGGGCAACATCAACCCCCTGGCCAAGGTCCAGGGGGAGTTGGGCGAGGGGGTCTATCCCCGCCTCACGCAAGAGGGCTTGGCCCAGCATCCCGAAGCCAGGTTGGTGGTTTGGCCCGAAACCGCGGTTTGGCGGATTCCTGACGTGGACTCCATTTTACAAGACCGCTATCTCTTGACGGGCGTGAACCTCTACGGCCCCAACCGGGCCGTCCTCTATTGGGAAGGAAGGGTGCTGGGCCACTACGACAAGGTCCGCTTGGTACCCTTTGGTGAGCGCTTTCCCTTTCGGGAGGGGTTAGGGGGGGTGTACGCCTTTTTCTTCCGCTCCTTTGGACTCGGGGAGCTGGGGGACCGAACACCAGGGGGCCGGCTTGCCCCCATCAGACCCTACGGGGTCATGATCTGCTACGAATCGGTTTTCCCCTCCGTTGCCCGCACCCTGGTTTCGGAAGGGGCCAAGGTGCTGGTTCTCCTCACCAACGACGCCTGGTTTGGACCTTCCTTTGGCGGAAGGCAACACTTCGCCTTGGGGCGGCTTAGGGCGGTGGAGACTGGGCGCTGGCTTTTACGGGCGGGCAATGACGGCATCACCGCCGCCATAGACCCTTGGGGCCGGGTGGTGGCAGAGATTCCCCCTCACCGAGAGGGGTATTTGCTGGCGCCCTACGGTTTGAGGGAAGGTAGCACCTTCTATGTCCGCCATGGGGACTGGGCGGTGGGGGTGGCGTTGACGCTTTTCCTTCTGGGCCTTATCCTTAGGATGCGCGCGCCGGGGTGGCGGAACCGGTAGACGCGGCAGACTCAAAATCTGCTGTCCGCTAAGGACGTGCGGGTTCGAGTCCCGCCCCCGGCACCAAGAGGGGCCGGGCCCAAGGGGCCCGGCCCTAAGTTTTTTGCACCCCTTTGTCCTACGTCCTTCCCCCAAGTTCCTCCGTGGTCAACCCTACCAGCAAGCCCCTTCGGGGCCCCTCCCTGAAGCGAGCTGGACTGGGTGGGATTATGCCTTTTCTCGTATTTCGTTCCCCGAGCTCCACATGAGGTGCCACCTATCCAAGGGCTTTTCCGGGGCCCCCACCCTGGCAGGGGCGAGGGTGGGGTGGTATTAGACCCCTTCTATCCGCACCCCGAGGACTTCCAGGAACCGGGCCAGCCATACGGGGTGGGCTGGCCACGCGGGGGCGGTCACCAGGTTGCCGTCCACCACGGCCTGGTCCACCGGTACTTCCACGTACTCGGCCCCGGCCAGGGTAAGCTCAGGCCCCACCGCTGGGTAAGCGGTGGCCCTCCGCCCCTGCATGACCCCGGCGGCCGTGAGCACCTGAAGCCCATGACAGATGGCGGCCACGGGTTTGTTGGCCTCAAAGAAGTGGCGGACGATCTCCAATACCCGGGGCTCCCGGCGGATATACTCCGGGGCCCGCCCGCCAGGGACCACCAGGGCGTGGTACTGGGCAGGGTCCACCTCCTCGAAGGTGTGGTTCAGGGTGAAGTTGTGCCCGGGCTTTTCCGAGTAGGTCTGGTCCCCCTCAAAGTCGTGCACCGCGGTGCGCACCTTCTGGCCAGAGCGCTTACCCGGGCAGACCGCGTGCACCTCAAAGCCCAGCATCTTCAGGGCCTGGAAGGGCACCATGACCTCATAGTCCTCCACGAAATCCCCTACCAAGAAAAGGATCCTGCGCGCCATACCTCACCTCCTGGCCTCGAGGGCTCCCTTTAGCTTACCCCCTGGCCTAACCTCCCGCAAGGGGTTTTTCCCAAAGGGCCAGGGTGTAGCCTTCCTCCAGGATGAGTCTCGGTGGACTTCCCAGGGCCCTTTGCAGCAGGGCTTGGAGATTTTCTGGGGAAAACCGGTTTTCTAGAGGGGGCCCCTCTTCTTCCTGGCGAAAGGGCCACTCCAGGACCACCACCCGCCGGGCTACCCGGGCGGCTTCCCTAAGGGCGGGGATGGGGTCTAGGTGGTGGAGGCTTAGACCGAAAAAGGCCAGGTCAAAGCTCTGGTTGGGGAAGGGGAGATCTTCCCCGCGGGCTTCCAGAAAGTGGGCTTCCTTCACCTTGGCCCGGGCCACCTCGAGGCGGTCGGAGCGCGGGTCTATCCCCACGGTAAATAGGCCCAGGCGGGTGAAGGCCTCGGCGAAGATGCCGGTGCCCGTGCCGATGTCCAAAACGCTTCTGGCCTCCAAGCCCTCTAGGGCCTTCCTGGCTATCTCCAAGGGGGGGAAGCGCTTTAGCCGCTCGGGTTTACGAAAAGGGTCCTTGGCCTCGCAGGCGTTGGTGAACAGGGCCCACATCACCGTGGCCCCTTCCTCCCCCGCGGCCAAAAAGGCGGCCTTAAGGGCTTGGAATACGGCCTCTTCCTCCCCTGAGAGTTCCGTGTGGGTGGGAAAAACCCGGTGGGTCGTGGCGCTTTTTTCCAGAGCCAGGAGGGCCTTTTCCACCGCCCGATAATCTCCCTGCAGGAGGGGGTAGAGGGCGAAAAGGACCTTTACCGCCATCTCCCCAAGTATAAGGCGCCGCGGTTTCCCGCCCGTCGGCCTGCGGCGTCGGCTTCCGCAAAGGGGGGTTGGGCCTCAGGGGCCAGGAAAAGGGCCTCCTTGGCCTGGAGTGGGGGGCCTAGAAGGGCCTCCAGGTCCTCCCGGCTCAGGAAGCGGGCCCCTTGCCAAGGGGGGACCCCTCTTTCCCCCAGCCTCCGGTAAAGGGCCGCCCAGGGGGAGAGGGCCTCGAGGATCCCCACCAAGAGGCTTCCCCCCTCCTTCAGGACCCTTTTGGCCTCGGCAAGGACCCTTTCCACATCCTCCACGAACTCCAGCACGGTGAAGAGGAGGACCACATCAAAGCTTTTCTCGGGGAAGGGTAGGGCCTCCCCCCGGCCCGCCACCCAGGCGGCTTCCGGCACCCTCTTCTGCCCCACCCGGAGCATGGCCAAGGAGGGCTCAAGCCCCACCTTCCTGGGATAGGGGAGGCGCTTAAGCCAGTAGCCGGTTCCCGCCCCCACCTCGAGGAGGCTTTCCCCAGGGGGAAGCAGGGTCCTAAGGGCCCTTTCCTCCTCCGCGATGGCAAAGGCCCCCAAGGGGGTTTCGTACCAGGCCTCGTAGGCCTCGGCCAGGTGCTCAAAGGGATCCTCCCGCATCCCCTTTAGCTTAGGCGAACCACCACCCCCTCGTGGGGCCGCAGGCGAAGGGAGGTGGGGGTGGCTTCCTCCCGGTCCAAATGGGTGGAGAGGACCACGTGGCCCTGCTGGGGAAGCTCCAGAACTTTTTCCCGGTCCGTGAAGTTAAGGGCCACCAGGAAGCCTTCCCCCCGCAGGTAGGCGTAGACTCCGCCCCCGGCCCGGTAGGTGCGGTAAGGGCCATAGAGGAAGCTTTCATCCCGGCGCAGGGCCATAAGGCGCTTCACCAGCTGGAGCATGGACCGGGGGTCTTTTTCCTGGACCGCCACGTTCCGCACCGGCCAGTCGGGGTTTAGGGGAAGCCAAGGCTCCGCGGTGGAAAAGCCGGCGTAGGGGGAGGTGTCCCAAGGCATGGGGGTGCGCTCGGGATCGCGGCCCAGGCTGTGATAACCCGCTGGGGCGCGGTCCTTCTGCCTCAAGGCGGCGGGGTCCTGCACCTTTTCCGGGGGGATCTCCCCATCGGGCAGGGCCAGCTCGTCCCCGTAGTACCAGGTAGGGGTGCCCCGCAGGGTGAAAAGGAGCATGGCCGCCACCCGGGCCTGGGCCTCCCCTAGCCTCGAGGCCAGCCGGGGCTGGTCGTGGTTTCCCAGGACCCAGTTGGGCCAGTCAAAGCGGGTGAGGAGGCTTTCGTAGGTTTCCACAATGCGGGCGATGTTTTCCGGTTGCCAATGGGGAAGGCCTTCCGTGATCAGGCTGAAGTTGAAGGGGAGGTGGCACCCCGCCCGGTAGTAGCGCACCAAACGGTGGAGGGGAAGGTAGATTTCCCCCACCATGACCCGCTCCCTTCCGGGCTGGCTGAACTGGTCCAGGACGTAGCGCATCTCCCGCACAAAGGCGTGGGTTTCCGGCTGGTCTTCGGTGAAGGGGTGTTGGTGGCGCAGCCTATCGGGGAGTCCGGGCCGCCACTCGGGGTTTCCCGGCTCATCCCGAAAGAGGGGGTCCTTGGCCAGGAGCCAGAGGACATCCACCCTAAAGCCGTCCACACCCCGCCGCAACCAAAAGCGCATGGCCTCGTAGATGGCCTCCCGCACCTCGGGATTCTGCCAGTTGAGGTCGGGTTGCTCGGGCAGGAAGAGGTGGAGGTAGTACTGGCCTGTCCTTGCGTCCCAAGACCAGGCGGGGCCCCCGAAGAAGCTTTGCCAGTTGTTGGGGGGTCCCCCATTCGGCCCCGGGTCCTTCCAGATGTACCAGTCCCTTTTGGGGTTATGCCGGGAAGCTCGGGATTCCAAAAACCAGGGATGCTGGTCCGAGGTGTGGTTGGGCACCAGATCTATGAGCACCTTAAGCCCTAGGGCATGGGCTTCCTCCAGGAGGCGGTCAAAGTCAGCCAGGGTGCCGAAGGTGGGATCCACATCGCAGTAGTCGGCCACGTCGTAGCCGAAGTCCTTCATGGGGCTTTTGTAGAAGGGGGAAAGCCATAGGGTTCCCACCCCCAGGTCCTTCAGGTAAGGAAGCCTTCGGCGGATGCCCTCGAGGTCCCCGATCCCGTCCCCGTTGGAATCCTGGAAGCTCCTCGGGTAGATCTGGTAGATGACCGTTTCCTTCCACCACATGCCAGGAGTCTACGGCTTCCGGCCCGGGTGTGGAAGGGTTCCCACGCCATGGGTGTGAGGCCTTGGTATACGGCATGACGCGGAAAAGGGGAGTGGGGCCGGGCATGGGGGATTTACGGGGGAGGCTTTCCCAAGAAATGTATTGAGTGCAAAGTGGATTTGGAACCGGGATTATACTGGTGTTTGTGAGCCTGATTATCGTGGCCAACCGTGCTCCCTTCCGCATAACCGCCGAAGGTCTGGTCCCCGCGGTGGGGGGGCTGGCCACTGCCCTCCTACCGGTCCTCGAGGCCCGGGGGGGGACCTGGGTGGCCGCGGCGGAGTGGGGCGAAAGGGGGCGGACGGCCCAGCCCAGGCAGACCGGGATCCGGCTGGAAAGGGTTTTCCTCAGCGATAGGGAATGGCAAGGTTACTACGGGGGATTCTCCAACCGGATCCTGTGGCCGCTTTGCCACTACTTTCTGGAAAAAGTCGAGCTAAAGCGGGAGTATTTCCAGGACTACCTGCGGGTTAACCGCCGCTTTGCCGAGGTGGTGGCCCGCATCCACCGGGAAGGGGACACCGTCTTTGTGCAGGACTACCATCTCCTCCTCCTCCCTGGGCTATTACGGGAGAAGATCCAGGGTCCCTTGGGCTTTTTCTTCCACATCCCCTGGCCTTCCAGCGGGGTTTTCCGCATCCTGCCTTGGGGGCGGGCCTTGGTGGAGGGGGTGTTGGGGGCGGACCTGGTGGGCTTCCATACCCAGGAGTACGTGGAGAACTTCCTGCGCACCGCCGCCTACTATGGCTTTGCCGTGGAGGAAAACCGGGTACGGGTGGGAGAGCGGCTGGTACGGGTGGAGGCCCATCCTATGGGCATCGACACCCATAGGTTCCACCACTTTTCGGAGAGCCCAGAAGTGGGGGCGCATGCCAGGAGCCTGCGGCGCCTGGCCGGGGTGGACCGCTTGATCCTGGGGGTTGACCGCCTGGACTACACCAAGGGGATCCGGGAGAGGCTTCTGGCTTACGAGCGCTTCCTTCAGGCCTACCCCCATTGGCGGGGCCGGGTGGCCTTTTTCCAGATCGCTACCCCTAGCCGCACCCAGGTGGCCGCTTACCGGGAGCTCAAGCGCCAGGTGGATGAGGTGGTAGGCCGCATCCTGGGGGCGTTTCTCCGAGAGGACTGGGTACCCCTGCGCTACTTCTACCAAACCTACACCCAGGAGGAGCTTGCCGCCTTCTACCGGGCAGCCGACGTGGCCCTCATTAGCCCCTTGCGGGACGGGATGAACCTGGTGGCCATGGAGTACGCTTACACCGCCTCGGAGGGGGTTTTGGTCCTTTCCAACCTGGCCGGGGCGGGGGAGTACCTCAAGGAGGCCCTTTTGGTTAACCCTTACGACCTGGACGGCATGGCCGCAGCCCTGGACAGGGCGTTGCGCATGCCTCCTGGAGAGCGGCAGGAGCGGCTTTTGGCCCTGAAGGCGAGGGTCGAGGCCCTGAACGCCCAGACCTGGGCGGAACGTTTCCTCGCATCTTTGGAGGCGGGATGAGGGCGGAAAACCCCCTTTTTCTCCTGGACTACGATGGCACCCTGGCCCCCATAGCCCCAAGGCCCGAGGAGGCCCTTCCCCACCCGGGGGCCTTGGAGATTCTGAAGGCCCTCATGGCCCGCTACCCCCTCTACGTGATCACGGGGAGGCGGGTAGAGGACTTGGCCAGGCTCCTACCCCTTCCGGGACTAAGGGTGGTGGGGGGGCATGGCCTCGAGGAGGGGGAGGTGGGTGGGGAAAGCCACCCCTTGCTCCCTGTGGACCTTAGTTCCCTCCGCCGGATTCTGCCTTCCTGCCCTGGGGTATGGGTGGAGGACAAGGGGTTTGCCCTGGCCTTCCACTACCGGGGGGCAGGGGACGAGGGCGGAGCCCTTGCTTGCCTTAGGGCCTGGCTGGCCAGCCATGGGGGCCTTTTAGAGGGGTTAGGCCTCGAGGTCCTCGCGGGCAAAAAGGTTCTGGAGATCAAACCCAAAGGAGCCGATAAGGGCCAGGCGGTGTTGCGCCTTTGGGCCAGGCATCCCCGCCATATCCCCGTCTATATCGGCGACGATACCACCGATGAGGCGGCCTTCCAGGCCCTAAGGGGGAGGGGGCTCACCTTCAAGGTGGGCCCCGGGCCGACCGTGGCGGAAGAGCGGTTTGCGGACGTGGCAGGGGTTTTGGCCTACTTGCGGTCTTATTTGTAGCGGGGCATACTTGGGGACTGTGGATCCCCTCTGGTACAAGGATGCGGTCATCTACCAGCTTCATGTGCGCTCCTTCTTTGACGCCAACGACGACGGCTACGGGGACTTTGAGGGCCTAAGGCAAAAGCTTCCCTACCTGGAAGCCCTGGGGGTTAACACCCTCTGGCTCATGCCCTTTTTCCAGTCCCCCCTGCGGGACGATGGGTACGATATCTCCGACTACTATCAGATCCTTCCCGCCCACGGAACCCTGGAGGACTTTCGGAGGTTTTTGGACGAGGCCCATGCAAGGGGGATGCGGGTGCTCATTGAGCTGGTCCTCAACCACACCTCCAGCGACCACCCCTGGTTCCAGGAGGCCAGGAAGCCGGGAAGTCCGTTGCGCGACTTCTACGTGTGGAGCGAAACCCCGGAGAAGTACCAGGGGGTCAGGGTCATCTTCCAAGACTTTGAACCCAGCAACTGGACTTTTGACCCGGTGGCGGGGGCCTATTACTGGCACCGGTTTTACCACCATCAGCCCGACCTCAACTGGGACAACCCCGAGGTGGAACGGGCCATGCACCAGGTGATGTTCTTCTGGGCCGACATGGGGGTGGATGGCTTCCGCCTGGACGCCGTCCCTTACCTATACGAAAGGGAGGGCACCAGTTGCGAGAACCTGCCCGAGACCATAGAGGCGGTAAAGCGGTTGCGCCAAGCCCTGGAGGAGCGTTACGGTCCGGGAAAGGTTCTTCTGGCGGAGGCCAACATGTGGCCGGAGGAGACCCTGCCCTACTTTGGCGAGGGGGACGGGGTGCACATGGCCTACAACTTCCCCCTTATGCCGCGGATCTTCCTGGCCCTGCGCCGGGAGGACCGGGGCCCCATTGAGGCCATGCTCCGGGAGACGGGAAACATACCCGAGGCGGCCCAGTGGGCCCTTTTCCTGCGGAACCACGACGAGCTGACCCTGGAGAAGGTTACGGAGGAGGAGCGGGAGTTTCTGTGGGAGGTCTACGCCCCTGACCCCCGGTACCGCATCAACCTGGGGATCCGCCGCCGCCTTATGCCCCTTCTGGGTGGGGATAGGCGCCGCTTTGAGCTTCTTCACGCGCTCCTTTTCACCCTCAAGGGAAGCCCCATCCTTTACTACGGGGACGAGATCGGCATGGGGGATAACCCCTTTTTGGGGGACCGCAACGGGGTGAGGACCCCCATGCAGTGGTCTGCGGACCGCAACGCGGGCTTCTCCCGCGCCCCCTATCACCGCCTTTTTCTTCCCCCTGTAAGCGAGGGGCCCTACAGCTACCACTTTGTCAACGTGGAGGCCCAGCAGGAAAACCCCCATTCCCATCTCAACTTCGTCCGCCGCTTCCTGGGCATCCGCAACCGGTACGCCAAGGTCTTTGGCCGGGGAAGCCTGCGCCTTTTGCCCGTGGAGAACCGGCGCATCCTGGCTTACGAGAGGGAGTACGAGGGGGAAAGGATCCTGGTTGTGGCCAATCTTTCCCGTTACACGCAGGCCTTTGATCTACCTTTGGCGGGGTATGAGGGTTTGGTTCCGGTGGAGCTTTTTTCCCAAAACCCCTTCCCCCCGGTGGAGAGCCGTTACCGCTTGGCCCTGGGGCCCCATGGCTTCAGCCTCTTTGCCCTGAGGCCCAAGGAGGAGGCCGAACGCCTGTACCTTCCCGACTGGGCAGTGCCCGGGGAGGAGGACAAGGAACATCCCCTACCCTCCGTGTCCCTTCGTGGTGGCGTGGAGAGCCTTTTCATAGATACCTTCGCGGATGAGGAGGCCCAGGCCGCTTTCCTCAAGGCTTTAGGGGCAGCGCTTAGGGAACGGTCCTGGTTGGCCTTAAGGCCTGAGGGGGTGGAACTCAAGGATGCCCTTCGTTTCCGCAAAGAGCCCCCCTTGTACCTCACCCTCTTGCGCCTGGAGGGGGAGGGGACCGTTCAGGAGGTTTTCTTGCCCGTTGCCCTGCGCCAGGGGATGGAGGGGCCGGGGCTTTTCGCCCGGGTTCGGGGAACGAAGGGCTATCTCTTTGAGCTCTCCCAGGATCCGGAGTTTTACAGCCTATTCCTGAAAAGGCTAGCCCAGGGATTTGAGGGCCGCAGCCTCAAAGCCCACTATCGAGGGCGCCACCGGGGTCCGGTTCCCGAGGCCCTAGAGCTCCTCCGCCCGGGTTTGGCGGCTGGGGATGGGGTGTGGCTCCAGGTGGGGTTGGTCCAGGACGGGGGATTGGACCGGACGGAGCGGCTTCTGCCCCGCTTAGACTTTCCCTGGGCCCTAAAGCCCCAAGGGGGGCTTTACTGGGAGCGGGGCCGGGAGCGGCGGGTTCTCGCCCTTACCGGCTCCCTGCCCTCGGGTCGGCCCCAGGAGGCCTTTGCCCATGCCTCCAAGCTGGCGCGGGAAGGTCTGGCCCGGCTTCAGGACCATCCGGTTGGGGAAGGGGCCTTGGGCCTTCTGGCGGAGGCCTTCAAGGAGCTCGAGGCCCTGGCCCGGCTCCTGGGGGTACGGCTTGCCCTCTTGCACCGGGCCTTGCGCGAGGTAGAGGGGGAAGGGGATGGGGTACCCCTTTTAAACCGCGGCCTGGGGGCGTTTGTGGAGGTGGAAGGGGAGGTTTTCCTTGTAGCCCTGGGAAGGGAATCCAGGGGCTTGCCCCTTATGGACCTTTCCCGGCTGGCCTACGATCTGGAGCGGGCCCTTTTCTTTTCCGCGGAAGAGGTGCCGGAGGCGGAGGGTTGGCTAGCCCTTGCTGCCGATTTCCTGGAGGAAGCACTCTTTCAGGCTTACCAGGAGACCGACCAAAGGGTTTTAGAGGCCATGGATCGGTTTCCCCAGGTCATGCTGGCCCTAGCCCAGGAACAGGCCTTGCGGGAGGAAAGGCTGAGCCGGGAAAGGGTCTTCAGGCGGTGGCAGGAAAAGGCTGGAGATTGGGAGGCACCAGCCTAAAGTAGGGGAAATCCGCTAACCCGATGAGGCCCAGGAAGGATCCTTACGAGCACCCGCCGGAAAAGCCCACCCCTTTAGGGGTGGGAGGAGGTCACGGCTTGGGTTCCATCTCCAACTCCCCCCTTTCCGCCGCAAACCCCACCTCCTTGTGGGTACCGTCGCAGAAGGGCTTGTTTCCAGACTGCCCGCAGCGGCAAAGGGCCAGTTTGGCCCTCTCCAGACGCCTTTCTTCCCCGTTGAGCCGGAAAGGGGTTCCCTCGGGGAGGTCTAAAATGTAAGGCCCGTTTTCCCGGAAGCGGAGCTTCATGGCCTTAGGATACCGGGGCTATAGTAAGGGCATGGTATGTCCCCAAAATGGAAAAGCGGGCATGGAGGTGCCCCTAAAGACCGTGAAGAACTTCCTCACCGGCCAGGCCCTGTCCCGGCTTGCACCCCAAGGCCCCCACTACCTCTGCCAAGACCCCGCCTGCCCGGTGGTCTACTACGGGGAGGAGGGGGTTTACACCTTGGCGGAGGTGCGTTTCCCCATCTACGACAAGGGTGCCCCCCTTATCTGCTACTGCTTTGACTGGACCCGGGAGAAGGTTGTTCAGGCCTTGCGCCAGGGGGAGGATCCGGTTAAGGAGGTGGAGATGGGGGTTAGGGCCAAGCGGTGCGCCTGCGACCTCCGCAACCCCAGGGGGCGGTGTTGCCTTCCCACCTTGAAGGCGGAGGTGGCCAGGCTTGCCTGAGGGGGTGGCCCAAGGGTTGGAGGAGGCCTTCCGGAAACACCTGGCCCGGCTTGCGCCAAAGGACCCTTTGGTGCTGGCGGTTTCGGGGGGTGGGGATTCCGTAGCCTTGGCCCACCTGGTGAGGCGGGCGGGGCGAAGGGCGGTGGTGGCCCATCTGGACCACGCCCTTCGCCCGGAAAGCGGGGAGGACCTGGCCTTCGTGAAGGCCCTTGCGGCAAGGCTTGGTTTTCCCTTCTATGGCGAGCGGGTGGAGGTGGCCAAGGTGGCCCAGGCCCGGGGGGAGAACCTGGAGGCGGTGGCCCGGGAGATCCGCTACGCCTTCCTCCACCGGGTGGCTCGGGAGGTTAAAGCTCGGGCCATCCTCACCGCCCACACCCTGGACGACCAGGCGGAGACGGTGCTCCTAAAGCTTCTCCAGGGTACAGCCCGGGGCCTTGGCATCAGGGAGAAGGAGGGCTTGGTGGTAAGGCCTCTCCTGGCCTTCCGCCGGGAGGAGCTCAGGGGTTTCTTGCGGGAACTGGGGGAGGCCTGGCGGGAGGACACCAGCAACCAGGACCTTTCCTTGGACCGAAACTACCTTAGGCTCCGGGTTTTCCCTCTCCTTCTGGAGCGGTTTCCCAAGGCCCGGGAGGCCCTTTCCCGCTTCGCCTTGGTGCGTGAGGAGGAGGACAAGCACCTGGAAAGGGAGGCCCAGGCTCGCCTTCTGCCCGATACCCGTTTTTTCGTTCCCGCCTATCGGGTGGTACCCCTTTTAGGGGCTCCCGCGGTCCTGAGGCAAAGGGCTTTGCGCTTCCTTTTGGAGGCCTTGGACCTTCGCCCCGAGGCCCGGCTCATCGCCCTTTTGCAGGGGGCTTTGGAGGGTGGGGTGGCCACCCTGCCTGGCGGGTATACTGCCAGGCGCAAGGGGGGCACCCTTTTCCTCATCCCTCCGAAACCCAGCCTCCCCCTACCCCCAGGCTTCCGCCGGCCCGAGCCTGGGGACTACCTGGCCATGCCCTATGGGCGAAAGCGCCTAAGGGATTTCCTCTCGGAAAAGGGGGTGCCCAAGGAGCTCAAGCCCCTTTGGCCCGTGAAGGGGGAAGGAAGGGAGGTGGTGGAGGTTTTGGGCTTCCATCCGCCTTCCCTGGAGGAGCGGTATATGGCCCTGGCTCTTCAGGAGGCCAAAAAAGCCTACCAGGAGGGCGAGGTGCCCGTGGGGGCGGTTTTGGTGGTGGGGGAAAGGGCCTATCGGGCCCACAACCGGGTGGAGGCCACGGGGGATCCCACGGCCCATGCGGAGATGCTCCTTCTCCGGGAGCTGGGCCAGGAGGCGCGTGGGGGAAGGCTTTATGTGACCCTGGAGCCCTGCCGCATGTGCCACCATGCCCTCCGGGAAGCGGGGGTGGAGGTGGTCTATGGGGTGGAAAACCTAAAGGAAGGGGCCCTAACCCGCTATGGCCAGGGGGAGGGCTTAAGGGGTGGCGTTTTGGAAGGGGAGTGTGCTAAGCTCCTAAAGGGTTTCTTTGCCCGGCTCAGGGAGGGGTGCCGGAGCGGTTGAACGGGCCGGTCTCGAAAACCGGTAGGCCCCGTAAGGGGCCTCGCGGGTTCGAATCCCGCCCCCTCCGCCAAAGGCGGCCAGGAGGCCGCTTTTTTAAATCAGCTGGAACCCCCACCGCCCCCCTAAAACCCCAAGGGACGTCAAGGTTTCCTCAGCCGCCTGGCGGGTACGCGGGAACCCTGCCGTTAAGAGGTAGAGAAGGCCCACCATCTCCCCCAGCACCAAAAACCCATACCGCTTCCGCTCCTCTTCCCAGAGGGTTTCCATGCGCATCCTGGCCATGCGCCAGGGGGTGGGGAGAAAATGATTCCCGGAAAACCCTGCCTCGGGATGGCAGAACTTGGGATCGCTGGCGGTGAGAAGCGCCCGGCAGGCGAGGGGGCGCCAAGGGTAGACCCCGCAGAGCCCCTCCGCCAAAAAGGGGCAAGGGGTCCGGCTTAGGAAGAACCGGCCGGGGAACTGGGGGTCGTCCTTGCCCTCCTTTAGGAGGGCCAGGCGTCTTGGGCCTTCCTGCAAGAGCCTTTGCCTCTGTTCCGCTCTGAGGTGGGGTAGGAGGGCTTCCCCTTCCAGGCGGGAAAGGGTGACCAGACCCAAGCAGCAGGCGAAGCACCCGGCTCGGCAAGAGGGCTGGACACCCTTTTTGGCCAGGTAGTCGGCGAGATCGGCCTCGAGGCCCTGCCAATGGACTTCTACTGGGCTCATCGGCGTAGGCGCCAGAGACCCTTCCTGGGGTCAAAGGGGCAGGCCCGCACGGCCACCTGGGGGCAGAAGCGCCGGTGCCGGGCCACCTCCTCCGCCAGGGCCTTGGGCAGGTGGCAGCGGGGGCAACGGGCCTGGGTTAGGGGGGGCCGCATCCCGTAGGCTAGGAGGAGGACCAGAACCAAAAGGAGAAGAAGGCCCAACGCGTCCATAAGGGTTAGTGTACGCTCTTCTCATGGCCAACCTTGCGCCTTTCCTGGAGCCTTTGGTGCCCGGGGTTTCCCCGGCGGTTTCCGCCTGGATCAAGGGGCTTAAGGAGGTGGAGCGCCACCTGGAGCGCTGGGCCTTTGACCTTCCCGAGGAAGGCTTTTGGTGGCGGCCCAAGGAGGGGCTGAACCCCATTGGGGGCCTGGTACGGCACATCACGGGAAGCTCCTTGCGGCTTTTCAGCTATGCCTTCCCCCAGGAGCTTCCCCACTGGGCCCAAAGGGGGAGGGAGTGGGAGCTCCAGGGGGAGCCTGAGCCCAAGGGGGTGGTGGAGGCCCGGTTCCGGGAGGCTTGGGCAAGGCTGGATTCCGCTTTCCGGAGTCTGCGGGAAGAGGAGCTTTCCCAGGAGGTTCCCGTGGGTGCCCAGGGCCTGATGGCCCCCAGGGCCCATATCCTCCACCACCTGGTGGAGCACGCCCAGCACCATGCCGGCCAGGTCATCTACGCCCGCAAGCTCATGTAAGGACCCTTGTCCTCGGGGGTTGGCCGTAAGATGTTCCCATGGAACGCATCGGCCTGCGCGGTTCTCCCAACCTGACCCTCGAGGCCCTCAAGGAGGCCCTGAAAGGCGTGCGGATCTCTGAGGCCAAGGTCTACCTCATCACCGACTGGCAGGACCGCCGGCACCAGGCCCGCTACGCCCTCCTCATCCACGGGGGCAAGAAGGACCTCCTCACCCCCGATGCCTTCGGCCCGGCCTTCCCGGGCGGGGAGGAGGCCCTTTCGGAGCTGGTGGGCCTTTTGCTGCGCCTAGGGGCCAGGAAGTTCTACGAGGCCGTGGTCTCCCCGGCGGAGCTCACCGCCCTTTTGGGGCTTCCGCCCGAGGAGCTCATCCGGCGGGTGAACGCCATCGCCAACCCCACGGACCCCGGCATCTATCTAAAAAAAGCCGCCTAACCGTAGAGGAGCTTAAGCCTGGCGGCCTCCCCCGCAAGCTGGGGGAGGGCCCCAAGGTCTATCCCGGTGGCGTAGCCCTTGCCCTCCAAGTAGGGGACGACCTTTTCCGTGGGCAGGTTGCCCACGAGCTCGTCCCCAGCGAAAGGGCAACCCCCCACCCCGGCCAAGGCCCCTTCCAGCCAAAGGACCCCGGCCCCCAGCACCGCTTCCACCTTTTCCAAGACCCTATCGGGCCGGGAATGGAGGTGGGCCCCCAGGCCCTCAGGGCCAAAGCGGGCCACCGCCTTTTCCAAGACCTCCCCGATGCGGCTTGCTTCCGCTATCCCGTAGGTGTCCGCTAAGGCGATCTCCTTGACCCCGAGTTCCCGTAACCGGGCGATGTCCTCCAGAACCCTTTCCACGCTCCACGGGTCCCCATAGGGGTTGCCGAAGGCCATGGAGAGGTAGACCACCAGGCCAAGCCTGCCCTCCGTGGCCTCCACCATGGCCTTCACCAGGGGCCAGGATTCCTCCCGGGAACGGTTGGTGTTCTTTAGCTGGAAGGTTTCCGAAAGAGAAAAGGGGTAGCCGATGGCCGTGAGGTTGGGGGCCGTAAGGGCCCTTTCCAGGCCCTTCTCGTTGGCCACGATGGCCAGGTAGGTGCGGCCCTGGGGTGGGGGCAAGGCGGCCAAGATCTCCTCGGCATCCGCCATCTGGGGCACCCACTTGGGGGAGACGAAGCTGGTGAGGTCCAGGTGGCGGAAACCGACTTCCAGCATTTTCCGCAAAAAGGCCACCTTCTCCTCCGTGGGGATGAAGCGGCGGAAGCCCTGCCAGGCATCCCGTGGGCATTCCACATAGCGGATGGGGGTCCGGGTCATGGTCACCCCTAGACTTGAAAGACCCCGATGCGCAAAGGTTCCCGCTCGGGGTTCAAGGCGCAGGCCTCGAGGGCCTTGATGAGCCATTTCCGGGTCTCGTGGGGGAAGAGGATCCCGTCCACCCAAAGGCGGGCGGCGGCGTAGCGGGGGTCCAGGGTTTCCTCGTAGCGGCCCTTGATGCGCTCGTAAAGCTCTTTTAGCTCCTCGTCGGAGGGCTCCTTGCCTTCCCGCCTAAGCTTTTCCACCTCCAGCTCCAAAAGGGTCTTGGCCGCCTGGGCCCCGCCCATCACCGCGTACTTGGCACTGGGCCAGGCGAAGAGGAACCGGGGCGCATAGGCCTTCCCCGCCAGGGCGTAGTTCCCAGCCCCGAAGGAGCCCCCTAGGATCAGGGTGATCTTAGGCACCACGGAGTTGCTCACCGCGTTCACCAGCTTGGCCCCCCGGCGGATGATGCCGGCTTGCTCGGACTCCTTGCCCACCATGAAGCCGGTCACGTCTTGGAGGAAGAGGAGGGGGATATTCATCTGGTTGACCTCGAGGATAAACCGGGCCGCCTTGTCCGCGGCTTCCGCGTAGATCACCCCACCCACCTCAATCCGCCCCTTTTTCTTCAGGATGAGGCGCTGGTTGCCCACGATGCCCACGGGAAACCCCCCAATGCGGGCAAAGCCGGTGACCAGGGTCTCCCCGTACCCCCCCTTGTACTCCAGAAACTCGGAGCCGTCCACTAGCCGGGCGATCACCTCCCGGAGGTCATAAGGGCGGGAGCCATCAGGGGCGATGAGGCCGTAGAGGTCCTCAGCGGGGTAGAGGGGTTCCTTGGCCTCCTTGCGCCCTTCCGCCCAAGGGGCCAGCCTTGGGGGAGGGTAGAGGGCTATAAGCTTCCGGATTCTTTCCAAGGCCGCCTCGTCATTGGGCTCGTAGAAGTCCACGGTGCCCGAGACCTCAAAGTGCATCCGGGCTCCGCCTAGCTCCTCGCTGCTGACCTCCTGGCCGATGGCCGCTTTCACCAGGGCAGGGCCCGCCAAGTAAAGCCCGCTTCCCTCGGTCATGATGAGGACGTCGGTCATGACGGGAAGGTAGGCTCCACCAGCCACGCAGTTGCCCATGATGGCGGAGATCTGGGGGATGCCCAGGGCCGACATGCGGGCGTTGAGGTAGAAGATGCGGCCGAAGTCGTCTTGGTCGGGGAAGACCTCATCCTGGAGGGGGAGGAAGACCCCCGCGGAGTCCACCAGGTAGAGGGTGGGGATGCGGTTTTCCAAGGCGATGGTCTGGGCCCGGATCACCTTCTTGGCGGTGATGGGAAAGAAGGCCCCGGCCTTTACCGTAGCGTCGTTGGCGATGATCATCCAGTCCTGGCCCTGGATCTTGCCGATACCCGTGATCACCCCCCCCGCTGGGGCCCCACCCCATTCCTCGTACATCCCCCACCCGGCGAAGGCCATGAGCTCGTAGAACTCCGTTCCCGGATCTAAGAGCTTGGCGATGCGCTCCCGGGCGGTGAGACGGCCTTTTTTGTGCTGGCGCTCCATGGCCTTGGGCCCACCCCCTTGGCGCACCCTTTCCAGGCTTTCCCTAAACTCCCGCACCAGGGCTACCCAGGCGTCCTTGTTGGCCTTGAATACGGGGCCTTCCCGCTCCTCCGGGCGGAGCTTGCTCTCGAGGCGGGCTTCCGGACCCATGGCCTTACTATAACGCTTTCTTGCCTAATCGGAAAAAAGCGTGGCTTTTGGGGAAGGACAAGGGGTTTGGGATTGGATCTTTTGCGCCTGCCGCCTGGCCTCCTGGTCCACCCGTTCGTTCTCCGGGTGGCCGTTATGCCCCCGCACCCAATGGGGCACCACCTGGTGCCGCTTCAACTCTTCCCCGATGGCCTCCCAGAGGTCCTGGTTTTTCACCCCGCGGAAGCCTTTCCCTTGCCATCTAGGTAGCCACTCCGAAAGGGCCTTCACCAGGTACTGGCTGTCCGAGAACAGGTGCACCTCGCAGGGCTCCTTGAGGGCCCTTAGGCCTTCCAGCAGGGCGGTGAGCTCCATGCGGTTGTTGGTGGTGCAGGCCTCACCCCCAGAGAGCATGCGCTCCTGGCTCCCATAGCGCAAGAGGGCCGCCCACCCGCCGGGCCCGGGGTTGCCCAGGCAGGCGCCATCGGTGTAAAGCTCCACCCGTTTCACGACCAGAGGATGGGCCGGTGGGGGAAGGCCAAGGGGGCTTTGCCCTCGCCGGGGAAGACCAGCTCCTTTAGAGTCAAGCCCACGTGCCTAGGACCGGTGGGACTCATCCGGTAGATTTCCCCTCTGCGGTTCATTTGGGGTAGGGGCCCCAAAGCGGAGTTCCAGGTGCTTCACCCCCGGGAAGAGGCGTTCAAACTCCTCTACATCAAAGCGGTACCGGACGGCCATGCCCCTATTCTAGGCCCCAGATGGCGGCGGGAGCCAGTTCCACCAGGTTGCCTTCGGGGTCGCGGGTGTAAAGGCTTTTGCCCCCGGGCCACTCCGCCCACCACACGGGGAAGCCCCTTTCCTCAAGCCTTTTCGCCCATAGGGGGAGTTCTTCCTCCGCCACCTTGAAGGCTACGTGCACGCTGCCCCTGGCCCCGTGGGGAGGAAGGTTTGCTTCCTTTTCCGTCTGGTGGGGGTTGAAGACCAAGAAGACCCCCCTCCCCGCCCGGAAAAAGGCGTGGCGCGGGGGTTGGAACTGGAAGCAGGGAAGACCCAAAACCCCCTCGTAAAAGGCCCGGGCCTTTTCCAAATCCTCGGCGTAAACCGCGGTTTCCAGGACCTCCACTACTTGAGCTTGGCGATGAGGTCAGCCACGGGAATGGCCTCGAGGGTGGTGGTCCGCACGCTCCCCCTGGCCGAGAGGTGGAGCATGGCCCGGGCCACGGCTAAGGCATCCTCCGCCTCCACGATGTTGACGAAATCATAGGGCCCAAGGACGGCGTACTGGGCCACCACCTTGACCCCGAAGTCCCGCTCCAGCTCCTGGTTGACCTCCTTGACCCGCTCGGGGTTTTTCACCAGGGTCTCGGCGCCGTCATCGGTAAGGGTGCTGAGCACTATAAAGGTGGGCATCTTGGCCTCCTTTCCCCCTCAGAATAGCCCAGGGGTTTCTCTCCAGCAACCCAAGAGGAGAGCGTTACCCCCGCACCTTGCCCCGTGATTTCTTACAAGATTAGGCTTGCTAAAAGGTTCTATCAGGGTCCATACCTTGGCTTGCGCCCAGGTGAGCGGCATCCGCGGGCCTCGAGGTCCACCCTGGCCTAGACCCCTGCTCCCACCTCGAGTTTCATATCCACCACTAGGAGGCGGCAGCCATGCCTTCCGGCCAAGGGACCCAGGACCAGGGCCAAGTAGATGACCAAAAGGGCGTGGGCCCGGCTAGCCCCAGCCGTAGCCCAGGGCAGCCCTTCACCAATTCGCGCTTGGTGGAGGGCTGGGCCTCCTTGTCCAGACATTGTTCCAGGAAAAGAGCCTTTAAGGTCCTAGCCGGCCCTCCCGTCACTCCCACTCTATGGTGGCCGGGGGTTTGGAGGTGAGGTCGTAGACCACCCGGCCGATCTCCGGCACCCTCCGGGTGATGCGCCTCGCCACCGCGTCCAGGAATTCCAGGGGGAGCCTGGCCCAGTCCGCGGTCATGAAGTCCTCGGTGGTCACGGCCCTTAAGGCCAGAACGTAGCCATACTTCCTTTCATCCCCCGCCACCCCCACGCTCCGCACCGGGGTAAGGACGGCCAGGGCCTGGGCCACGCTTCCGTAAAGCCCCCACTCCTTTAGAAGGCTGATGAAGATATCGTCAGCCTGGCGCAGGATGGCCAGCTTTTCCTCCGTGACCTCCCCCAGGATGCGCACCGCTAGCCCCGGCCCCGGGAAGGG
The DNA here is from genome assembly GCF_022760855.1 of Thermus albus. Lineage (NCBI taxonomy): Bacteria > Thermotogati > Deinococcota > Deinococci > Thermales > Thermaceae > Thermus > Thermus albus. Next base: position 260,298 of record NZ_JAKTNR010000003.1, read on the forward strand.
GTGGCGCAGGCGGATGGGGTCAGGGAGGCCAAGGAGCAGGGCCAGCTCCCGCACCTCGTCCTTAAAGAGAAGGCGGAAAGGTTCCAGGAGTTCAAACTGCAGGTCCTCTGGGAGCCCGCCCACGTTGTGGTGGCTTTTGATTTTGGCGGCCCCCGCCTCGCCCGCGGACTCAATCACGTCGGGGTAAAGGGTGCCTTGGGCCAGGAAGCGAAAGGGCCCCGTCTCCCGGGCTACCTGGGAGAAGACCTCCACGAACTCCCGGCCGATAACCTTGCGCTTTTCCTCGGGGTCCTCCACCCCCTTTAGGGCCTTGAGGAAGCGTTCTTTGGCGTCCACCACCCGCAGGTTCACCCCTAAGGCCCTTAAGGCCCCCTCTACCTCCTCCCTTTCGCCCAGGCGCAGGAGGCCGTGGTCCACGAAGACCGCCAGATGGTCCACCCCGGCCCTGGCCAGGAGGAGGGCTAGGGTGCTGGAGTCCACCCCGCCGGAGACCGCCAGGAGGACCCGATCCTTTCCCACCTTGGCCCGCACTTCCCGGATCAGGTCCTCTAAGATGTGCTCTGGGGTCCAGTCCCGGGGGATCCCGGCCGTCTCCAGAAAGTTTTCCAGTATTTGCATCCCCTTGGGGGTGTGGGCCACCTCGGGGTGGAACTGGACGGCGAAGGTTTTGCCGTCGGGGGCCTCCATGGCCGCTACAGGGTTCTCCTCGGTTTCCGCTGCCACCCGCCATCCCGGGGGAAGCTGGGTAACCGCGTCTTGGTGGCTCATCCAAACCTGGACCTCGCCCTTTAGGCCCCTAAAGAGGGGGCCTTGGTAGCGGGTGAGGAGGGCTTTGCCATATTCCGCCCGCCCGGCCCGCTCCACCTTGCCCCCAAGCTCCTGGGCTAAGAGCTGCATGCCGTAGCAGATGCCAAGGGTAGGGAGGCCCAGGGCCAGCACCTGGGGGTCGGGCCGGGGGGCTTGGGGGTCAAAGACGCTTTTGGGACCCCCGGAGAGGATGAGCGCCTGGGGCTTGTGCTTGAGAACCTCCTCGAGGCTCACCGTCCCCGGCAGGATCAAGGAGAAGACCCTGAGTTCCCTGAGCCTCCTGGCGATGAGGCGGGTGTACTGGGAGCCGAAGTCCAGGACCAGGACCATGTAGGCTAGTTTACCGGGTAGAAGGAGGAAAAGTACTTGGCCTGTTAAGCTCTCCTGTTGCCCAAGGGGGGCTGTTTACAAAAGGCGGGGTTGATAGACGATTTTTTTCTCGTCTGCGTTAGGAAGAGCTGGACCCAACATGGCCTCAATGAACTCAAACCCTTCTTTTCCCGGGGGGACAGGAATCGCCGGAAGGCTACGTTTAAGGGCCTGATTTCCCTCAATGGGGAGGTCCAGAACGAAGACGGGTCGGCCCATTGCGTGGGCTTTTTCTGCCGCATCCCAAGTGCCGCTTTGCCGTGGACGACCGTCTACTTCCTGGGCTTTGGGCCCCGTTTGGATGATTAAAACCGCATCCGCCAAACCCACTACAAGGCGGTTACGCCTCATGGCGTGGTGCGCCCGCCAAGGTAGATAGGGTTCCAGTTCGGACAGGAGAAGAAGGCGTTCTGATAGGTATTGTCCGAGTTTCCGCAACAGCCGAGTGGCGTCGGGACTCTTGAGGCCAAAGGGGACCACACCTATGGCGTAACCCCTTTCCAAAGCGCCCAATGTGGCTTCCCAGTCCACACCCCGAGCCAGGCCCGTTATTACCGTATAGGAGGCTTTAGCGAAGTACTCGGCCGCTTCGCGAGCCAAATGGAGGGCTTCTTCTAAGGCGTGGCGAGAGCCGAGAATGGCCAAAGCTTTAGTTGGGTTGGCCAAGTCCTCCCGTCCGAGAAAGTACAGGGAAGGGGGTTTGGCTAGGGGCCCCTTCAGCGAATCTTCTAGGCGTGAGGGGTACCCTGGGCTTCCAGGGAGAACCTTTTTCAAGGAGATAGCCATGCCTTCATGGTATCAGAAGGGTCCTGTGAGGGCGCTATGGTCAGCGCCCAGGCCTCTATGGTGTCAGCTCCAGCAGATAGGAGCCTATTTTGGCAAGCCTCGAGGTGGATCCCGTACCTACGATGTCGTCCAAGAGGAGAATCCTCTTCGGTAGGACCGCCCCTTTCTGAAGGTGGATGCGTTTTTCTAGCTCATGGGCACGAAGTTCATTGGGGATATTCTTAACGGGCACACCGTCTTCCTTGTGCAGTACGTGCTTTACAGGTAGGCCTAGGAGATTGCCAAGGGCTTCGGCTAGAAGAAGAACCGGTTGGTGGGAACGCTTTATGCTAGGAGGAGCTGGAACGACGGCTTCGTAAGAGGCGTTTACTCTACGTATTTGGTAGGCCAGAGTGGAGGCAAGAAGGTGGATCAAACCGTGTAGATCTGGAAAGGGAAGGTTTCCGTATTTGGCTCGGTAGAGGAGTTCACCCACGGGGGTGCGCAAGGGGGTTGGCATATGCTTGCTTTTTAGCGTATGAAGGTCAAGCGTTCGGACGCGAAGGGTGCCTGGCCCATGGAATATATAGGGTTGGAAAGCTACGGGAGGAAGGTATCCCTTTTCCAGTAAATAACGGGCGGTTTGGGAACCGATGGGCTCCTCGGTTATTCCCCGGACAAAAACCTCCCGGACAGGAATCCCGGGTTGGGTGGGACCAATAGGCCATTGCCGTAAGGCTTGGCCTTTTGGGGTGTTCAAGTCCTCTGGCCATAGAACGTGGATGTATTCTTCTGTGGGGGCTAGGAATACAGTTCCAATGGGCCAAAGAGAGGGCATACCTTTATTGTAGGTGCCCCTTTGGGGTGTAATAGGGCCTATGGCCGAGGTGGAAAGCTTTGCGTTGGACCACACCAAGGTTCAAGCGCCTTACGTGCGCTTGGCGGGAAGGAAAACGGTGGGGGGCGGCTTGGTGGAAAAGTACGACCTGCGCCTGGCCCAGCCCAACCGGGAGGCCATTCCCACAGGGGCCTTGCACACCCTCGAGCACCTTCTCGCCGGCTATCTACGGGACCACCTGGAAGGGGTCATTGACCTTTCCCCCATGGGGTGCCGCACCGGGTTTTACCTGGTGGTGGAGGGTCCTTTGGAGGAGGAGAGGGTCTTGGTGGCCTGGGAGCGAGCCTTGAGGGATGTGCTTGTGCATGAGGGCCCTATTCCCGGGGCTAGCTTCAAGGAATGCGGCAACTACCGGGACCACGACCTCCGTGGGGCCAAGGCTTGGGCGGAGAAGGTGTTGCGGGAAGGCCTGAAGGTGCAACCCACGATTCCCCTGGAGGGAAGGTGACCGCCTTTTTCGCCGCGGAGCCTGAGGAGGCTTCGGCGCTGAGGGAGGCTTTGGAGGTTAAGGAGGCCCTTGGGGCCCCTTTCCCCCTCCACCGGGCCCCGGGGGTCCTGGTGGCGGAAACCGGGGTGGGCAAGGTGGCGGCGGCCTCGGCGGTGGCCTATGTCCTGGCCCGCTTTGCCCCCAAGGAGAGCTACTTTCTGGGGGTAGCGGGGGCTTTGGATCCCTCCTTGCGGGCCTTGGACCTCCTCCTGGCGGAGAGGGCGGTGCAGTGGGACGTGGACCTCACCCCCTTTGGCCGGGAGCCTGGGGAAACGGCCTTTGGGGTGCGGTTCTTCCCCTCGGACCCTGCCCTTTTGGCGAAGGTGGAAAAGGCGGCGGAAAGCCTGGGCTTCCCCTTTCGGCGCGGGGTGGTGGCCACGGGGGACCGGTTTCTGGCGGATAGGGAGGAGGCCAGGAGGCTTGCGGGGCTTCACGGGGCCCAAGCGGTGGAGATGGAAGGGGCCGCGGCCCTCATGGTGGCCTGGCGCTTCCGCCATCCCATGGCCTTGGTACGGGTGGTAACCGACGGGGCGGGGGAAGAGGCCGCCAGGGACTTCCAGGCCTTTTTGCAAGGGGCCTCGAGGCGGCTTGGCCTCCTGGCCCCTGCCCTTTTGGCATACTGAAAGGGGAGGGGTCCATGGAAATCAAGCTTTTCGCGGGGAATGCCCACCCCGACCTGGCCCGGCGGGTGGCGGAGGCCCTGGGGGTTCCTCTGGGCAAGGCTTTGGTGGACCGTTTCCCCGATGGGGAGGTGCAGGTGCGGCTTCTGGAAAGCGTTCGGGGAGACGACGTCTACTTGATCCAGCCCACCAGCCCTCCCGTGAACGACCACCTCATGGAACTCCTCCTCCTGGCCGATGCCGCCAGGAGAAGCTCGGCGGGGCGCATCAACGCCGTCATCCCCTACTTCGGTTATGCCCGCCAGGATAAGCAGACCCAAGGCCGCGAGCCCGTCAGCGCCAAACTGGTGGCCAATCTCCTGGAAACCGTAGGGGTGCACCGGGTGATCGCCATTGACCTACATGCGCCCCAGATCCAGGGGTTCTTTGACATCCCCGTGGACCACCTTTCCGCCGTACGGCTTTTCGCCCGCTACCTCCAGGAAAAGGGGTACACGGAAAACGGGGTGGTGGTCTCCCCGGATGCCGGCCGGGCCGAGGAGGCCAGGCGGCTTTCCGAAAGGCTGGGCCTACCCTTTGCCATGCTGGCCAAGCGCCGCCACGGCCCCAAGGAAACCTCCGTCACCTACGTGATCGGGGAGGTGGCGGGGAAAAGGCCCTTGATCATAGACGACATCGTTTCCACCGGGGGCACCATCCGGCGGGGGGTGGAGGCGCTGCTCATGGCCGGGGCCTTACCCGAGATGGTGGTCATGGCCACCCACCCGGTCTTGGTGGGGGAGGCCCGGGAAAACCTCTCCCACCCGGCCATCCGGGAGGTGATCTTCACCGACACCATTCCCCTAAAGGACGGGGGGTATACGGTGCTTTCCACCGCCGAGCTCCTGGCCCAGGCCATTCAGCACGTGCACACCAACCAATCGGTGAGCGCCCTTATCTAAGCCCTGGTGAAAAAGGACACATGTCCCCCGGGGATGGGGTAAGCTACCCTCCGGGGGTTTTATGGCTAAAGTAGTCATCCACATTTTCCATGGGGAGCCCAGCAGCCTGAACACGGGGGTACACCTGGCCGAGCGCATCCGCCAAGTGAAGGAGGAGCGGGGGGTGGACTTGGAGGTCTACATCTTCGGGCCTGCCGAGCGGGCGCTTTTGGACCCTGCCTTGGCCGAGTACAACCAGGGGGTGGATAGCCTCGTGGCCCAGGGGGTGCCGGTGTACACCTGTCTTAACTCCGCTAGGGCTTTGGGGGCCGAGGAGGCCTTCAAGGCCCGGGGTATCCGGCTGGCCTATGCCCGGGATCGCTTCGTGGACTACGCCCTGGAAGGGGCTACGGTCTATAGCTTCTAGCCATGTCCCAGGCCTACCGCGTGGAAGTACGCCGCCAGGATGCCCAAAGGGCCCTGGCGGAGGCCCGGGGGTTCACCTTGGTCCTGGGGGCCCGCCGCGCCGACCTGGAGGCGGGGGTTAATCCGGTGGAAACCCTCCTGGCCGCACTGGGCAGTTGCCTTCTTACGGGTATCCAGTTTGTGGCGGAATCCTCCAAGGTGCCCTTGGAAGGGGCCAGGGTGGTCCTCGAGGCCAGCCGGGAGGACAAACCTCCGAGAATCGCCCAAATAGGCTTTGTTCTGTACCTGGAGAGCTCGGCTCCGGATGAAAGGTTGCAAAGGCTCTTTGAGCTAACCCTTAAAAACTCCACCCTCTACCAAAGCCTCAAGGACACCATTCCCATAGCGGGAAAGTGGGAGCGGGCATGAACCCGGTGGTGGTGGTAGGTCTCTTCTTGCTGGCCGTGGTGTCCGGCATGCTGGGCCTGGGGGTGGCCTTTGCCGCCGTGCCCTTCTTGAGCCTCTTTTTGCCGGATTTGGTCCACCAGGTTCAGCCCCTTTCCCTTCTCCTCAATGGGGTGACGGCTCTTTTTGCCGTCTTCGGCTTCGCCCAAAGCGGTTTGGTGGATTGGCGCAAGGCCATCCTTCTGGCCCTGGTTACCACCTCCTTCGCCCCGGTGGGAGCCTGGCTGGTGCAGCGGGTGGAGGTGCGGTATGTGTGGTGGATCTACCTGGGGGCGGTGGCCTACCTGGCTTACAACCTCTTTCGCCCCGTTTCCCCGAAGGCGCCTCGGGAAAACTTCCCCATGGCCTTGGCCTTGGCGGCCCCCATCTCGGTGCTTTCTGGGTTTTTGGGGGTAGGCCCGGGGTTCCTCCTCATGCCCACCCTAATCCTCACCGGCCACGACCCCAAGCGGGCTGCGGCCATCAACGCCTTTGCCGTGACGCCCCCTTCCTTCTCCTCCCTCCTGCCCCATCTCCCCACCGCCCGGCTGGACCTTGGGCTCACCCTTTCCCTGGTGGTGGCGGGGGCTTTGGGCAGTTACCTGGGCTCCCGCCTCACGAGCCTCTACCTGCCTTCTCAGCGCCTAAAGCAGCTTTTTGGGGTGCTGATCCTGCTGGTGACCCTTTACAAGGTCTTCTCCTAGGCGCGGGTGGATGGAAAGCGCAGGGATGTGCTAAGCTTTCCCTTAGTGTGCCCCTTAGGGGCCTTGGATAGTTCAGGAGGAGACATGGAATACCGTTTGCAAGCCCAGTACCGGGAGGGGGAGAAGCCCGCCGCTTTGCGCCGTGCGGGGAAGCTCCCCGGCGTCATCTACAACAAGCACCTGAACCGGAAGGTGTACGTGGAGCTGGGGGAGTTTGACAAGGTCTTCCGCCAGGCTTCCATTCACCAGGTGATCGTTCTGGAACTCCCCGATGGCCAGGAGCTTCCCACCCTGGTGCGCCAGGTGAACTTGGATAAGCGCCGGCGCCGCCCCGAGCACGTGGACTTCTACGTGCTCTCCGATGAGCCGGTGGAGATGTACATCCCCTTGCGCTTCGTGGGTACGCCCCAGGGGGTGCGGGAAGGTGGGGTGTTGCAGGAGATCCACCGGGACATCCTGGTCAGGGTTTCCCCGCGGAACATCCCCGAGTTCCTTGAGGTGGATGTCTCCAGCTTGGGCATTGGGGATAGCCTCCATGCCGCTGACCTGAAGCTTCCTGAAGGTGTTAAGCTGGCCGTTTCTCCCGAGGAGACCATCGCCGCGGTGGTGCCCCCTGAGGACGTGGAGAAGCTGGCGGCCGAGGTCCTCGAGGCCCCCGCCGAGCCCGAGGTGATCAAGAAGGGCAAGAAGGAAGAGGAGGAGTAATACCCCCCACCTTGGCTTTCGCCGAGGTGGGAACCCCGGTGCCTCCCTTTTCCGGGCTAGGCCCTCGAGCACCTCTGGAGCACCATATGGCGGGAAAGGGATAGGAGGTGGGATCGGCCAGCGGTCCCGCCTCCTTTTGGGGAGGGGGAGGAATGTTTTTGGTGGTGGGCCAGGGAAACCCGGGGGAGCGGTACGCCAAGACCCGGCACAACCTGGGGTTCATGGTCCTGGACCGGCTGGGGCTGGAGTTCCGCCCCAAGGGGGAGGCCCTTTTGGCCGAAGTGGAGGTGGCAGGGGAGAAGGGGATTTTCCTCAAGCCCCTCACCTACTACAACCTAAGCGGCCAGGCGGTAGCCCCCTTGGTGCGCTTTTACAAGATCCCTCCGGAGCGCCTTTTGGTGGTCCACGACGAGATGGACCTGCCTTTGGGGCGCTTGCGGCTACGGGCTGGAGGAAGCCCGGCGGGAAACCGGGGGGTGGCCTCCATCGCCGAGGCCCTGGGAACCGAGGCCTTTCACCGCCTGCGCCTGGGCATCGGCAAGCCCCCTGCCCGGGAGTTGGGGGCGGCGTATGTGCTTTCCCCCTTCCTCCCCGAGGAGTGGCCGGTGGTGGAGAGGGTCCTCGAGGCGGCCAAGGAGGCGGTGCTGTGCTGGGTTAGGGAAGGGCTTGCCCCGTGCGCCTCCCGCTACAACCGTCTGGACCTTTCCCAAGAGGGAGGCTAAGCTCTAGACATGGCCGCGCCTAGAGTCCTCCTCATCGCCGGGGGAAGGAGCCCCGAGCACGAGGTTTCCTTGCTCTCCGCCCAGGGGGTCTTGGAGCACATGCCCTTTCCCACCGAGCTCGCCGTGATCGCCAAGGATGGCCGGTGGCTTCTGGGCGAGGAGGCCCAGGAAGCCCTTAGGGCTGGCGTGGCCCTAGAGGGCCGGGATGCCTTCCCACCCTCCTTGGAATGGAGCCGGTTTGACGTGGTTTTCCCCTTGCTACACGGAAGATGGGGAGAGGACGGCACCCTTCAGGGTTTCCTGGAAATGCTAGGCAAGCCCTACGTGGGGGCGGGGGTGGCGGCCAGCGCCCTTTGCATGGACAAGGACTTAAGCAAGCGGGTCTTGGCCCAGGCGGGGATTCCCGTGGTGCCCTGGGTGGCGGTTTACCGGGGAGAGACCCCCCTTATTCCCTTTGACCCACCCTTTTTTGTCAAGCCCGCCAACACGGGTTCCAGCATCGGCATCCGCCGGGTGGAGGGGTACGCTGGGCTGGAGGAGGCCCTGGCGGAGGCCTTCCGCCACGACCAGAAGGCCGTGGTGGAGAAGGCCCTTTTGGGGGTGCGGGAGCTGGAGGTGGGGGTCTTGGGCAACATCTTTGGGGAAGCCAGCCCGGTGGGGGAGGTGCGCTATCGGGCGGCCTTTTACGACTATGCAACCAAGTACACCCCGGGGCGGGCGGAGCTTTTGATCCCGGCGCCCTTGGACCCGGGCACCCAGGAAACGGTGCAGGAGCTGGCCCTGAAGGCCTATAGGCTTCTGGGCATCCGGGGCATGGCCCGGGTGGACTTCTTCCTGGCGGAGGGGGAGGTCTACCTCAACGAGATCAACACCATCCCCGGCTTCACCCCCACCAGCATGTACCCCAGGCTTTTCGCCGCCGGGGGGCTTCCTTACCCCGAGCTCCTCAGGCGGCTGGTGGAGCTGGCCTTGGAGTAGCCACCCCCCGGGTGGGTTGGCCGTAAGGGCCCTTTTCCCCTGGCATTCCCCTAGCCTCTGCGCTAGGATGGAATCCTGAAGGGAAAGGGGGTCTTATGGACCTTTTGGCGAGGCTTGGCCTTTTTGGACGTCGGGTCCTCCTCTTGCACCACGACGACCTGGGCCTGACCCATGCGCAAAACAGCGCCTACCAGGCCCTGGGCTTTCCCACGGGAAGCGTGATGGTGCCAGGGGCCTGGGCCAGCGGGGTGAGGGGGGAGGATTTGGGGGTGCACCTGGTGCTCACCAGCGAGTGGCCCGCTCCCCGGATGCGGCCCCTGACGGAAGGGGAAAGCCTTAGGGACGAGGCGGGGTATTTCCCGAGTTCCTTGGAGGTTCTGTGGCAAAGGGCCCGCCTCGAGGAGGTGGAACGGGAGCTAAGGGCCCAGATTGAGGCGGCCAAAAGGCTTTTCTCGCCCACCCACGTGGATACCCACCAAGGGGCGGTACTAAGGCCCGACCTGGCGGAGGTTTACCTGCGGTTGGCCCAGGAGTACCACCTGGTGCCCTTGGTGCCGGAGAGCCTCGAGGGCCTCGGGGTCCCCAGCGTCTTCCTACCGGACCTGGAACGGCTCCTAGCCCAGGCCCCCTTTCCCAAGGTGCGCTTCCTGGACGCCTACGGCCTTCCCCCGGAGGAATGCCTGGGTTTCTATTTGGACCTGGCCAAGTTACCGCCAGGCCTTTATCACGTCGTCCACCACAGCGCCCTCCCAACCCCTGAGGGCCGGGCCCTTCCCGACTGGCAGACCCGGGAGGCCGACTATTTTGCCCTTTCCCACCCCGAGGTGCGGAGGGTTTTGGCGGAGTTCCACCCCCTGACGTGGCGGATGGTCCGGGATGCGCTTTAGAAGGAGGCGATGATGAAAAAGTGGCGCTACGCCTCGGGGCAGCTGGGGCTTACCTTGGTTTCCGAAAGCTTTGGCACCTATCTGGCCTTCTTTTATCTGGAAAAGCTGGGCCTTTCCGCCGCCTTCTATGCCCTGGCCCGCACGGTGTATGCCTTCTGGGATGCCGTGAATGACCCCCTATTCGGCCACCTTTCCGATCGTACCAAAACCCGCCTGGGCCGCAGGCGCCCTTGGCTCCTTTTGGGGATACCCCTTTTCCTCCTTTTCTACATCCTGGTCTTCTGGGTGCCCGAGTGGGCCCGCTCCCCTGCGGTTTTGCCCTATTACTTCGCCGTGGGCATCGTGCTTTATGAAACCATGGCCACCGTGGTCTGGACCAACTACGGGGCTCTATTCCCGGAGATGTTCCGGGGCCTCTCCGAAAGGGCAGGGGCCGCCGCCTTAAAGCGGGGCACCGAGCTTTTCGGCCTCATCCTGGGGATTGCCCTGGCCCCTTTGGTCTACGCCCAGGTGGGTTTCCTGGGCATGGCCCTTTTCTTCTCTGTCCTTGCCCTTTTGGCCTTCCTCCTCTTTCTCCCGGGCATCCAGGAAGACCCCAGGGCGGAAAGCGGGCTTGGGCTTCGGGAGTCCTTCCGCCTGGTCCTGGCCAACCGGGCCTTTTGGGTGGTGGCCTTGGTGGGGCTTCTCTTTGAGTTTGGGCGCATGGTGATCCAGACGGGCATGGCCTTCTACGCCAAGCACAGCCTGGGCTTGCCCGAGGCGGCCACCACCTTCCTCTTCGCCGCGGTCTTCCTGGTGGCCCTGCCCTCCGTCTTCCTCTGGGGAAGGCTTGCGGGGGCCTTGGGGGGGAAGCGGGCCTGGCGGCTGGCCCACCTTCTCATGGGCTTGGCGGCCCTGCTCCTCTTCCTGCCGCAAAGCCTTTTCCCCGCCATCCTGGTGGGGGCCTTGGTGGGGGTGGGGTTTGCCGGGGTGCGGGTCACGGGGGAGGTGGTGATGGCTAAGGTGATTGACCTGGACGCCGAGAGGACGGGAACCCGGCGGGAAGGGGCCTACTACAGCCTGGTGGGGCTTTTGGGCCGGGCTTCGGGGGCTTTGGTGGGGCTTTCCTTCGCCCTTCTCGGTCCCCTTTTCGGCTACGTGAGCGGGGAGAACCCCGGCCCCAACCCGGGCTTGGCCTTCCGCTTCCTGGTGGCGGTGATCCCGGGGGTGGCCATCCTGCTGGCCTATTTCCTCACGGCCTTCTTCCCCCACGAGATAAAGGAGTGAGGAACCCCATGAAGCTGGACCCCAACCACCCCAGGCCCACCCTTCAGCGCCCGAGCTGGAAGGCCCTCGAGGGCCCCTGGGACTTGGCCCTAAGCGAGGCGGAACGGCCAGAAAGGGTGCGCTTCGGTCGCAAGATCCTGGTTCCCTTCCCGCCTGAGGCCCCGGGTAGCGGGGTGGACGAGCCTTTGGTGGAGGTGGCCTGGTACCGGAGGGTTTTGCGCCTGAGGCCAAGGCCTGGCTGGCGGGTTTTCCTGCGCTTCGGGGCCGTGGACTACCGGGCGGAGGTCTTTTTGGATGGGGTGAGGGTTTTGGCGCATGAGGGCGGGCACACCCCTTTTAGCCTGGAACTCACCCCTTTGGCCAATAGGCCCCTCGAGGTCCTGGTGCGGGCCGAGGATGACCCCTGGGATGCGGAAAAGCCCCGGGGAAAGCAGGCCTTGGCGGAGCCCGAGGGAATCTTCTATCCCCGGACCACGGGGATATGGCAGCCGGTATGGTTGGAGTGGGTACCGGAAAGCCATATCGCCGCCTTGCGCCTAACCCCGGACCTGAAGGCTTTGGGCTTCCACCTGGAGGTGCGGGCCCTGGGGGAAGGGGATGGGGTGGAGGTGGCCCTTTTCCCGGGGGCAAGGGGGGAGGGGTTGGTGGCGGAAAGGCCTTGGTTGGAGGCCCGCTTTCCCCTTTTGGGTGGGCTTGCCCGGGGGTTTTTGGGGCTTCCCTTCAAGGGAAACGCGGAGGCCTTCTACTGGCGCCCGGAAAACCCGGTGCTCTTCCCCTTGCGCCTCCGCCTCCTTAGGGGAAGGCGGGTGTTGGACGAGGTCTATTCCTACGGGGGCCTAAGGGAGGTTTCCGCCAGGCAGGGGGTCTTCTTCCTCAACGGGGAGCCCTACTTCCCCAAGCTGGCCTTGGACCAGGGGCTTTGGCCCGAAGGCCACCTGGCGGCCCCAGGCCTATCCGCCCTTAGGCGGGACGTGGAGCTGGCCCAAGCCTTGGGCTTCAATGGGGTGCGCAAGCACCAGAAGCTGGAAGACCCCCGCTACCTCCACCTGGCGGACCGGCTTGGGCTTTTGGTGTTTGCCGAGATGCCCAGTTTCTTCCGCTTCTCCCCGACTGCGGCCCGGCGTTACCTGGCCGAACTCCAGGTGGCTTTGGAGCGGGACTATAACCACCCCAGCGTGGTGGCCTGGGTCCTTTTCAACGAAAGCTGGGGGCTTGCTCCCTGGAGGCGGGAAACCCAGGCCTTCCTCCAAGGGGTCTTCCTGCTAGCCCGTGCCTTGGATCCCAGCCGCCTTTTGGTGGACAACGACGGTTGGGAACACGGACCTTTTTGGGACCTCTACACCGTGCACGACTACGCTCCCCCCGAGGTCCTCTCCCGGCGGTACGGGCAAGGGGGCTTTCCCTTGGCCCCCATGGGCCGCCCCCTTTCCCAGGAGGGTGTTCCCGATGGGGTGTGGCCCCTTCTTTCCGAGTTTGGAGGGCTTAGGCTAAGGGGTCCTACCCCGGGCTGGGGGTACCGGGAGGTGGAGGGGGAAGAGGCCTTCTTGGCGGAAGTTCTGCGCTACGTGCAGGCGGTGTGCGAAAGCCGTCTAAGCGGGTTTGGCTACACCCAGCTCTACGACACCTTCCAGGAGGAAAACGGGCTTTTGGACTTTTGGCGTAGGCCCAAGGTGCCCCCGGAAAGGGTGCGGGCCTTGCTGGAAGGGTGCGAGGTGAGGCGGATCCTTTTTGAGTAGGGAGGGGAGGATATGGGTGCACCCCGAAAAGGTTGGCTGAAAACGCTTTGGAGTGTGGGGAAAACCGTGGCCTTCCTGGGCCCGGGCGTTATCCTTCTCGCCCTCCAGTACGCCCGGAGGAGGGACCAGCTGGAGGCTCTAGAGGGGAGGGCCCCCATGGCGGAGGCTTGGCAGGGGGTGGGGAGGCCTAGGAACCTCGAGGCCATTCCCGGGGGGGTTAGGGTCTACTTTCAAGAGGCCACGCCCGGTCGCGGGCAGGATCCCTATCTGGAAGCGGTCTTCCTCGGCGAGGACCTCCTCCGCCTCACCTGGTTTCCCGGGGAGCCTGTGCCGCCCTATGCCCTGGCGGGCGGCACACCCCCCGCCTTTGAGCCCGAGCGCCTGAAGACCCAGGAGGGCTACCTCCTAAAGACCCCTCGCCTGGCCCTACGCCTGGAGGGGGAAGGCTTAAGCCTCTGGGACGGGGAGGAAAGGCTTTTGCGGCAAGAATCTTATCCCGAACGCTTAGGGCCTGCTTGGCGGCACCGGGTGCGCCTCGTTCCGGGGGAGAGGGTTTTGGGCCTCGGGGAGAGGGCCCATCCCCTGGACCGCCGGGGTGGGGTCTTCCGCTTCTGGAACCGGGACCCTGGGGGAAGCTACGGCCTTGGGGAGGACCCCCTTTACCTTTCGGTGCCCCTTTGGCTTTCCCTCCTTCACGAGGGGGGGTACCTGGCCTTCTACGAGAACCCTGCGGACGGCTTTGCCGACCTTCGGGGGGAGGAGGCCTTGGTGGGCTTTTGGGGTGGCCCCTTCCGCTACTACCTGATTCCAGGGCCCCTGGAAGAGGCTTTGGCCCGTTATGTGCAGCTCACCGGCCTTCCCCCTTTGCCGCCCCGCTTTGCCTTGGGCTTCCAGTATGCCCGCTGGGGGCTTGGGACGAGGAGGGAGGTGGAGGAGGTGGTGGAGGGCTTCCTTAAGCGGGGTCTCCCTTTAAGGGCCGTGCACCTGGACATAGATTACATGCGGGGTTACCGGGTTTTTACCGTGGACGAAAGGCGCTTCCCCGACCTAGGGGGGATGGTGCGGGCCTTTCGGGAAAAGGGCGTGCGCACGGTGCTCATCCTGGACCCGGGGATCAAGGCGGAAAAGGGGTTTCCCCCCTATGAGGAGGGCCTAAGGGAAGGGGTGTTTTGCCGCCTGCCCTCGGGGGAGGTTTTCCTAGGCCCTGTCTGGCCCGGGCTTGCCGCCTTCCCGGACTTCACCGATCCCAGGGCCCGGGACTGGTGGGGGGATAAGCTCAAGGGCCTTTTGGAGCTGGGGGTTTCGGGCTTCTGGCTGGATATGAACGAGCCCGCCCTCTTCGCCGCCTGGGGGGAGCCCACCTTTCCCAAGGGGGTGCGCCATAGCCTCGAGGGCCAAGGGGGCGACCACCTCCTGGCCCACAACCTCTACGGCCTCCTCATGGCCCGGGCCACCTGGGAGGGGTTCCGTAAACATGCCCCTCTTTCCCGGCCCTTTCTCCTCACCCGCGCGGGGTATGCGGGGGTACAGCGGTACGCCTGGGCTTGGACCGCGGATGTGGAGAGCACCTGGGAGGGCCTCAGGACCACCCTGCGGGCCCTCCTGGGGCTATCCCTCTCCGGGGTGTACTTCGTGGGCTCGGACATCGGGGGCTTTAGCGGCAACCCCTCCCCCGAGCTTTACCTGCGCTGGTTCCAGATGGCCGCCTTCACCCCCTTCTTCCGCCTCCACTCCGCCCGCTGGACCCGGCGGCGGGAACCCTGGCGCTTCGGGGATGAGGTCTTGGAGGGGGCGCGCTGGGCCATGGAGCTTAGGGAAAGGCTCCTCCCTTACCTCTATACCTTGGCCTACCGAGCGAGCCGAAAGGGGCTTCCCCTCCTCCGGCCCCTTTTCCTGCAAGGGGGTCCCTACACCGAGGAGGCCTTTCTCCTGGGGGAGGCCCTTTTGGTGGCCCCCGTCCTGGAGGAGGGGGCCCGGGCCAAGGAGGTGCCCCTGCCCAAGGGAAGGTGGTACTCCTGGGAGGAGGAAGGCGTTTCGCAGGGCCCGGCCTGGGTGCGGCTTCCCGCCCCCTTGGGGCGGATCCCCCTCCTGGTGCGGGCGGGAAGCGTCCTACCCCTCTTGGAGGGGGAGGGGCTTACCCTCCACCTGTACCCGGGGGAAGAGGGGGCTGAGGGTCTCCTCTACTGGGACGAGGGGGATGGGGAAGGGGCCTATCGGCTGGACCGCTTCCGCCTGCAAAGGGTGGAAGGGGGCTTTCGCCTCCTTTGGGAGGGCGAAGGGGGCTACCCTTGGCCCTGGGAGGGGATTGGCCTAAAGCTTTTTGGCGGGAGGCTTTTAAGGGCCTGGGTGGAGGGGAGGGTGTACCCGGCTTGGGAAGGGGGGGTTCGCCTTCCCCTTTTCCAAGAGGCCCTTTTGGAGGTGGCGGAATGAGGCTGGAAAGGGCGTGGTTTTTGGCCCATGGGGCGGAAACGCCAGAGGGGCTTCCCCATGGGGGTTGGCGGGAGGTGGGCTTGCCCCACCAGTGGACCCTCGAGGGCCTGGAGGCGGAGGTGGGCTGGTACCGGCTTCCCCTTCCCGAAGGGGGGCCAAGGCGCTTCCTCCGCTCCTTTGGGGACTATTACCAGGAGGCCTGGGTGGACGGCGTCCACCTGGGGCGGCACGAGGGGTATTTCTTCCCCTGGCTCCTGGAGTTGCCCCCGGGTGGGGAGGTCCTCCTTAGGGTTTCCGCCCCCAAGGAGCCCCTAGGGGTCTGGCCCCGGATCAAGCGGCAGATAAAGGGGGTCTTGGGGCAACACGACTGCCGCCCCGGGGGAACCACGGAACGGGGCCAGGAACGAGGGACAGGGGGGCTATGGGGCGGGGTGGAGGTCTGGGTGCGGGAAGAGGTGGCCCTTTTGGGCCTCACCCACCGCCTCCTTCCCCGGCCTGGGGGATGGCGGCTATGGGTGCGCCTCCTGGTGGATGCCCTAAGGCCCTTTCGCGAGGAGGTGCACCTTAGGATTGGCCCAGAAAACTTCCCCGGGGAGGCGCTGGAAAAGAGGGCCGTCCTCGAGGGGGAAGGGGGGCGGGGTTGGCGGGAGGTGGTGTGGGACCTGCCGGAAATGCCGTTATGGGAGGTGTGGGAGCGGGGGTTTCCCCATCTTTTCCGCCTCGAGGCGGAGGTTTTGGGGGCCAGCCTCAGCGTGCCCTTGGGCTTCCGCACCGTGGAGCTGGATGGGGAGGGCTGGCTTCTCCTAAACGGGAAGAGGCTATTCCTAAGGGGCACCAACATCATCCCCACCCAGTGGCTTGCCGGCTACACCGAGGCCCTGGCCCAGCAGGACGTGGCCCTGGTCAAGGAGGCCAACCTCAATGCGGTGCGGGTCCACGCCCACGTGACCCACCCCGCCTTCTACCGGGCCTGCGACCGGGAAGGCGTGTTGGTGTGGCAGGATTTTCCCTTGCAATGGGGCTATGCTCCGGACGAGGCCTTTGCCCAGGAGGCTTTGCGCCAGGCCCAGGCCATGGTGGAGGCCTTGGGGGCCCATCCTTCCATCTACCTCTGGTGTGCCCAGAACGAGCCCACCCATAACCGTCACACCCTAGGCCCCCTCCTGGCCGCCGGGCTTCGGGCCGCTGACCCCACCCGTCCGGTGAAGGAGGCCTCCGACTTCCGCGAGCACCCTTACCCCGGCTGGTACTGGGGGCAGGTGCGGGACTTCCTGGCCCTGCCCGGGGCCCCCCTGCCTTCCGAGTTCGGGGCCCAGGCCCTGCCCCGGGCGGAGCTTTTGCGTAAGGTTCTGGGTGAGGCCGCCTGGCCTCCCAACTGGGAGGTCTATGCCTACCACAACTTCCAGCCCCACGAGACCTTCCGGGTGGCGGGGGTGGGGCTTGGCAACTCCCTGGAGGAGTTTGTGGAAAGTTCCCAAGGCTATCAGGCGAGGCTTTTGCAGTTTGCCATCCACGCCTACCGCCGGGCCAAGGGGCGGGTGGTGGGCTACTTCCAGTTCATGTTGGTGGAGCCCTGGGAGGGGATCACCTGGGCGGTTTTGGACGTGGAGCGGGTGCCCAAAAAGGGCTTTTTTGCCCTAAAGGAGGCCAGCAGCCCGGTTCTCCTCTCCCTGGTCCCCTACCGGGCAGAGGTGGAGGTGGGGGCCCCCCCCTTGCAGGAGGCCTGGCTTATAAGCGACCTGGACCGGCCCCTGGCGCTTAAGGTGCGCCTCTTCCTGGAGGGCCCTGAGAGCCTTCCCCTTTGGGAGGAGGGGGTGACCTTGGCCCCGGGGGAGGCTAGGCGGTTTTTCAGCCTGGGAGAGCTTTGGGAAAGCCCCCTGGAGGTCCAAGCCCGCTTCCTTCCCCTCCAGGAGGCCTTGAGGAGGCTTCCTCCTGGGCCTTACCGCTTGGTGGGGGAGGCCTATGAGGGGGAGAGGCTTTGGTCCCGGCAGGTGTTAGAGGTGCGGTTCCTGGAGCCCATCCTCCCCCTGGGGGTGGCCTGGTGATCCGGGTTCGGATCGCCTACGCCCTGGGAGCCTTGGGCCTTACCTTGCCGGGCCAGACCTTTGGCACCTACGTGGCCTTCTACTACCTGGACCAGGTGGGCTTGGCGGCCAGCGCCTTTGCCTTAGCCCGGCTTGTCTTCTCCGTGTGGGATGCGGTGAACGACCCCCTTTTCGGCTACCTCTCCGACCGCACCAAGACCCCTTGGGGCCGCAGGCGGCCCTGGCTTTTCCTGGGGCTTCCCCCTTTGCTCCTGGCCTTTTACCTGACCTTCAACGTTCCTGAGCCTTTTCGCCAGGGTCAGGCCCTTTTTTGGTACTGCCTGGGCACGATCCTCCTTTTTGAAACCTTCGCTGCCCTCACCTGGGTGAACCACGCCGCCCTTTTCCCCGAGCTCTTTCGGGGGCAGGAGGAACGGGCCCGGGCCAACGCCTGGCGGCAGGGCTTTTACTTCCTGGGCCTGGCGGTGAGCATTGCCCTAACCCCTTTGGTCTACACCGCCCTAGGCTTTTCCGGTATGGCCTTGCTTTACGGAGCCCTTGGGGGCGTGTTGGTTCTCCTCTTTCTCCTTTCCGTCCGTGAGGACCCCAAAGCCCAGGAGGCCGAGCCCCTTTCCTTCCTTCCCGCTTTCCGTTACACCCTGGGAAACGGGGCCTTTTGGCTATATTCCCTAGCCGCCCTTTTTCTCCTCTTCGCCGTGGGGCTTTTTGGGGCGGCCATGCCCTTTTACGCCAAGTATGCCTTGGGCTTGGGCCCTGAGGCCACCTCCTTGCTCTTCGCCTCCGTGCTACTTTCGGCGCTTCCCTCCGTCTTCCTCTGGGCCCGGCTGGCGGGGGTCTTGGGTCCTAAGGGGGCCTGGCTGTTTGCCATCGCCCTTTTGGCCCTGGGGGCCATGCTCCTTTTCTGGCCCCAGAGCCTCGGGCAGGCTTTACCTGTGGGGGTGCTCATCGGGGTGGGGTTTGGCGGGGTGTTGGTGCTGGGGGATGTGCTCCTTTCGGAGGTGATAGACCGGGACGCGGAGCTTACGGGAAGGAGGCGGGAGGGAGTTTACTATAGCGTCTACGGCTTTATCAACCGGCTTTCCGGACCCTTGCAGGCCCTTTCCTTTGCCCTCCTCACCCCCCTTTTCGGCTACGTGAGCGGGGAAGCCCCAGGGCCCAGTCCCGAGGCCGCCTTCCGCTTCCTTATGGCAGGCCCTCCCTTTTTGGCTATCCTTTTGGCCCTGGGGTTGGCCTTGCGCTTTCCCTACGGGGCCAGGGGATAGAATGCTGGAAACGGGCCAAGCCCGGGGAGGAGGGTGGCACATGCGGGTGGTGTTTGGGGGCTCTTTGGGGCAGGCCCGCCTCGAGGTGGGGGTCACGGCAGCCTCCTCGGAACCGGTTTCCGGGGGGTATCTCCTGAGGGGAAGGGAAGTTCGGGCCTTTGCTCCCTCTAGGGGGGCGCAGTTTTTCCGCCACGGCTGGCAAAGCTGGAGCCTGGCCGCCTGGGTGGGCCTAGGGGAGCCGCCCAAGCCCCTTTTCCCTAAAGAGCGACGCCCCCAGGCGGATGACCCCTTCCTCTTGGACGCGGCGGAGTGGGGAGGGGCCTGGTGGGGTAGTGGGCTTGGGGCTTTGCGCTTGGCGGATGGGAAGGTTCTCCTCCTGGGAGCTTTGGATCTGGGGGCCAGGGTTTTGGGGCGGCAGGAGGTGCTTTTGGGGCGGTATGCCTTGGGGGAGGGCCGCTGGTTCTTGGCCTATGGACCGGAAGAGGAGGTTTTTTCCGCCTACGCCAGCCACCTTCCCCGGCGCCTTTCCGGAAAGCCCCTTAGGGTGTGGTGCTCCTGGTATGGCTACTACACCCGCATCAGCGAGGCCTTGCTCCTCGCCGCCTTGGAGGAGGTGGCCCACTTCCCCTTTGAGGTCTTCCAGATTGACGATGGCTGGCAGCGAGCCCTTGGGGACTGGGAGGCAAACGATCGCTTCCCCCGGGGGATGGCCTTTTTGGCGGAGAGGATCCGGGAAAAAGGCCTCAGGGCCGGGTTATGGCTGGCACCCTTTCTGCTGACCCCGGACAGCCCCCTGGGGCATGCCCGCCCCGAGTGGGTGCTTAGGGATGGGGAAGGCCGGCCTATCCCAGCGGGATTTAACTGGGGAAGACCCCTTTACGCCTTGGACTCGGGGAACGAGGAGGTTTTGGAATACGCGGCTGGCCTGGTGCGCAAGGTCCGGGAGTGGGGGTACGATTACATCAAGCTGGACTTTCTCTATGCGGCTTCCCTTCCTGGGGCCGAGGGGGAGGGGCGGTACCGAAAGGCCATGGAGCGGATACGGGAGGAAGCGGGTGGCGCTTATCTTCTCTTCTGCGGGGCCCCCATCCTGGCCTCCTTGGGGCTTGCCGACGGCCTCCGGGTGGGCCCGGATGCCGCCCCCTACTGGGACAACGAGGACCGCTCCCTTTGGCTTTCCGACCCCACGGGACCGGGGCTTAAAAACGCCCTCCGCACCACCCTGCACCGGCTGTGGCTTCGGGAAAACGTGCAGGTGGACCCGGATGTGGCCTATTTCCGAAGCTGTTTCTCCTTGCTGACCCCTGAAGAGAGGCGCCTCCAGGAGGCCATGGGGGAGATCACCGGCTTCAAGGCCACCTCCGACCCCCCCTCCTGGCTTACCCCGGAAGAGAGGGAAAGGCTTTTGGCCTTCCTGAGCCAGGACCAGGCGGTAAACCAGCTTGGCCCCTACCGCTTCCAGGTGGGGGAGGAGGTCTTGGACTATGCTTCCCTACTATAGGCGTGTCCACCGCAAAGCGGATGGGCGGGAGCTCATCCTTTACGGGCTTCATCCCCTCGAGGACCCCCCCCTCCCAGAGCCCGCCCTGCCCTATAGCCCCGCTCCCCACCTCCGCTACCACCCCCTGAGACGGGAATGGGTGGTCTATGCTGCTCATCGCCAGGAGCGCACCTTTTTGCCCCCCAAGGAGCACTGCCCCCTTTGCCCTAGCCGGGAAGGGGGTTTCCCCACGGAGATCCCCTTTTCCCGCTTCCAGGTGGCGGTCTTTGACAACCGCTTTCCCTCCCTGGTGCCAAGCCCCACCCCTCCCCCGGAAGGGTTGCCCGTTCCCGCAGGGGAGGCTTTAGGCCGCTGTGAGGTGGTGGTCTACACCGAGGCCCACGTGGGGAGCCTGGCCACCCTCACGGAGGAGGAAAGGCTTCTTCTGGCTTGGGTTTGGCGGGAGCGGTACCAGGCCCTATATGCCCTAAAGGGCATCCAGTTCGTCATGCCCTTTGAAAACCGGGGGGAGGCGGTGGGGGTGACCCTGCACCACCCCCATGGGCAGATCTACGCCTACCCCTTGGTGCCCCCCATCTTGGAGCGAGAAAGCCAGGCCTTCCGGGAAAGGCCGGTGCTCCTCGAGCTTCTTCCCCACTTGGAGCCCTACCGGGTGGACCAGGAGGAGGGGTTCTTAGCCTTCGTACCCCCCTTTGCCCGTTACCCCTATGAGGTTTGGGTGGTCCCTTGGCAGCGCCACCCCGGGCTTTGGACCTTTTCCCATGAGGAGATGGCCGCCTTCGCCCGCCTTCTGGGCCGGGTGGTGGCCCGCTACGACGCCCTTTTCGGGGAGGCCTTTCCCTACGTCATGGTCTTCCACGCAGCCCCCCTAGGGGAGGAGCGCACCTTCCATTTCCACGTGGAGTTTTATCCGCCCAAGCGGGCCAAGGACAAGCTCAAGTTCCTGGCGGGCACGGAGCTGGGAGCGGGTACGTTTGTGGTGGACGCCTTGCCCGAGGAAACGGCAAAAAGGCTACGGGAGGTCTTATGAACTACCTTTTGGCCCTGGACCAGGGTACCAGCAGCAGCCGGGCCCTCC